>CAYMZC010000041.1:0-17579 GCA_964394815.1 uncultured Sandaracinobacter sp. | reverse complement strand
GTCGCGGGGCTGCTTCAGCCGCCCGAGGATGCTGAGCGCATCGGCTGGAATGGCGTTCACCTGCTGCCAGTCATGGGCGTAGAGGAAGCAGCGCGCCGGCTCGCCGAAAAGGCCGGTCATCACCACGTCGGCGTCGAGCGCGTTCATGGTGGGGTGCACCTCGCGGTTGTTGGACCTGAGCGCCTGGCCCACCATGCGGTCCCAGCGGGCCAGCTCCGCCTCGCTGGCGCGCAGGACGGGAAGGCCCCGGTGGCGGATTCCAAGCCCCTTGCAGACACGCGCCGCCACTTCCCTGTCGACGGCGCCGCTGTCGTCGATGGTGAAGCAGCTGAGCCTTTCGGTGTGGCCCCGGAAGGCGGCGAGCACCAGCCGGCTGTCGAGCCCGGCGGTGAGCGCGAGGGCGATGCGGAACTGGCTGGCGGCGGCGGCGGCAAAGCCCGCCATGTGCCGGGCAACGCTGTCGGCGGCGGCGCCAAGGCCGGGCGCAGGCGCCGCCAGAAGGGCGGGCGCCGGCCAGAAGCGGTGCGCGGTGAAATGCCGGAGATCGAGATAATGGTTGGGTAGCAGGCGGAAGACGCCCCGGTGCGCCGTCAGCGTGCCGCTGATCCAGCCGCCGCGCCCCTCGCCCATCACCAGTCTTTCCACCCGCCCCGGCAGCAGGCGTTCGGTGTAGGCGGCATCATCGAACAGCTGGTCGGCCGAGCCGCCGAAGGCGCGGGTTTCGGGGCAGTGGACGATGGGAATGGTGCCGCCGCAATCGGGATAGAGCCGGCGGCCGAGCGGCCCGCCAAGCGTCTCGATCAAAAGCGAACCGGCAAGCCCGCGCACCACCATGGTCTCGAAGCTTTCGGGATCGGCGAACAGGGTATCGGCGCGGATGCTGCCACCATTGCACGCAAGGCCCGGCCCCAGCCAGCCTTCCAGAAGCAGGCCATGGGCGGTCGCGACCTGCCGGCCATCGGCATCGAGTATCGGCCAGCTGCGAAGGCCGGGGCTGAGGTGCAGGCTCGCCACGCCATCCGCGCTGGCGGTGCCGCGCACGCCATAAGGCTCGATGGGCGCCATCGGCATAAGGCTTGGCTGAACGGTCATGGCGGGTGCCCCTCATCCTGCTGGCAGGGCCAGCCACTGACCCTTGCCACAGCCGGGCGGATGGTAAAAGCCGGGCCAGTTCAACAAACTGTTGCGAGAAAGCGCGCGGCGTCGGCCTGCACCTCGGCCCGGCGGCCGGGCGCCATGGCGCGCCAGGCGCGATAGACCGGCCACAGCCGCTGGTTTCCCGAAAGCCGCTCTTCGTTGCGGCCGAGGAAATCCCAGTAGAGATAGTTGAAGGGGCAGGCATCCGGCCCGCTCTTCGCCTTCACGTCATAGCGGCAGGCGCGGCAATGATTGCCCATGCGCGACAGATAGGCCCCGCCCGCCGCATAGGGCTTGGAACCGAGCAGCCCGCCATCGGCGAACTGGCTCATGCCGATGACATTGGGGGCCTCCACCCATTCATAGGCATCGGCATAGACGCCGAGGAACCATTCATGCACCTCGAAGGGGTCGATGCCGGCCAGGAGGGCGAAATTGCCCAGCACCATCAGCCGCTGGATATGATGGGCATAGGCGCGGTCGCGGGTCTGGCCGAAGGCGGCGTCGAAGCAGCGCATGCCGCTTTCGCCGCGCCAGTAGAAGCCGGGCAGCGGCCGGTGCGCACCCAGCGCATTGCGCCGCACATAATCCGGCCCTTCCAGCAGGTAGATGCCGCGCACATATTCCCGCCAGCCGAGGATCTGGCGCACGAACCCCTCGACGGCGTTGATGGGCGCGCCATGCTCCAGCGCCGCCAGCGCGGCGTCTATCGCCTCGCGCGGGGACAGCAGGCCGAGGTTGATGGCCGGAGCCAGCAGGGAATGGAACAGCGTTTCCTCCCCCTCGGCAAGGGCGTCCTGATAGTCGCCAAAGCCGGCCAGCCGCTCTGTCACGAAGCGGTCGAGCGCATCGAGCGCTGAAGCGCGGGTGACGGGCCAGCCGAAGCCCTCGAGCCTGCCGAAACCGTCGGGGAAGCGCGCCGCCACCATCGCCATCACCGTGCGGGTGGTGGAATCGGGCGGGCAAGCGGGCACGGCCGGCGGCTTCAGCCCGCGCGGCAGGGCGCGGCGGTTCTCGCGGTCATAGTTCCACTGGCCGCCCAGCGGCTTGCCGCCTTCCATCAATATGCCGGTGCGGCTGCGCTGCCAGCGATAGAAATCCTCCATCCGCAGCCGCTTTCGCCCTTCGGCCCAGCCCGAGAAATCCGCCTCGGGCACGAGGAAGCGGTCATCCTCCAGCAAGTCCGCCGGAATGCCGGCCGCCGCAGCCCAGTCATGCTGCGCGGCGCGCACCCGATGTTCGCCCGCGCGCACGGCAAGAATACGCCTGGCGCCATGGCGGGCGGCGGCGTCAGCAACGGCGTCCGTCAGGCTGGCGGGCGTTTCCGGATCGTCGAGGCGTCGGTAATCGACCTGCCAGCCGGCTTCACGCAGTTCGTCCGCGAAATGGCGCATCGCGGAAAAGACCAGCGCCAGCTTCTGCACATGGTGGCGGGCATAGCCGGCTTCGGCGGCCACTTCGGCCATCAGCACGACCGTTCCCGCCCGCCCGGCGGCGCGCAGGCTGGCGAGATCGGGGGACAGCTGGTCCCCCAGCACTGGCACGAGAAGGGTCATGCCGGCCGGTTCCCACAGGGCGCGTCGCGCGCCAAGCGTCCGGATCGTCGCGGGGGTATCATAGGGCGGGGGCATTTCAGAACGTGTGGCCGGTCACACTGGCCGGTCAGAGAAGCCAGTCGAGCGGCAGCAGGGCCAGCGCCCACAATATGGCCCTCTGCAGCGGGCCGGTGCCCGGCTCCACGCTGTGCACCACGTCGCCCGATGCCGTCCGCTCGATCCAGCGCAGGGCCTTGCCGTCGTCCGCCAGCCGCACCTCATAGGCGATGCGGGCAACACCTTCCTCCGGGCGATCGAACAGGTCGTGCAGCCCGCCTGCGAGCGCCGGGCTCTCGATCAGGAAGCCCAGCTCCGTATTCAGCATCGCCGAGCGCGGATCGAAATTGAACGAGCCGACGAACATGCGCTGCCGGTCTGTCGCGAAGGTCTTGGCATGAAGCGACGATACGCTCGACTGCAGCACACTGCCGCCGGCGGCCCCGCGCGAGCCGAGGAAGCCAAGCTCGACGGCTGGGTCGCCCTCGGGCTTCATCTCCCACAGGCGCACGCCGGCGCGCAGCAGCTTGCGGCGGTGGCGGGCGTAACCGGTGTGCACCAGCGCCACATCGGTCGCGCTCAGGGCGTTGGTGAGGATGTTCACCTCCACGCCCTGGCCGGCCAGTGCGGCAAAGGCGTCGCGCCCGGTGTCGGTGGGCACGAAATAGGCCGAGACCAGCGCCACCTGCCGTTCCGGCACACCCATGGCCGCCGCCAGCCCGACCATCAGCAGATCGGCCCGGCGCGCCTTGCCGAGCGCCTTCAGCGGGTCATCGCTGACCATGGTGACGGGCGCCCAGAGGAAGGGGATGGTCTCGGCCGTCATGCCGTTCGCAAGGATGCTGCGATCGATCGCGGCGGCATATTCGATTGCCAGCGCCTCGCTGCCGACAGCGCCCAGAACAAGCTTCTGCAGATCCTTGCCGGGCGGGCGCGGCAGCAGCGACGACACGGGAAAGGCCGATGCCGAAGCCCAGTAACGGTCGAAATCGGCCGAGACGAGCGGCACGATTGCCCCGGCGGCAAGCACGTCGAGGTCGGCGAAGGTGCCAGTTTCACTGATCCCGAAATATTCGTCACCGATATTCCGCCCGCCCACGATGGTGGCGCGGTTGTCGGCTGTCAGGCTCTTGTTGTGCATCCGCCGGTTCAGCCGTCGCAGATCGGCCAGATAACCGAGCATGCGTGGCGAACGGATGGCGACCGGATTGAACAGGCGCACTTCGATCAGGGGATGGGTGTCGAGGGCTGCGAGAAGCTCGTCCAGCCCGGTCGATCCCATGTCGTCGAGCAGCAGCCGGACCCGCACGCCGCGCTGCGCCGCGCGGAGCAGTTCATCGAGCAGCAACCGGCCGGAGATGTCGCCGTGCCAGATATAATATTGCAGATCGAGCGTGCGCTCGGCCGCGCGAACCAGCTGCACGCGCGCGGCGAAGGAATCACGCGCGCCTGCCAGCGGAAAGATGCCGGAAAGGCCGGGGTGGTCGCGCGCCAGCGGGTCGAGCGCCATCGCGAGCCTGGTGCCGCTGGCGTCGGCAAGAGCATGGCTTTCCGGCCGGCCTTCGAGCGAAGGCAGGGGGTGCAGCCAGCGCAGCAGCATGGCTGCGGCCAGCAGCAGCAGGAAGAGCAGGAGCAGAAGCCCCAGCCCGATCACGAAAGATCCCAGAAGGCTAAGCATTCAGTGCCGAACCGCCGACATCATCCACCCCGGCCTGCACCAGACACCATCGCCGGCCCGGCCGCAATGGGCATCGGCCGGGCCGCCGCAGCTTTTGGGCTGCAATGTGGCCCCGCCACCGGCACAGTGCGCGCCATGACCGATTCGCCGCCCCCCATGGCCGCCGACACCCCTGCCGACCCCGACCCGGCAGCCGACAGCGGCCCGGCGCACCTGATGGTGCGCGCCCGCACCACGGGCCTCGTCTCCATCGAGGAACCAATGCTGCTGATGCACCCGCACTCCCATGTCTGCCGGGCAGAGGGGCTGTCGCCGCGCAGCCGGGTGCAGATCTTCGCCGGGGACCAGGATGTGATCGCCACGCTCTACCAGCTCGATTCGCCCTGGCTGGAAGCGGATGAGGCGCTGCTTTCGGGCGCGGCGGCGCGGCGGCTCGCCATCGCCGACGGGGACCCGGTGCGGGTCCGCCATGCGCCGCCCGTCGAATCCCTCGCCGATGTCAGGCGGCGGGTGCATGGCGGCCGCCTGCATGCCCGCGCCTTCGATGCCATCATCGCCGACATCGTCGCCGGCCGTTATGCCGATGTCGATCTCGCCACCTTCATCGTCGCCTGCTCGGCCTTCCCGCTCGACCGCGAGGAGATCTGCCACCTGACGCGCGCCCTCGTCGAGACGGGCGACAGGCTGGAATGGGGCGCGCCACAGGTGATCGACAAACATTGTGTCGGCGGGCTGCCGGGCAACCGCACGACACCCATCGTCGTCGCCATACTGGCGAGCCTGGGCCTCGTCGTGCCCAAGACCAGTTCGCGCGCCATCACCTCGCCCGCCGGCACGGCAGACACGATGGAAACGCTGGCCCCGGTCGCCCTCGATCTCGCGACCATGCGCCGTGTCGTGGAGCAGGAGGGCGGGTGCCTGGCATGGGGCGGCTCCGTCCGGCTGGCGCCGGCGGACGATCTCCTCATCCGCATCGAGCGCGCGATCGACATCGACACCGAAGGCCAGCTCGTCGCCTCGATCCTGTCGAAGAAGATCGCGGCTGGCTCCACCCATGTTCTGATCGACCTTCCGGTCGGGCCGACGGCGAAGGTCCGCACGCATGCGGCCGCGCGCTCGCTCGCGCGGGAGCTGGAAGCGGTGGGCCGGCATTTCGGCCTGAAGGTGCGCTGCGTGGAAACGGATGGCCTCCAGCCCGTGGGCCGGGGCATCGGCCCGGCGCTCGAAGCCCGCGACGTGCTGGCGGTGCTGGGCAATACGCCGGATGCCCCGGCGGACCTGCGCGAACGCGCCCTGCTGCTGGCGGGCGAAGCCGTGGAAATGGCGGGGCTGTGCGCACCGGGCGGCGGCATCGCGCTGGCGCGCGAGGCTCTGCTGGACGGCCGCGCCCGCACCAAGTTCGAACGCATCTGCGAGGCGCAGGGCGGCATCAGGACACCGCCCATTGCCGCGCACCGCAGGGCCGTGGCGGCGCCGCGCTCGGGCATCCTGTCCCACATCGACAACCGCCGCCTATCCCGGCTGGCGAAACTGGCCGGCGCGCCCGACGACAAGGCTGCCGGCCTCGAACTGCACCACCATCTGGGCGACGAGGTGCGCGCCGGCGATCCGCTGGTGACAGTGCATGCCACCAGCACCGGCTAACTGGCCTATGCCCTCGACTATGCAGCCGCCAACCCGCGCATGTTCGACATCGAGACCTGAGGCAGCTAGGCAGGATTTTCGTGAAAGCCCCGTGTGAAGGCCTGTGTGAAACCGCGTATGAAACCCCTGCTTCTCCCCATGCCCGGAAACGAGCCGCTGGCCGATGCGCTGGCTGCACTTGACGCCGGAGAGGCCGGCCGGGTCTGCTGGCGGCGCTTCCCCGATGGCGAGGGGCTTCTCAGGATCGAAGCGGATGTCGGGGGACGCGCCGTCGACATCATCTGCACCCTGGCCGACCCTGACCCGAAGCTTGTCCCGCTGCTGTTCGCCGCCATGACGGCCCGCGAACTGGGGGCGACACGGGTCCGCCTCGTCGCACCCTATCTCGCCTACATGCGCCAGGACATCCGCTTCCAGCCCGGCGAAGCGGTTTCGGCGCGGCTCTTCGCGCGGATCCTGTCGGACCATTTCGACGCCCTCGTCACCATCGACCCGCATCTCCACCGCATTCACTGCCTGTCCGAAGTCTATGGCATTCCCGCCACCGTTCTCGGCGCCGCGCCGCTGCTGGGGGCATGGGTCGCGGCCCATGTGCCCGACGCGATCCTGATCGGGCCCGACAGTGAAAGCGCGCAATGGGTCTCGGCAGTGGCGGCGCATGCCGGGGTTCCGCATGCCGTGCTCGAAAAGACCCGCCACGGCGATCATGCGGTGGACATCGCGCTTGAAGGGCTGCCGCCCATGGCCGGGCGCACGCCGGTGCTGGTGGATGACATCATCTCCTCGGGCGGCACGATGCTGACGCTGGCCGCCGGGCTCGAACGGCTCGGGCATGGCAGGCCGGCCTGCCTCGCCGTTCATGCGCTGTTCCCCGAGGCGGTTGCAGACAGGCTCCGCGCCGCGACATGCCATCTTGTCACCACCGACAGCGTGCCGCACCCCTGCGCGCGGATGTCCGTGGCGCCGCTGATCGCCGCGCATCTGAAACAGGAGGCACAGACGTGAAAGCCCGCCCACCCCTGATCCGCTTTCATGGCGCAGCACGAACCGTCACCGGCTCCTGCACCGAGATCATGTTCGAGGGGCGGCGCATTCTTGTCGACTGCGGGCTGTTCCAGGGGTCGCGCAGTCTGGAGCAGCTGAACTTCGCGCCCTTCGCCTTCGATCCGGCCTCGATCGACGCGGTCATCCTGACCCACACCCACATCGACCACAGCGGCCTGTTGCCGCGCCTTGTGCGGGATGGCTTCAAAGGCCCCATCTGGGCGACGGAGCCGACAGCCCAGCTGCTGGAACATATGCTGCCCGATTCCGCGCGCCTGCAGGAATCGGATGCGCGCAACCGCAACCGCCGCGCCGACCGGGCGGACGAGCCGCCGATCGAGCCGCTCTACCGCACGGCGGACGCCAACCGCGCGCTGCGCTCCCTCGACATCCAGCCGATGGACCACTGGTTCACCGCCACCAAGGGCATCCGCGCGCGGCTGTGGAACGCCGGCCATGTGCTCGGCTCCACCTCGGTGGAAATCGAGGCGGGCGGCGTTCGCATTTTCATGTCGGGCGACCTCGGGCCGGGGCACAAGGCCTTCCACCCGGACCCGGAAGGGCCATCAGGCGTCGATTACCTGATCTGTGAATCGACCTATGGCGATACCGACCGCGCGCCCTGCACCATGGCCCAGCGGCGCGATCTGCTGGAGGCCGAAGTGAAGGACGCGCTGGCGCGCGGCGGCAATCTGCTGATCCCCGTCTTCGCACTGGAGCGCACGCAGGAGATTCTGCTCGACCTCGCCGCGCTGTTGAACGCCGGCCGGATTCCGCGCGCCATGGTCTTCATCGATTCCCCGCTGGCCAACAAGCTCACCTCGGTCTTCTCGCGCCACAGCGGAAGCCTCGAGGATACCGATGGCATCAACCCCTTCACCCACACCGCCTTCCGCTATGTGGGCGATGCCGGCGCCTCGCGCCGGCTTTCGCGGATGACAGGCTCCATCATCCTTGCCGGATCGGGCATGTGCGAAGGCGGGCGAATCCGCCACCATCTGCACGACCAGCTGCCCGACCATCGCACCACCCTGCTGTTTGTCGGCTATCAGGCCGAGGGCACGCTGGGCCGGGTGCTGCGCGACGGAGCGCGGCGGGTGCGCATTTCCGGCCGGGACGTGGCAGTGCGCGCAACGATCCGCAGCCTCGACTGTTTTTCGGCCCACGCCGACCGCGAAGAGCTGATCGACTGGATCCGCCGTCGCGGGCCGGTATCAGGCAGCCTGTTCCTGAACCATGGCGAGCCGGACACACAGCGCGCCTTCGTCGAAGCGATCGAAAGCGCGGGCAAGGGCATGCCCGGATCGATCATCGTGCCCGCCATCGGCGAGGCCTTCGAACTGGCTGCCGGCGCGCCGGCGAAGCGTGTCGAAGGCCCCCGCACGGACCTGCCCGACGTGACCGGGCGCGACTGGCAGAATGATTATGCCGACCTCGCCGTGCGGCTGAAGAAGGAGCTTGCCGCCATCGCCGATGAAGCCCGCCGCCGCGAGGCGATCGCGGAAATGGGGGCGCTGCTGCGGCGCTACCAGTCAAGCCGGGATGACCAGGCCGCCGCCCGCAAGGCCGCCAAGGGCGACCGGAAAAGGGACGAAGGCGACCGCCGCCCGGCGAGACGCGGCAGCAAAGCCCGCTGACCGGGGGTCCGGCCATGGCCGATACCGCACCGGATGCTGCACCCGATGCCGCAACGGGTGCGGCCATGGAGCCGCTGTTCCGCCTGGAGGGCGTCACGCGGGTCTATGGCGAGGGTGCGGCCAGGGTTCAGGCGCTGCGCGGTGTCGATCTGCTGATCCCGGCGGGCGAAGTGATCGTGCTGCTGGGGCCTTCGGGCAGCGGCAAGTCCACCCTGCTCAACATCCTCGGCGGGCTCGACCGGCCGACGGAAGGGCGGGTGCTCTTCCGGGGCAGCGATCTGGCCACCCTGCCCGAACGCCAGCTCACCGACTATCGCCGCGCCCATGTCGGCTTCGTCTTCCAGTTCTACAATCTCGTCCCCAGCCTCACCGCGCGGGAGAATGTCGAGCTGGTGACGGACATCGCGCCGGACCCGATGCAGCCCGAAGCCGCGCTGGCCCTTGTCGGCCTTGGCGAGCGGGCGGGCCATTTCCCGTCCGAACTGTCTGGCGGGGAGCAGCAGCGCGTCGCCATTGCGCGGGCCATCGCCAAGCAGCCCGATGTGCTCCTGTGCGATGAACCGACAGGCGCGCTCGACAGCCGCACCGGACGCATGGTGCTGGCGGCCCTGTGCGACGTGAACGCCCGCATGGGCACGACGCTGCTGATCGTGACCCACAATGTCTCGGTGGCGGCGCTTGCCCATCGCGTGCTGCACTTCCGCGACGGCCGTGTCGCCGAGGAAGTGGTGAACAGCCAACGCGCTTCCGCCGAAACGATCGACTGGTGAGCAGGGCGGCATGCGCGCCCTGAACCGCAAGCTGCTGCGCGACCTGTGGCGGCTGCGCGGGCAGGTGCTGGCGACAGCGCTCGTCATCGGCGCCGGCATCGCCCTTTATGTCATGTCGGCCGGCATGCTCGCCTCGCTCACGGCCACGCGCGATGGCTGGTATGCCGGCGCCCGCTTCGTCGACATCTCCGCCCAGGCGCGGCGCGTGCCCCTGCCGCTTCTGGAACAGCTGCGCGCCATCCCCGGCGTGGCGCTGGCGGAAGGGCGCATCACCACGCTTGCCCGCGTGGAGGTGGCAGGCTTCGACGAGCCGGTGAACGCCATGCTGCACAGCCTGCCCGAAGCCGGCGCCGCGCAGCTGAACGCGGTGCAGCTGGTGCGCGGCCGCATGCCGGAAGGCCCGGGCGAGATCCTGCTGTCCGACGGCTTCGCCCGCGCCCACGGGCTGCCAGGCGGAGGCGGAGAGGCCAGCACGCAAGGCATCGCGCTCATCGTGCAGGGCGCGCGGATGGAGATGCGGGTGACAGGCACCGCCATCGCGCCCGACCATGTGATGACCATCGGGCCCGGCAATCTGACCAGCGACGACCTGCGCTTCGCCGTCGGCTGGGCGCCGCGCCACGCCCTCGAAGGCCCGACGGACCAGGTCGGCGCCTTCAGCGAGCTGATGATCCGTCTTGCGCCCGATGCCCGGCCGCAGGCGGTAATGCGCGCGGTGGACCGGCTTCTGGCTCCCTATGGCGGCACGTCGGCGCTTGCCCGGCACGAACTGTCGTCGGACCGCTTCATCCGGGGGGAGCTGGACCAGCTGGCGGTGATGGCACGCATTCTTCCGCCCATCTTCCTTTCGGTCGCCGCCTTCCTGCTGTGGGTGATGACCGGCCGCCTCATCGCGACCGAGCGCGAGCAGATCGGCCTGATGAAGGCCTTTGGCTATCGCGGCCGCGAGATCGCGCTTCACTATGCCGGGGTGGCCGGGCTGGCGGCGGTGGCTGGGCTGCTGACCGGCAGCCTCGCCGGGCTGCTGATGGGCCGCGGCATAAGCGCCATCTATGCCCGCTTCTTCGCCTTCCCCGGCCTGCAGTTCCAGCTGGAGCCAGAGGTGTTTGCAATAGCCGCGCTGATTGCGGCGGCGGCGGCCGCAGCAGGCGCTGCCGGGCCGCTGCGGGCGGCGATGCGGCTGGCGCCGGCTGCGGCCATGCAGCCGCCCGCGCCGCCTGCCTTTCGTGGCCGGGCCGGACGGGCGGGCCGCTCGGCCCGGCTCGACGCGCCCGGCCGGATGCTGCTGCGCCGCCTGCTGCGCTGGCCGGAGCGCACGTTTCTGGGCGTCACCGGGCTGGCGCTGGCGACAGGGCTTGCCGTGGTCGCAAGCTTCAGCGCCGATGCCATCGACCGCATGCTGGACCAGAGCTTCAACCGCGCCAGCCGCCAGCATGTCTCGGTGGTGTTCGCGGAGGAGCGCGGCCGCGACGCGCTGGCCGAACTGGCCGCCATTCCCGGCGTCCGCGCCGTGCAGCCCGCGCATGATGCGCCGGCACTGTTCGTGCATGGCAACAGGCGCTGGCGCGACGCCCTGGTCGGCATCGATCCGGCCGCCGACATGGTGCGGCTGATGGACGAGGACGACCGCCCCGTCGAGGTGCGACCGGGCGGCCTTGTCCTTTCCCGCGCGCTGGCGGACAAGCTGGGCGCGCGGCCGGGAAGCCGGGTGCGGATCGAAGTGGAAAGCGGCCGCCGCCCTGTGCTCGACCTTGAGGTGCGCGCCATAGCCCGCACCGGCTATGGCACGCCGGCCTGGCTCGACATAGACACGCTCGACCAGGTGCTGGGCGAAGGCCCGCGCGTGACGGGGGCATGGCTTCTGATCGACCCGGCGCAGGCCGGCAGCATCGTGCGCGCCATCGGCGAGCGGCCGATGGTTGCGGGCGTGACGCTGCGCACGGCGGTGCTTGGCAACCTCGATGCGCAGATGCGGGAGAATTTCGGCACCTTCCGGCTCTACAGTCTCGCCATTGCCGCCGTCATCGTCATCGGGGTTGCCTACAACAGCGGCCGGCTTTCCTTTTCCGAACAGGTGCGCGATCTCGCCACCATGCGCGTGCTTGGCTATCGCACCGGCGAAATCGGCAGGGTGCTGATCGGCGAGATCATCGCCCTGTCCATCCTTGCCCTGCCCTTCGGCCTTGCCTTCGGCATGGGGCTGGCCTGGTTCGTCAGCCATTCCTTCTCGACCGACATGTTCACCATCCCCTATGCCGTGTCGGGGCGGACGCTCGCCCTCGCGGCGCTCACCACCTTGTCGGCCGCCATCGTCACGGCCATGCTCGTTCACCGCCGCGCCGCCCGCATCGATCTGGTGCGCGTTCTGAAAAGCAGGGACTGAAGACATGACGGGCAGCCCCCGACCACGCCGTTTCCGCCTCGGGCCGCTTCTGGCCGCCGGGCTGCTGCTGGCGCTGGCCGCGATCGCCTTCCTCTGGTTCCGGCCGGCGCCCGTGACCGTCGATCCGGGCATTGTCGATCGCGGGCCTGTCGTGATGACGGTCGGCGGGCGGGCCATCGCCCGCGTGCGCGACAGCTATGACGTGACCGCGCCCATGGCCGGGCGGCTGCTGCGGATCGATGTGGAGGTGGGCGACCGGGTGGAGGCCGGCAAGACCGTCGTTGCCCGGCTGCGCCCGGCAGACCCCGGCTTCCTCGACAGCCGGTCGCGCCGCGCGCTGGAAGCCCGCGCCGCCGAAGCCCGCGCCCGGATCGCGGCGGCCGATGCCCATGCCCGCCGCGCCATGGCCGAGGCCCGCGTCGCCCGGCAGGACCATGACCGGGTGGCAAAGCTGGTGCGCAACGGCTGGATGGCCCAGGCCGCCATGGACCGAAGCCGCGCCACCCGCGACGAAGCCGAAGCAGCGCTTGCCGCTGCCCGCGCCGAAGCCGGGGCCGCGCGCCAGGCGCTTGCCGAAGTGGAAGCCTCGCTGGCCGGGCCGCTGGCCGGGAACGGCGCGGAAATCCCCGTGACGGCGCCGGTTTCCGGGCGGGTGCTCGAACTTTTCCACAAGAGCGAGACGGTGGTGCCGGCCGGGGAAAGGCTGCTTGCCATCGGCGACCCGGGCCGCGACCTCGAACTGGTGGCCGACCTGCTTTCGACCGATGCCGTGAAGGTGCGCGAGGGCGCCGCCGTCAGCATCGACCAGTGGGGCGGGGCGCGCCCGCTTGCCGGCCGGGTACGGCTGGTGGAACCCTATGGCTTCCTCAAGATTTCGGCGCTCGGCATCGAGGAGCAGCGGGTGAACGTGGTGATCGACTTCGTGGGCGACAAGGCCGGCTGGTCGCGGCTGGGCCCTGGCTACAGGGCCGAGGTGCGCATCGTGACGGAGGAAGCCGCCGACGTCGTGCGCGTGCCGGCCCCGGCCCTTGTCCGTTCGGCAGGGGCGGCGGCTGGCGATGCGGGCGGCTGGGCCGTGCATGTCGTGCGGGATTGCCGGGCAGAACTTGTGCCCGTGACGACAGGGCTGATGAACGAACGCCACGCCGAGATCCGCTCGGGGCTTGAGCCGGGCGACATGGTCGTTCTCTTTCCGCCTGAATCGCTGAAGGATGGGCGGCGTGTCCGCAGCAGTGGGGAGGATGGCGATGAGCGCTGCCGATGAACAGCCCGGCGGGGCGGATGCAGCCACCCGGCGCGGCCTGACATCGGCCGAAGCCGCCGCGCGCCTGGCGGCCGAGGGGCCGAACCTGCTGCCGCGCGAAAAGCGGCGCAATCTCCTCAATGTCATCCGCGATGTGCTGAAGGAGCCGATGCTGCTGCTGCTGCTTGGCGGCGGCATCGTCTATCTTGCCCTCGGAGACCGGCTGGAAGCACTGGTGCTGCTGCTCTTCGCCATGCTTTCCATCCTCATCACCACGGTGCAGGAACGGCGCACGGAACGCGTGCTGGAGGCGCTGCGTGACCTGTCCAGCCCGCGCGCGCTGGTGATCCGCGATGGTCGGCGCCAGCGAATCCCCGGCCCCGAAGTGGTGCGCGGCGATCTTCTGGTGCTGGCGGAAGGCGACCGGGTTCCGGCCGACGCGCTTCTGCGCGAAGCCAATGAGCTGATGCTCGACGAATCGCTGCTTACCGGCGAATCCGTGCCTGTCTCGAAACGACCGGCCCGGTCGGGGGAAACGCCCCGGCCCCCCGGCGGCGAGGATCTGCCCACGGTCTATTCGGGAACGCTGGTGGTGCGGGGCGAAGGGCTGGCCGAAACCACGGCCACCGGGCCGCGCACCGAAATCGGGGCCATCGGCCAGTCGCTGGCGCTGCTGGATACGGAACCGCCCCGGCTGCGGCGGGAAACCACGGCCCTTGTGCGGCTGTTCGCCATCATCGGGCTTGCAGTCAGCCTCGTCGTCGTCCTTCTCTATGGTCTCTTCCGTGGCAGCTGGCTCGATGCAATGCTGGCCGGAATCGCGCTTGGCATGTCAATGCTGCCCGAGGAATTTCCCGTCGTCCTCACCGTGTTCATGGCGATGGGGGCCTGGCGCATATCGCAGGCGCGCGTGCTGACGCGCCGCGCCGCCGCCATCGAGACGCTGGGCTCGGCCACCGTGCTGTGCACCGACAAGACCGGAACGCTGACGGAAAACCGCATGGAAATCGCGCGGGTCGTGCTGCCCGGCGGCCAGGCCTTCGATGCCGGTGCCCCCATGCCGCCGGAAGCCGCCGCCGTGGTGGCGACAGGGGCGCTCGCCAGCGCGCCGCAGCCCGTGGACCCGATGGACCGCGCCTTCCACAGCCTCGCCGGCCCGCAGGATGGTTTGCGGCTGGAAGCAAGCCATGGCCTGCGGCCCGAGCTGATGGCGGTATCGAACCTGTGGGTCGATGAAGCCCGGCCCGGCGAGGCGCTGCTGGCCTGCAAGGGCGCGCCCGAGGCGGTGATGGGGCTTTCGGGCCTTTCCGAAGCCGGGCGCGCCGCCATGGCAGCCGAAGTGGAGCGCATGGCAGCCGAAGGGTTGCGGGTGCTGGCCGTGGGCCATGCCCGTTCCGCGCTAGGGGATGCGCCCGGCCATCATGGCGAAGCGGAACTCGAACTTCTGGGGCTGGTGGGGCTGGCGGACCCCCTGCGCACCAATGTGCCGGCTGCGGTTGCCGAATGCCGGAGCGCCGGAATCCGGGTGGTGATGATCACCGGCGACTATCCGGCCACGGCGCGCAGCATCGCCGCCAGCGCCGGCATCGAGGACAGCGAGCCGCTGACGGGCGCTGATCTTTCCGGAATGGACGACGCGGCGCTCAGGCAGGCCTGCCGCAACACGCACATCTTCGCGCGCATCCAGCCGCAGCAGAAGCTGCGGATCGTCTCGGCGCTGAAGGCTGATGGCGAGGTTGTCGCCATGACGGGGGACGGCGTGAACGACGCCCCGGCCCTGAAGGCGGCGCATATCGGCATCGCCATGGGCGGGCGCGGCACCGATGTCGCGCGCGAAGCCTCGGCGCTGGTGCTGCTGGACGATGATTTCGGCTCGATCGTGAAGGCCATCCGCCTCGGCCGCCGGATCCGCGACAATCTCGGCAAGGCAGTCGCCTTCATCCTGGCCGTTCATGTGCCGATCGCCGGTCTGGCGCTCCTCCCGCTCGCCATGGGGCTGCCGCTCATCCTCGGGCCGATCCACATCGCCTTCCTCGAAATGCTGATCGACCCGGTCTGCTCCCTGGCCTTCGAGGCGGAAGAGGAAGAGCATGACATCATGTCCCGCCCGCCCCGCGCGCCCGATGAACGGCTGTTCCCGGCGCCGGTGGCGCTGGGCGCCGCGCTGCAGGGCCTGCTGGCCTTCGGTCTTGTGGCGCTTGTCTATGTCGTCGGGCTGGGGCGCGGCATCCCGGAAGACGAGGCGCGGGCGCTTGCCTTCTTCACCCTCGTGCTCTCGATCATCGCCCTCATCCTCGTCAACCGGCGGGCGAGCACGCGCCTCGGCTCGGCGCTGCTGCGCCACAACCGGGTGCTGGGCGGAATCCTCATCGTCGTCGCCGGCATATTGGCGCTGTCCCTGGGCTGGCCGTTCCTTGCCGGGTTGTTCCGCTTCGCCCCGCTCAGCCCGGCTGAAATCGGCCTTGGCATCGGCGGGGCCTTTACCCTTCTGCTGCTGCTGGAGGGGCTGAAGTGGCTGCGGCAGCGCCCGCTACGGAGGGGCGCTGCCTGAGCCTTCAGAGACGGATGGCCTTCAGAAACGGATCTCCACACCCGCCGCGACGGAGCGGCCTTCGCCGGGCGCGAAGGTGGCGGCATCCATACCGCCCAGGTTGTTCTGCGCGGCGATCACGCTGGAAACATGGCGGCGGTCGAACAGGTTGCGACCTTCCACGAATCCAAGCAGCCCACCCTGCCGCCAGCCAATGCGGCCGCCGGCCAGCAGATAGCCATCAGCCTTCAGGCTGTTGGCATAATCGGCAAAGCCGCCTTCCGGCACCCAGGTCAGCTGGATGGAGGCGAAGCCGCCCTCGGGCGCGCCATAATCCAGCCCCAGCCCCACCAGATGCGGCGGCAGGATCGGCAGGCGGTTGCTGCCAAAGCGGGCATCATCGGCAAAGCGCGCATCGGTGAAGGTCCATTCCACCGTCGCGCCAAGCCGGTCGCCAGCCTGCAGGCCGGGCGCGGCAAGGCTTGCGTCGGCCCTTGCCTCCACGCCCCAGCGGGTGGTGCGGCCGGCATTGCCCACCGAGGAAACGGTCTGCGAGACGAAATCGGCGGTCGAGACGATCTCGCCATCGAGCCAGGCGCGATAGAGGGTGATGTCGAGTTCCACCGGCCCGGCGGCGCCCTTCACGCCGGCCTCCACCGTCACCTGCCGCTGTGCATCGAGATCGACGATGACGGGGCGGCGCGGATCAGGCCCGGAGACAAGGGCCGCGCCCATGCCGGTTCCGGCGCGGTTGATCATCAGCATGTCGAAGGTGGGCGCCTCGATCGAGCGGCTGGCCCCGGCGAACAGGGCAAGCCCGGGCAGCACGGCAGCGCTCAGCGTGGCGCTGCCGATGAAGCCGCGATAGTCGCGGTCATAGGTGGCGGCGGAGCGCTGCGGCCCTGTCGGGAAGCGGTCGCTGATCGTGCGGCCCGTCCACAGATGGCCCGCCGCCAGATCGGCGGAAAGCCCGCCCCCGAGCGGCACGGCAAGGGTCATCACGGCCGAAAGGCGGTTCGCGTCGAGATCATTGTCCGCCCACATCAGCGTCGGCGCGCCGGAAAAGCTCATCATGGTGCCGCCGCCGTTCAGGAACAGCTGCTGGTGGCGGGCGCCATCCTGCCACAGGACATCGATGCCGGCCTCGGCCCTTCCGCCAGGCATGGAAAAGCCCTGTGTCACCCGCACCCGGCCGGACCAGTCCCGGTTTTCTTCCACCTGAACATCACGGCGGCGGAAATCCACGTCGGTCGCCATGAAGGCGACATCGGCATCGACGCGCGTTTCGCCCCGCTCGATTCCGAGGCCGATGGTGCCGCGCAGGCGCTGGGCGCGGCGGCGCCAGTCCCCCAAAACATTGCCCGGCTGGGCGTCCCGGCTGCCAGCCTCGATCTGGGCCAGTGTCTGCGGGCCGGGCAGTTCCAGCCGGCTGTCGCTGAACAGGAAGCCGGTGCGCAGGTCGACCCCGTCGGCAAGCCGCAGATCGGCCCGGCCATTGGCGCGCCAGGCCTCCTGCGCGTTGAACCGGCGGAAACCCGACTGCCCATACCAGCTGCCCGAAAGGAAGACCGAGCCGGTCTCGTCGCCACCGGATATCGCGGCCTGCCCACGGCCCATGCCGTAGCTTCCCGCTTCGCCACGAACGGTCGCCCCCAGCCCATCGGCCGTGGCCGGGCTGCGGAAGTCGACAATGCCGCCAAGCGCCGCGCCACCGCCGCGCGCGCCGCGGCCACCGCGCAACAGGCGCACTTCCCCGAAGGCCAGCGGCTCGATCCATTCGACGAAATCGAAACTGCCGTCGCCATAGCTCATGGGCAGGCCATCGAGCCGCAGGTCGATGCCGCGCCCTGCGGGCATGGTGCCGCGCTGCAGCCCGGAACCGCGAATGGCGAAGCGGGGGTGGTCGACGCCGCCGAACACC
>CAYMZC010000040.1:14499-17892 GCA_964394815.1 uncultured Sandaracinobacter sp. | reverse complement strand
GGCCCATTTCCTCCAGGGCAACCGATACCTTGTAACCATTGGGCGTGGCGGCGGTGTAGAGCTTGATCATGGGTCTTCCTTCGAAGGCAGGTCATTCGGTCCGACGGCCAGCTTTACAGGCTTTTTCAGCCGCATGCCATCGACAGCGGTCGAATGGAAAGGATAGCAAAGGAAACAGAGGGAGAGAGAGAAATGACGACCATGAATGCCGGGCGCGCAGGCTGGGCAGAGGCGCTGGACCGCGCTGCCCGCCCACTCGAGGAAGCATGGACCCTGCCGCCGTCGGCTTACACTGACCCGGCAGTCTTCGAACTGGAGCGTGAGCGGATCTTTGCCCGATCATGGATCCCCGTTGCCCGGCATACGCAACTGGCGCAGCCGGGGGATTATGTCACACTCGATCTGCTGGGGCAGCCGATCCTCGTTGTGCATGGCGAAGACGGGGTCATCCGCGCCCTTTCGGCGATATGCCTGCACCGTGCCGCGCCAATCGCAACCGGGGCAGGGCGGCGGAAACTCTTTACCTGCCCCTATCACAGCTGGACCTATGACACGATGGGCCAGCTCCGTCGTGCACCCCTCATGGAAGGTGCCAAGGGATTCAACGCCAAGGCCTGCAGCCTGCCCGTCTTCCAGACGGAAGAGTGGGAAGGCTTCATCCTTGTGAACCTTGACAGCCAGGCGCCGGCCTTTGCGCCGCAGGTGGAAGGGTTCCGCCGCCATTTCGAGCCGTTCGGCATGGCGGGCATGAAGCTGGTTCGCACGCTGGATTATGATCATGGCTGGAACTGGAAGATTCTCGTCGAGAATTTCATGGAAGCCTATCACCATATCGGCACCCATGCGGGCACGCTGGAGCCCGGCCATCCTGCCGCGCAATCCCATGTGCCGGACAGCGATGGACCATGGTCGATTCTCGACATGCCGGCATCCGCCCGGGCGGCCGATGGCCCGCCATCGCTCATTCCTGGCCTGAATCCGGAACGCGCCTCAACCCTTTATGCCGGCGCACTCTTTCCGACCTTTCTGCTGGCGATGCATGGAAGTGGTGTGATCTGGTACCAGATGATGCCCTTGTCAGCCGATCGCATCGAGTTGAAAATTAATATCATGATTCCAGATTATATTACTGATTCTGAGTTGATAAATCATATCGCAGAAGAAATTGCATTAACAACCGCGGCGATCCACGCTGAAGATATCGCCATCAATGATACGGTTTGGCGCGGGCTGAATGCGCCTGCGGCCCGGCAAGGGCGACTGGCGCCGCTGGAAAAGGCGATATGGCAGTTCAATAACTGGTGGATTGATAGAATTAACAGATGATTATCAATGCATTGTCCAATTCACTTACGAGACGAGTGGAAGTGCGAATAAATCGCCTCGGCCATCATCCGGCTGATTCCGGGGGCTTTCAGCAGGTCATCCAGGCCTGCAGCCTTCACGGCGCGGGCAGTCCCGAAATGCATGAGCAACGCCTTCTTGCGCGCAGGCCCGATACCGGGAACATCATCGAGGCTCGACACGGCCATGGCCTTCTGCCGCTTCTGCCGATGTGCCCCGATTGCAAAGCGATGCGCCTCATCCCTGAGGCGCTGCAGGAAGAAAAGCAGGGGATCGTTTACCGGCAGGGAAAAGGTGCGACCGTCCGGCAGGTGAAACTGTTCCCGCCCTGCGTTGCGGTCCGGCCCCTTGGAGATGGCAACCACAGGCACATCTGAGACACCAAGTTCAGAAAGTGCTTCAAGCACAGAGGAAAGCTGGCCTTTGCCACCATCGATAAGAAGCAAATCCGGCCAGTCCGAATCCTCTCCGGCGGCATCCTCGGCCTGAAGCCGCGCAAAGCGCCGCGAGAGCATGGCGCGCATCATGGCAAAATCGTCTCCCGGCTTGATGTCGCCGGACTTCATGTTGAACTTCCGATACTCTCCCTTACGGAAACCTTCCGGGCCGGCCACCACCATGGCGCCGAGTGCGTGCGCGCCCATCACATGGCTGTTGTCGTAGATCTCGATACGTTCGGGCGAGCCCGGCAGGGCAAACAGGTCTGCCAGTGCTTCCAGGTTACGTCTTTGTGTTGCGGATTCGGCAAGTCGCCGCTGTACGGCTTCCGCTGCATTGCGGCTTGCCTGCTCGACCAGCCGCTTCATGTGCCCGCGTTGCGGAACGCGCAGTTCTACCCTGTATCCTGCAGACGTGCCCAGGGCCTCGGATATCAGCCCGGATTCCGGCAGCTCCCTGTCAAGCAGCAGAAGGCGCGCCGGAGCCAGGTCAGAATAGAATTGACCCAGAAATGCCGAGAGAATGTCCGCTTCATCAATTCCCTGAATATGTGAAGGAAAAACAGAGCGATGCCCCCAGTTCTGCCCAGAGCGTATGAAGAATATCTGAACGCATGCCACGCCCTCGCTTCGCGATATGGCAATCACGTCTGCATCGATATCGTCTGTCTCTGCATTGATGGCTTGTGCACCCTGGATGGCAGTCAGCGCCCGAAGCCGGTCGCGTAGAATTGCAGCCAGTTCAAAATCAAGCTCTTCCGAGGCTTTGCTCATTTTTTCGCCAAGCCGCTTCTGCACCTGTTGGCTCTTGCCGGAAAGAAAGGCCCTGGCATCCGACACAAGCTCACCATAGGCTTCGGGCTCGATACGGCCGGCACAGGGGGCGGAACAGCGCCTGATCTGATGAAGAAGACATGGGCGTACACGATTGGCCATATAGCTGTCAGAGCATGAACGCAAAAGAAACATCTTTTGCAGCGCGTTAAGCGTCGTGTTTACAGCGCCTGCTGAAGCAAATGGGCCGTAATAATGCGTGTCCGCGCGGCGCGCGCCACGGTGCTTCGTCAGCCTCGGGAAGGGGCCAGAAACATCAAGCGCAATATAAGGAAAACTCTTATCATCACGCAGTAAAACATTGTAAGCAGGACGAAATCTCTTGATAAGCTGCGCTTCCAGAAGAAGCGCTTCCGCCTCCGATCGCGTCGTGACCACGACCATGCTGCGCGTCTGCGCAACCATTCTTTGTAATCTTCTAGGTAGTCTAGATACTTGCGTATAATTGCTTACACGGTTTTTCAGCGCCTTTGCCTTTCCTACATACAGAACCTCGTCGCGTGCATCCAGCATGCGGTATACGCCCGGCACCGCGCCGAGCGTCTGGAGCGTGTTCCGTACGGCATCGACACCGGCCTCCAGATCGGGTGCGCTCGTGCGCACGGCATGGGTGGCGGCTTCCTCGCCAAATCGGTCGGGTGATCCCGGAAGCGGGTTGCGCGGCTTTTCCATTGCTGGCCCAGATATGGGGTCTTGCTCAGCCCCGCAACAAGGTCAGGCTCATCCTCCGGTTGCGCGGGTCGAACGGGTCCTGCGGGTTGAAGGGGTCCGTCTCGGC
>CAYMZC010000040.1:0-14489 GCA_964394815.1 uncultured Sandaracinobacter sp. | reverse complement strand
CCTACACGACGCTCTTCCGATCTGGGGTCCGTCTCGGCAACGCCTTCAAGACGCGAAAAGCGGTTCCCCGGAACGCCTTCTTCCACAAGGATGCGCCGTGTTTCCTCTGCCCTTGCCGAAGAGAGCACCCAATTGTTCGAAGGCGTAGCGGACGATCTCGGGCTGCCGAAGGGCAGGGCATCGGTATGTCCGCGGATCGTCAGCTTGTTGGGAAGGTCATCGATTGCCTTGGCAACGACCCCCAGCAATTGCCGGGCGCGCGGGTCCATCAGGGCGGTGCCGTTCGAAAACATGGAATAATCCGCGCGGTCTATCAGTTCGATGCGCAGGCCTTCCGGCGTGTGCGTGAAACGTATCTGCCCCTGCAGCGCCTTGAGGCCGGGGTCACGCTCCATTCGTCGGCGGATCTCGCTTTCCACCTTGCGCAGCTGGCCATCATTCGAGGGCGCAGGGGCCCGGGCACCGGACGCTGACTGGTAGGGCGCGGCTGGGTTCACGCCTGCACGCCGCGCATGCGGGGCAATGCCATCCGGATCCTCGATGGAACGGCCCTGGAGCATGCCATTGGAACCTCCCGATGTGCTGTATTCCATCACCGTTGGCGCAAAATAATCGGCAAGGCCACGGCGCTGATCCTCGTTGGTGGCGCCCAGCAGCCACATCAGCAGGAAGAAGGCCATCATCGCCGTGACGAAATCGGCATAGGCGACCTTCCACGCGCCGCCATGGTGCGCGCCATGGCCCCTGACCTTCACCTTGCGGACCAGAATTTCGGGTTCGGGCAGGGGGCCTTCGACGCTCATTTGGCGCGCAGGCCTTCGAACACATCCGTGAAGGCCGGCTGGTTGGCCGGGCTGATCGCTGTCCTGGCCGTTTCCAGAACGATGGGCTGCGGCTGGTTCCGAAGGGACGCCAGGATCACGCGGCGCACCACCTGGTAGATTTCCGCATCCGCCTCGATGATCGCCTTCAGCCGCGCGGCCATCGGGCCTACCATGCCATAGGCGAGCAGCACGCCGAGGAATGTGCCAACGAGCGCCGAGCCGATCATGCCCCCCAGCACGGGCGGGGGCTGGTCGATCGAGCCCATGGTCTTCACCACGCCGAGCACGGCGGCCACGATGCCAAGAGCGGGCAGGGCATCCGAAAGCGTCTGGAGCTGTTCCGCCGGGCGCATTGCATCATGATGGTGCGTCTCGATCGCGGTATCGAGCACATCCTCGATCGCGACCGAACTGACGCTGCCCGTGGAAACGACCAGCAGGCGCAGCGTATCGGTGACGAGGTGGACAAAGAAGGGATCGGCCAGCAAGGCCGGATATTCCGCCCAGAGCGACGAGGATTTCGGCTCTTCCACATGCTGTTCGACCGCAACGGCGCCTTCGGCCTTCAGCAGGCGCATCAGCCGCACGGTCAGGAAGATGGCGTCGAGATAATCCTGCCGCTTGAAGCGCGGCCCCTTCAGAATGTGCCCGAAGCCCCCGCCAAGCTGCTTCAGCGAGCGCGTGTCATTGGAGATGATGAGGGCGCCGATCGCAGCACCCCCGATGATCAGCATTTCGAAAGGCAGGGCCTTCAGAACCGGAATCAGGCTTCCGCCCGAAATCGCGAAGCCCCCGAACACCATGGCCAGCAGCACGACAAGACCGACAATCGCCATCATGCCGCAGCCGCTCCTTTGTTCCCAGGTGACGGGGGCCTTGGAGGCCCCGTTTCGCCAACAGGATTACGGGCGGCGGTGCCAATGCTTTAGCCCAGACGATCGAACAGGCTGCCATCATGGATGCGGGAGAAGCTGGCGCGCGCTGCCTGGAGCGTGAGATCGAGCGCCTGCAATTCGGCAATGGCCGATGTGAGGTTTACGCCGCGAACAGCCGCCAGCGCTTCCGCCGTATCGAGCCGGGCGGCGGCCACCCGATCCTGTTCCGTGCTGATGCGGGCGAGGCCGACGCCGATGACAGCCTGCGCACCGCTCAGCCGATGGTGGGCCGCTTCGAGCCTTTCAAGCGCCGTGGCGGTGCCGGTTTCCCGAAGCAGCGGATCGGGTTCCAGAAGCGCCGAGGCAAGGGCATCGAGAGCCGCGAAGGCGCCGTTCGCATCGTCACCAAAAAGATCCGGCCCGCGCGGGACAGCGGCCGTGGAGACGCCGGCTGCATCAACCCCGGCGGCCGTACCGAAGCCCCGCCACCCGATCTGGCCAGCAGCATCAGCGGCATAGGCAGGCTGCGCCCCTTGCGCGCCTGCAAACAGATAGCGCCCGGCTTCGTCTCGCTGGTTTGCCGTTTCGAGAAGCTGCATCCGAAGCTGCGACACTTCGCGTGCCATGACGGCGCGGTCTTCGGGGGAAAGCGTGCCGCTGGCGCCTGCAAGCCCGAGATCGCGGGCGCGAAGCACGACCAGCCCGGCGGCTTCGACCGCCGTTTCCGCAAGCGAAAGCCGGCCGGAAGACCGTTCGAGGCTGCGCTCCTCGGACACAAGGCGCGAATCCAGCCGCCGCAACATGGCAGCGCGTGTGGCGCCAGCGGGATCATCAGCGGCACTGGACAGCCTGTCACCCGTGGCAATCTGGCGTTCCAGATCGGAAAGACGGTTCTCGATCTGCTTCATCCGTTCAGCCTGGACGGGTATCGCGCCGCGGCTGTTGACCATGACGGGGCCTGACATGTTCAGTCTCCTAGCGGGTTGCGTTCAATATCGTGTCGAAGGTTTCGCGGGCAGTCTGTATGATGCGGGCATTAGCCTGATAGGCCTGCTGCAGGCGCAGCATGTCGGCTGCTTCGCGATCAAGATCGACACCGGATTCCTGACTGAGGACCGAAGCGATTGCATCGCGCGTGGCCGTGGCCGATTCCGTCCGCTCCCGCGTGGCGGCAAGCGGAACGGAAATGGCCGCCAGCATGGCATCGATCCGTGCAGGAATACCGCCGCTGGCCGTTTCATCGCGCAGGGCGAGCATCGACATGGCATTGCCGTTGGCCCCGGACGCAGCGCCCGATTTCGCAATGGCGAAACTGTCGCCGGGGGCCGGGTTTCCGGACAGGCGAAACTCGAAGCCATCGCCTGTAATCCAGTCACCGGGCGCGCCCGAGCCGATGAGCATGCCAAGGGAATCGCGCAATTCCAGGCTGCCGTCTGGCAATGCCGTCAGGGCATGGGGCGGGCTGGAACCGCCCGGATAGGATGGCCCGGAGCGCAATTCGGTCGATGCCGCGCCAATGTTCGAAGGGCTGGCATCGCTTGCCCAGCGCGGCGCCATCGCAACTTCGCGCATGGAAAGCGGCGCCAGCGCAATGCCAGCCGCCCCGGCTGTATCGCTGATTCGAAAAAGATCGCCGCCGGCGGCTGTTCCCACGCCATCCACCCGCAGTCCATCAAGGTCGAGCGGCAGCGCGCCACTGACCGAACCGCCGCCATCGTCGCGGCCGAGTGTCCAGTTCGTGCCATCGAAGGCGAGTCTCATGTCCGGGACGGTGCCGGCTGGCTGAAGCGTTGCCGTGACCCGCATGTCTCCGGCGTTGGCGGCGGCGGGGCTGGCCACCGGGCGGCTGGCAAGGAAAAGGGGCTTGCCGTCGAGGCCATCGAGATCGGCGCCGGCCATGTGCCGCTGGTTCATGTCAGCCACGAAGCTGTTGGCGATATCGTCGAGCCACTCCCCCGCTTCGGCAAGCCTGGCTCTTGCGGAGGACAGGCCGGCGAGTTCGCCGCCAGTCAGGGCGGCTGGCTGGTCTTGCCCCGGGGCGCCGAGCCGCAGCTGAAATCCCTTGCCCTGCATGCCCAGGCGGGCCTGCGTTGCCCGGCCACCATCGACAAGCAGCGGGCCGCCGGAATCGGGGATGCGCACGCTGGCTTCGCCCTTGCCATCGATGCGCACCTCGATCGTGGCAATGCGGGCCATGCCGGCAAGCAGCCTGTCGCGTTCATCGACAAGGGCTGGTGGCGGTGCGCCCACGGCAGAGGCGCGGCGCATGCGGTCATTCACGCGGGCCAGCCCTTCGGCAAGGCCATTCAGCGACTCCACGGTCTGCATGCCCGCCTTGAGGAGCGCGCCGTCGAGATCCGCCAGCTGCCCGGCGCTGCGGTTGAAGCTTTCCGCAAGCTGCCCTGCACGGGCCAGGAAGATCTGCCGTTGCGCCGGGTCGGAAGGGTCATTGGCGAGGTCGGACAGGCTTTCGAACATCCGGTCCATTGGAGCCGCAATGGCATTGGCGCCTTCCAGCACGGACAAGCTGGTCGTCAGCCAGCTCTCTACCGTCTGCAACGCCGCCACTTCGCCATCGGCCCGGCGCAGGCTGTCCATCCGCAGCAGATCGGTGGCGCGCTCGATGCCAGCCAGCTTCACCCCTTCGCCGGGGGCGATCTGGCGATCGAAAGGGCCGGGCCGGGCGCCCGCGCCGGCGCCGGTCAGCACGGCGACGCGGCGCACATGGCCTTCCGTTCCGGCATTGGCGACATTGTCCGCCACGGTATCGAGGGCGCGGGCATAGGCCTGAACGCCGCCTGCGGCGATGGATAGCATGTCGGTCATTGGCGGCCTCCAAGAAGGGATGCAATGCCGAAGGGGGACGCCTTGCCGAGGGCTTCGGCCATGTGGCGGTCGGCAATGGCGCGCCATTCATTGCCGGCGCCGGCATTATCGGGGCGCGCCGTCTTCAGCATCTGCTCGATCAGCAGGGCCTCGAACTGTTCGCCTGCCCGGCGGAGGGCCAGGCGATCTTCCGCACGCGGCGGGCTGGATGAAAGCCTGTCTGGCTTCATGGGTTCAGGACCGGGCATCAGATCACCACCAGCTCGGCGCGCAAGGCGCCGGCTTCCTTCAGGGCTTCGAGAATGGCGACGAGGTCGCCGGGGGCTGCGCCAAGGGCGTTTACTGCGTCAACGATATCGGACAGGCGTGCGCCGGGCGCGAAAAGGCCCATGCGCACAGGCTCTTCGCGTGCGGCAATCTCGGAATCGGGCGTGACGACGGTATCGCCCCGCCGGGCAAGCGGGCCGGGCTGCGACACGCGATAATTCTCGGAGACGGCAACGGTGAGATTGCCATGGGAAATTGCCGCCGGGCGGATTCGGACATCGCCGCCGATGACGATGGTTCCCGTGCGGGCGTTCACCACCACGCGGGCAGGCGGTGCGGCGACCGCCACCTCGACCGCCTCGATACGGCCGGCAAGCGCCACCTGTGCGGATGCCCCGCCCTGCGCCTCCACCGCCACGGAAACAGCATCGAGCGCGCGGGCAACCAGCCGTCCTTCTGCCCGGTTGATCGCCTGGGCCATGGCCTGTGCTGTCTGGAAACTGGGGGTGTGCAGATCGAGGACAAGCGCCTCGCCGCTGCCGAAAGGGGAGGGTGCCGGGCGCTCCACGATGGCGCCGCCGGGTATCCGGCCCGAGGTTGGCGTGTTCACCACCACCTTCGATCCATCGGCGCCATCCGCGCCGAACCCGCCGACGGTCAGATGGCCCTGCGCCAAGGCATAGGCGCCGCCGTCAGCGCCCTTCAGGGGCGTCATCAGCAGGGTGCCGCCGCGCAGCGACTTGGCGCGGCCAAGCGCCGAGACCGTCACATCGATCCGCTGGCCGGACTTGGCGAAGGGCGGAAGCTCAGCCGTGATCATCACCGCAGCCGCATTCTTGAGCGACGGGTTGATTCCGGGCGGAAGCTGAACCCCGAGGGCCGAGGCCGCCGAGCGCATCGACTGGACCGTATAGGCGAGATTGTCATCGCCCGTGCCCGGCAGGCCAACGACAAGGCCATAGCCGACCAGCCCGTTTGCACGCACGCCCTGGAAACGCGCCAGATCCTTCACCCGTTCGGCCCCGGCGAAGGCGCTGGCGGAAACGCCGAGGGCAAGCGCAAAGGCCGTTGCCAGCCGTGCCATCCGGGCCAGCCGTGCCATGGAGTGTGCCGCAGCCATCAGAAGGGGGTGATCCTGTCGAAGAAGCGGCTGAGCCAGCCCTGCCGGGCCTGGGCCGCGATTTCGCCGGTTCCGCCATAGCGCAGCCTGGCATCGGCAACGCGGGTGGAAAGCACGCGATTGTCGGGGCCGATGTCTTCGGGGCGGATGATTCCGGTGATCTGAACATGCTCTTCACCGCGCGTCAGGGCGATACGCCGGTCCCCCACGATCATAAGCGCGCCATTGGGCAGCACCCTCGTGACGGTGGCGCTGATTTCGCCCGAAAGGCGATTGGCCTGCCGCGCCGAGCCTTCGCCCGAAAAATCCGATTGCGCGCCGCCATTGAACAGGCCCCCGGGCAGCCAGTTGAAGGGCTTTGCCTCCGGCAGGGTGAGGCTGCGGTCGCTGCTCCGGCTGCCTTTCTGGGCGGCGGATTTCTCGGCCTGCATCCGCTCGACGAGAAGGATGGTGAGAATGTCTCCGGGCGCGCTGGCGCGTCTGTCCTGGGCCAGCATCATCCGCCCGTCGCCTGTAAAGAGGCTGCCGGTGGGCGGGGCAGGGGGCGGCGCTTCGGCGATCGCGGGCGGCAGGGACGCCACGCGATCCGCAAGCGGGCCGTTTCCAAGGCAGCCAGACAGGATCAGGCCCGCCCCTATCGGAAACAGGGCGCAAAGCCGGTCAGACCGCCTGGTTGACATAACGCATCATCTCATCCGAGGCCGAGATCACCTTGGAATTGATTTCATAAGCACGCTGGGTCTCGATCATGTCCACCAGCTCCTGAACGGCCGACACGTTCGATGCTTCAAGGCTGCCCTGGCGGATTCGACCAAGGCCATTCTCGCCCGGGTTGCCCTGCTGCGGCGGGCCGGAGGCAGCGGATTCGAGAAAGAGATTTTCCCCCATCGGCTCCAGACCGGCCGGGTTGATGAAGGCCGACAGCGTCAGCCGGCCCAGATCGGCGGGCGTGGTTTCGCCCGGCAGCATGGCCGAAACCGTGCCATCCGGGCCCATAGTGATGCCGGTCGCGCCTTCGGGAACCTGGATGCCCGGTGCCAGCGGGTGCCCCTGTGCGGTAACAAGGCGGCCTTCCGCATCGCGGGTGAAGGCCCCGGCGCGGGTGAAGGCGGCCCGGCCATCGGCAAGGTTCACCTCGAACAGCCCTTCGCCGTCTATGGCGAGATCGAGCGCATTGCCCGTGATGGTGAAACTGCCCTGGCTGTGCACGCGCTCGCTTCCGGCAATGCGGACCCCGGCGCCGGTGGAAAGCCCCATGCCGAACCGCTGGTCGGCGCCGGCTGGCGCGCCTGCCGGGCGCTCGGTCTGGTAAAGCAGCGTCTCGAAGGCGGCGCGGTCGCGCTTGAAGCCGACGGTGTTGGCGTTGGCGAGGTTGTTGGAGATGGTTCGCAGCTTCGCATCCAGAGCTTCGAGGCCGGAGCGGGCCGTATGGAGGGCATTGGCCATGGGTCTGGTCTCCCTTCAGTCAGTCCAGCCGCATCAGTGCGGCGCTTGCTTCATCCATGTCCCGCGCAGCAGAAATAAGCTTTGTCTGAAGCTCGAAACGGCGGGTCTGCTCGATCAGGTCGACGAGCTGCGTCGCGGATTCCACGTTCGAGCGTTCGAGCGCGCCCGGCGTGACGGTTGCAGTCGGGTCGGTTTCGGTTTCCGGGGTGCGGAAAAGGCCATCGGCGCCCCGCGTCAGTGTCATCGGGTCTGGTGATGCCAGCCGGATCCGCCCAACCGGGATGAAGGGCGCATCCGGTGCAAGCCGTGTCTGGAGCGTGCCATCGGGTGCGATGGAAAGGGAAGCGAAGCCTGCAGCCACCCGTATCGGGCCATCCTCCCCAAGAACCGGCCGGCCATCCCCGGTCAGGAGGCGTCCTTCCGGGTCGATCCTGAGATCGCCACGGCGCGTGAGCGCGGCTTCGCCCGCGCCATCCTCCACGACCAGCCAGGCACCGCCGTTCATAGCGATGTCGAGAGGATTGCCGGTCACGTCCACCCGGCCAGGGCGAAGCAGATCATGCGGCGATTCCCCGCCGGATTGCACCCGCCCCGAAAGCGCCGCGCCATCGGCCGCCAGCCAGCCGGCGGACAGGGCCGCCATTTCGCGCCGGAAGCCGGGCGTGGACGCATTGGCGAGATTGTGCGCCGTGACAGCCTGCGCTTCCTGCGCCCGCTGCAGGCCGGAAAGCGCGGTATAGACGAGCCGGTCCATGCCGATCAGGACCGCAGCTGGATAATGGTCTGAAGAAGGCTGGAGGCGGTATCGATGGCGCGGGCATTGGCCTGGAAATTGCGCTGGGCCGAAATCAGCCCGACCAGCTCTTCCGTGAGGTCGACGTTGGAGCGTTCGAGCGCGCCGGCCATGATCGTGCCATAGCCATCGCTGTTCGGCTGGCCCACCATCAGCGATCCCGATGCCGGGCCAAGCGCCCAGCTGGCGTTGCCGATTTCCTTCAGCCCTTGCGGATTGGCGACATTGCCGAGCGCGAGCTTGCCGATGGCGAGCGTTTCGCCATTGGAAAAGCTGGCGCGAACCACGCCAGCCAGATCGACGCCGACGCCCTCGAGACGGCCGGGGGCGTAGCCATCCTGCTCAGAGAAGGAAACGGTAAATGGCGATGCTGCAGTGGCGGTTCCGGCATGGTCGATCGTGAAACCGGTATCGAAGGCCACGGGGCCGGGCGGATCGATCAGCACGCCATCCGCATCGAAGCTGAGGACAAGCGGGCCGGGACCGGGAACGGGCGAGGCCGGCGTATTGCCTGCAACCCCATGCACTTCCCAATATTTCCCCGTATCGCCGGGCGGGCTTTCCAGGCGGCGGTAATAAAGGGTGAGGGTGCTGGCATTGCCGTTGGCATCGAAGATGGTTTCGGATGCCGCATGATTGTAGCTGGCCGGGTTGGATGGGGAAAAGGCGGCTGCGGGCGCTGGCGACGTGGCCGGGAGGTTGGCGACGAAGCGAACCGCGCCCGTGACCTGTGGCTCACCGGATGTCTCGGGAATGCGGAGCGCCTGAAGGGCGCTGGCGCCCACGGCGGTCGGGCTTCCATCCGACGTGACAGGCAGAACCTGCAGACGCCGCCCTTCGTTATCGATCACCCAGCGGCCCGCATCCATGGAAAAGGCCCCGTTGCGGGACAGGGCGAGGCTGTCGGCCCGGTCACCACCGCCCTTCACGAGGAAGAAGCCAGGGCCGCCGATCATCATGTCGAGGGTGTTGCTGCTGGTCTGGACACCGCCCTGGGCGAACTGCTGCTTCACCGCCGCCACCTGCACGCCGACGCCATTGACACGATTGGGGGCCTGGGTGGGGGAACGGGCGACGAGATCGCCGAATTCCACACGGGATTTCTTGAAGCCCGTCGTTCCGGCATTGGCGATATTGTTTGACAGGGATGTCAGTTCCGTCTGGGCGGCGTTGAGGCCGGTGAGCGAGGTGGAGAAGGTCATCTGCGGTTGCTCCTCTCAGGCAAGAGTGGTGACGGCGGACAGGGGGACGGCCGCGCCATCCTCCAGCATGAGGGCAAGGCTGCCATCGGCCCCGAAACGGACTGAGGCGACACGCCCTGCCATGCCATCCGATGTCTCGATGCTGCGGCCGATCCAGCCGGGGGCGGCGGCCATGCCTTCGGCGCCCATGCTTTCGGCCATCTGCTTCAGGGAGGCGTTCATTTCGGTGATGCCCGACACTGTCGAGAATTGCGCGAGCTGGGCCACGAAGGCTTCATTCTGAAGCGGGTTGAGCGGATCCTGATTTTTGAGCTGGGTGACGAGGAGGGTGAGGAAATCCCCCTGGCCCAGCCCCTGACCCTGACCGGACGCCTGGCCGGTGGCGCCCCCCGCCACCTGGTCGCTGCGCCCGCCCGCGGCGTTGATCGGCCCCGTCATTGGCCGAGCCGGAGCGTTTCGAGGGTGAGCGACTTCGCAGTCTCCAGCACCTCGATGTTGTTGCGATACTGGCGGCTTGTCTCGACGATTTCGACGAGTTCGGCATTCGGATCCACGGGCGAAACGTGCACATAGCCCGCCGCATCCGCCAGCGGATGGCCCGGTTCATGCCGGGTGCGCGGAGTGGCGTTCGACTGAACCACGCCAAGCACGCCCACGGTCGCCCGGCCGCTGGCTCCTTCGTAGAGCGTCTGGAACACGGGCTTCAGCGGCCGGTAGGTGGTCTCCGCGCTGGAGGCGACAGCATCGGCATTGGCGAGATTGGAGGCCGAACTGTTGAGCCGGACAAGCTGTGCGGACATGGCCCTGCCGGCGATGTCGAAAAGGCTGAGGGTCATTTCATTGCTCCTTCAGGGCGGACATCAGCGAGCCGATGCGGCCGTTGAGGATGGAAAGCGTGGAGCGGTAGCGAAGCGCCGTCTCTGCGAACTGAAGCTGTTCGGTTGCAAGCTCGACCGTATTGCCATCGAGCGACGGCTGCACCGGGACGCGATAGGCAATGCGGGGCATGGCCTGCTGCACGGGGGTGGTGATGTGGCCGGCGCTGGTCGCCGCGAGCGCCGCGCCTGCCCCGCGTGCGCCTTTGCCAGCCTGCATCAGGCGGGCGAAATCAAGGTCGCGCGCCTTGTATCCGGGGGTGGCGGCATTGGCGATGTTGGAGGCAAGGATCGACATGCGCTCGGACCGAAGCGCGAGCGCCTGCCCATGCACACCGAGAAACCGATCCAGCCTGTTCATCGCCGCCTCTCTCCGCCGCACCCGCTGCCGGGCTTCGTCAGGCATCAAGCAAGAGCCATGCCATCCACGCGGGAAGGGCGGGCATCAGGCAATCCGGCATAGGGCAGACAAGGCGGTGCAGCTTCCGGCCCGGCACATTGGTGCCGCCATGGCTTGCCGGGGTGGCAGGCCTGTGCCGGCTGAGGGGCAGGCGCCTTTGCGGAATCCGCCAGGGCCGGCCCCTCGCATCAGCCTGAACGGCCAGCTGGCATCGGCCTTGCATCCTGCATGCCATGCAACAGCGGGAGAAGGGCCTTGCGCGTAAGGAATGTCATGCTGAAATCGAGCCGCTTTCCAACCCGGATTTCCCGTTCTGGCCCAGTGGCGTCTGGCCCAGTGGCGTCCGGTCTGGTGGCGTCCGGTCTGGCGGCGGTTCTGGTCGGGGTTGGCATTCTGGTGGCGGGGCCGGCACAGGCGTCGGCCAGGCAGCTCGAAGCGCGCGCGCGGGCCATGGCCGGGCAGCCTGTCGGAATGGACCCGCGTCTCCAGGTTCCGGACTGCCCGGCGGAAATCCTGCTGGAATGGGCCGCCCCCGTGCATGACAGGCTTGTGGCGCGCTGTGTGCAGACAGGCTGGCGCCTTTCCATTCCGCTGTTTGCGAATCCGTCCATGGGCGATGAGGGCATGGGCCTGGCAAGGCGGCCGGCGCCTGTCATCCGGCGGGGGGATGTCGTGCGGGTGGCGCGCGCCGGAGCGGGTTACCGGATCGAGATGGAAGCGGTCGCCCTTGGCGATGCGCGCCCGGGTGAGCGCATCATGCTGCGCAACCCGCTAAGCGGCGTCAGGATCGCTGCCCTTGCCGGGCCGGATGGCACGGTTCTTCTGGCAGGTCAGGCTGTTCAGGGCCAGCACAGATAAAGCCCTAAAACCTGCCGGGCCACAGCCGTATCAGGGCCTGTGAATGCCGATGACCCGGTCATTGGCCGGCAAGACAGACAGGGATGGATGGCAGGATGGTGGATGGAGTGACCGGCGGATTATCCGCCTTTCCGATGCAGCCGAAACTTTCGGATACACCGCGTGAGCCTTTCACCAGATTGGCCGGCGGCAATGGCAAGACCATGCCCGAGCAAGTCATGAAGCCTGTTCTGAAGCCGGTTGCCCGCTCCCCCATTGCGCCCTGGGACGCACCGGCGGGATCACGTGGCCCTGCCGCTGCCGACAACAGCCTTCGCACCGTCGCCCGGGACATGGCCGCAGCGCCGCCCGTGGACAGCCGCCGCGTAGCTGCCCTGAAGGCGGATATCGAAGCTGGACGCTACCGGGTGGAGCCGGACAGGCTCACTGCGGCCATGCTGCGCGACATCAAGGCCTGACCGGCCTCAACCGGTCCAGTCGAAACCGAGGGCCAGAAAACGGCCGGGGCAGGGCGCCTCGGCCGTTTTCATGTCTGGTGGGCCGGCGTCGGCCGGCTGGTCCGGGTCAGGGAAGCGGATTTCCCGCGCGTGCAGCATCATGCCGGCCGGATGCGCGCGGCCATAGACAGGGTCCCCGAGGATCGCGGCCCCCGGCGCCAGCTTCGTTGCATGCACGCGGATCTGGTGGGTGCGCCCCGTTTCCGGCCGGAATTCCACCAGCGCCAGCCCGTCTTGCCGCGCCAGCACGGTCCAGCCAGTGCGTGCGGGCTTGCCGCTTTCATCCTCCACCATCCGCCAGCCGCCGGCGCGCGTCGATGTCTTGGCAAGCGGGCAATCGACATGGCCACTTTCGGCCATGGGCGGATTCTCGATGATGGCCCAGTAGCGCTTTTCGACCTGGCCGGCCGCAAATGCCGCCGCCAGCCGCCGCAGGACCGAGGCCCTGCGCGCCAGAACCAGGCAGCCGGAGGTATCCCGATCGAGCCTGTGGGCGGGCGCAGGCAGCGGGCGGCCCGGCGCATAGGCTGGCAGGAGCGCCTCCAGGCTGTGCGGCGTTTTCGGGCCGGGGTGCACGGCAAGGCCCGCCGGCTTGTCGATCACGAACCAGCCGCGCCCCTCGGCGATGACCGGTGGCAGGGCCTTGCCTGCTTGGCGTTCGGCTGGGCCGGTTGGCATGGCGGCATTTCCTTTCAGATGATCCGCTTAACATCGGATGGAGGCAGCCGTGAAGGCACCCGGAAGCGCAATGGCAGGCGATGCCGGAAGCGTCTTCGAACCGGGTCTAATCGCCCGATCTTGCGAGGAAGTGACCAGATGAGCATCATCAACACCAATCTTTCTGCCCTGAAGGCACAGAGCGGCAGCCGCATGGCCCAGGCAAGCCTCGACACGGCCATGGAGCGGCTTTCCACTGGCCTGAGGATCAACAGCGCGAAGGACGATGCCGCAGGCCTCGCCATTGCCCAGCGCATGACCGCCGATGTCCGCGGCCTCACCGTCGCCATCCGCAACGCCGGCGACGGCATCTCGCTGGCGCAGACGGCCGAAACCGCGATGGGTGAAATCACCAACATGCTGCAACGCATGCGCGAACTTTCCGTGCAGGCCGCCAACGGCACCATCTCGGGCGATGACCGACAGGCGCTTCAGGCAGAAGTGACGCAGCTGGTGGGCGAAATCGACAATGTGGCCAGCCGCACCAGCTTCAACGGCATCCGCCTGCTCGACGGCTCGTCCAACAACCTGTCGCTGCAGACCGGTTCCCGTGCCGGACAGACTGTGAAGCTCGCCATCGGTTCGGCGCGCGCCGGCGACCTTGGCACCGGCAGCGTGCCCGGCCTGACCGCGACCGGCGCCTTCGAGACCTCTGCCGCCAACCTTGTCGCCAACCAGGCGCTTCAGGCGAACGATCTCCGGATCAACGGCGTCGTCATCGGCAGCTCGCGCGAAGCGGACGACAATCTATCGAGCGTGGCAAAGGAAGCAAGCGCGCTGGCGAAGGCGGCAGCCATCAACCGTGTCTCCGACCAGACAGGTGTGCGCGCCGTGGTGGGCGCCACCACCATGACCGGAACGGCCATGACCGCCGCGGCCCTGACCGGCACCGTCACCGTCAATGGTGTAACCACCGGCTCGATCACGACCACCTCCAACGAAGCCGCCTCGCGCACCGCTGTTGTCGACGCCATCAACCTCATCTCGGGCCAGACCGGGGTCAGGGCCGTCGATACCGGCGATTCCAACCTGGGCATCAGGCTGGAAGCAGCCGACGGGCGCAACATCAACATTCAGCTCGACACGCTGACGGAAGCCGCAACGGGGCTCAAGGCCGGCACGCAGTCGGGCACCTACAGCCTCGTTTCCAGCTCCGGCGGGCCGATCCAGGTGGATTCGGTCGGCTCGGGCCGGCTTTCGCGCTCGGGCCTTGCTGCGGGCAGCTATGATCGTGGCGTATCCACCATGTCCACCGATGCGCGCGCTGTTGCGGTTTCGGCGGCTGGCGCCGATATCCGGGCACTGGAAACCGGCGATCTGGTGCTCAATGGGGTCTCGATCCGTGCATCGAAGGATTCGGATGATACCATTTCCGACACCACGGCCGGGTCGAGCAGCAAGGCAGCAAGCGCCATCGCCATTGCCGCCGCCATCAACGAAAGCAGCGCCCAGACCGGCGTGACGGCATCGGCTGCGGCACTGACCATCGAGGCAACGGGCACCACCGTCATCGGCACGGACACGACGGCGACGCTGGTGATCAACGGCGTCTCGATGGACATTGCGCTGAAAGCCGGTGACAGCGCCCAGCAGACCCGCGAGAATGTGGCCGCCGCCATCAACAACTACAGCGGCTCCACCGGGGTGGTTGCCAGCGACAATGGCCGTGGCGGCCTTTCGCTGACTGCGGCCGATGGCCGGAACATTTCGGTCTGGCTCGATTCCGACGAGGCGACCGCCGCCAACTTCGGCCTCGGCAGCGCCAGCATCGCCGGCACCGGCACCGCCT
>CAYMZC010000039.1:0-17911 GCA_964394815.1 uncultured Sandaracinobacter sp. | reverse complement strand
GGTGTATCTGATCCCCACCTTCGGCAATCCCAGCGGCGCCATGCTCAGCCTGGCACGGCGCAAGCGCGTGCTCGAATTGGCCGTCAAGCACCAGACCCTGATCGTCGAGGACGACCCCTACGGCGACCTGTACTTCGATGCGCCGCCGCCGCCCAGCCTGCTGGCGCTCAGCCACGAGGTGCCCGGCAGCCGCGACTGGCTGGTGCACTGCGGCAGCATGAGCAAGGTGTTGTCGCCCGGCCTACGCGTGGGCTGGATGGTCGGCCCGGCCGAGCTGCTGGAATATGACCGGCGCTTCCTGAAGGGCGTGGCGCTGGAGGATGGCTCGCTCACTGCCCATGTCACGATCCTTGCCCGCGCCATGGGGGTGCCGCTTCTCGGCCGCATCCGGGATCTGCGCGAACAGGTGGCGGAAGGCGACCCGCTGCTCCTCGATGCGGGTGCGGGCGCGCTTTTCGTCCGCCCAACCCAGCCCGTCATCGCCAGCTTCCTCGCCCAGACGGCGCTCAAGGCACGCAAGCAGGCCGAATTCGCCAAGCTGCGCGACCTGCCCGCCGTCAGCCGCGACGGCGTGCGCGTGAAGCTGATGATGAACGCCGGCCTGCGCTCCGACCTTCCGGCGCTCGACCTGACGAACGCCGACGGGATCGGCCTCTTCCGCACCGAGTTCCAGTTCCTCGTCTCGGCGACGCTGCCGCGCAAGGGCCGGCAGGTTGCGCTCTACCGCGATGTGCTGGAGGCGGCGGGCGACAGGCCGGTCGTGTTCCGCACGGTCGACATCGGCGGCGACAAGGCCGTGCCCTATGTGGATGGCCGCGGCGAACGGGATGAAAACCCCGCCATGGGCTGGCGTGCGCTGCGGCTGGCGCTGGCGCGCTCCGGCCTGCTGGCGGCACAGGTGCGGGCGCTTCTGGAAGCGGCGGCCGGGCGCACGCTTCACCTGATGTTCCCCATGGTGGCGGAACCCTGGGAATTCGACGCCGCCTGCCGCATTGTCGAGGACCGGCGCGCGAAGCTGGCGGCGGCGGGCATCCCGCACGCGCAGGACGTGCGCTACGGCACCATGCTGGAAGTGCCGGCGCTCGCCATGGTCCTTGACGAGCTGCTCCCCCGGCTCGACTTCCTGTCGATCGGCACCAACGACCTGACCCAGTTCCTGCTTGCGGCAGACCGGGGCAACCCCAAGCTTGCAGACCGCTATGACTGGCTGTCGCGCGCGGTTCTGCGCTTCCTGAAGGCAGTGGTGGACCAGACAGCCGATTCCGGTGTTCCGCTCAGCGTGTGCGGCGAAATGGGCGGCCGGCCGCTGGAGGCGCTCGCTCTCATCGCGCTGGGTGTCGAGCGCCTCTCGATCACGCCGGCAGCCATCGGCCCGATCAAGGCGATGGTCCGTTCTGCCCATATCGAGCCGCTCCGCGCGGCCATGACCGAATGGCTGATGACACCGGGAACGGACATCCGGCGCGAGCTTTCGGCCATGGCCGAAGCCCAGGGGCTAAGGATGAACTAGCGCCAGGAGCCGGCCTGAAGCGCGCAGCCCTGCCTTTCGTGTCAGATCAGAGGGCCTGTGGGTTTCAGGAAGGAAAATCCGCGCTGCGATGTCTGCAGACGCTACAGGATTCAGAAGGCGACCGAGCCGCCCAGGAAGACCGCGCGATCATCCTTGTTCGGATCGAGCGGGGTGAGGTTTTGCGGCGCCATGCGATAGCGGACACTGCCGCCCACCGAAATCTGCGGCGAGAGAGTCAAGGCGCCGCTCGCTTCCACGGCATAGCTCGGATCAGGCAGGACGCCCGTTGGCAGCAGGTCCTGTTCCTCGCGTGCGGCAGAGGCGACGATCCCCGTGCGCCAGTTGCGGGCGGCATAGCCAAGGCCGACGTCCACGCCTTCGGTGCTGCGGCCGCCGATGCCCGTATCCATGCGGCTGACACCACCCGAGACGGAGAAGCCGCGATAGGCGACCGAGACATCGACATCATAGCCACGCGGCGTGAGCGCCTGATCGGCGGCAATGGCCCGCGCGGCTGCTGTCGCAGAGCTGGCCTTGGGCGTGATATTGCGCGCCGTCATGCCGAGGGAGACGCCACGGTTGCCGCTGCGCGACGGCGTGAAGCGGAATTCACGCTCGACCGTCTGCACCTGGCTGCTGGGCACACGGCCCGGCGCGGTGAAGGCGAAACGGCTGACATCGAGGCTGATCGGCTGAAGGGCGAGCGCCCGTGACTTGACCTGGAAACCGGCCGGTGTCTGCTCGCTTGTCACCTGCGGCTTCAGCGTCTGGGTGCTGGCAGCCGAAACAGGCGAAATGGCAAGGCAAAGGGCAGGCACAGCGAGGCCGCACGCACGCATGGCCGGCCCGGCGATGCGGGCGCCTCCTGCGGCAAGGGACTCGTAAAACCTGATCATGCTTTCCTGCTAACCCAATCCGCAGCGGATTCCCAAGAGCCGGAAACGCAATCATGGCAGAAATCTGGCCATGGTGCTGCGAATCCGCCGATGCTGTGGCTTTTGCCCCACAGCATGTTTCAATCTGATGAATGGCCGGATGAATGGCAATTCCGTCTCCGGTCATTCTCCAGTTTCGCCAGTCGGTTCGCCGCTTCTGCCCGGGCCTTCGGGGCGTGGCAGTTGCATCACGGGCCATGCGCCCTGTATGGCCGGCCGGAAGACAGGACCGGCGGGCGTGCTTGCCCCCGGTGCGGCAGACGACGGAGCATGGCTTGACCTACGCACACAGAAGTCTTTCGGCAGCGCGCGGCAGCGCCGTCATCGGCGCCACCCTGGCAATCGGGCTCATGCTTTCGGGCTGCGGCGGGCGCGACCGCCCGGCGGCACTGTCCCAGCAGGCAAGCATCACCACCATCGGCGTCAACAGCTATCTCTGGCGCGCCAGCCTCGACACGCTGCGCTTCATGCCACTGGCCCAGGTGGATTCGGCCGGCGGCGTGATCGTGGGGGACTGGTATCAGAACCCCTCCATCCCCAATGAGCGGGTGAAGGTGACGGTCGCCATCCTCGATGCGGCGCTCCGCGCCGATGCCGTGCGCGTCTCCGCCCAGCGCGAAGTCTTCACGGACAATCGCTGGCAGGCCGCCCCCGTCCGCGCCGGCACGGTCCAGCGGCTCGAGGAAATCATCCTGGAGCGGGCCCGGACCCTGCGCCAGGCCGATCTCGCCCGGAACTGACGGGACGGGACCGCCATGGCCGACCAGAGCCGCGACGAGAGCCGCAACGACAGCCGCCACGACAGCCGCTACGACAATGCGCGCGATGCGCGCTGGCAGGCCCGCTGGGAGGAGGCCGGCGTGTTCCGCGCCGCCGACGAAAGCGGCAAGCCGAAAACGATGATCCTCGAGATGTTCCCCTATCCATCGGGGCGCATCCACATGGGCCATGTGCGCAATTACACCATGGGCGACGTGCTTGCCCGCGCCCGGCGCATGCAGGGCCATGCCGTGCTGCACCCCATGGGCTGGGACGCCTTTGGCATGCCCGCCGAAAACGCCGCCATGGAGCGCAAGGTGCATCCGGGCGAATGGACGCGCGCCAACATCGCCACCATGCGCCAGCAGCTGAAGCGCCTGGGCCTGGCGATCGACTGGTCACGCGAATTCGCCACCTGCGATCCTGACTATTACGGCCATGAACAGGCGTTGTTCATCGACCTGTACGAAGCCGGCCTCGTGGACCGCTGCGACGCCTGGGTGAACTGGGACCCGGTGGACAACACCGTGCTCGCCAACGAACAGGTCATCGACGGGCGCGGCTGGCGATCCGGCGCGCTGGTCGAGCGGCGCAAGCTCACTCAGTGGTTCCTGAAGATCACCGCCTTCGCCGATGAACTGGCGGCGGATCTCGCCACCCTCGACCAGTGGCCGGAAAAGGTCCGGCTGATGCAGGAAAACTGGATCGGCAAGTCAAAGGGCCTGAAGTTCCGTTTCCGGATCGAAGCGCCGCTGCCCGGCGGGCCTGACGGCTTCGACGTCTTCACCACCCGGCCCGACACGCTGTTCGGCGCCAGCTTCGCCGGCATCGCCATCGACCACCCGCTCGCCGTGGCCGTGGCCGAGCGCAGCGCCGAAGCCGCCGCCTTCATCGCTGACTGCCGCGCCAGCGGCACCGCCGCCGAGGAACTGGAAACGGCCGAGAAAAAGGGCTTCGACACCGGCCTGTCGGTCGTCCACCCGCTCGATCCGTCGCGCCGCCTGCCCGTCTTCATCGCCAATTTCGTGCTGATGGATTATGGCACCGGCGCCATCTTCGGCTGCCCGGCGCACGACCAGCGCGACCTCGACTTCGCCCGCAAATACATGCTGCCGGTGCCGCGCGTGGTCGCCGCCGCCGGAGAAGAAACCCTGCCTATCGGGGACGAGGCCTATACCGGCCCCGGAAAGCTCATCAATTCCGGCTTCCTCGACGGCATGGAGGTGGAAGCCGCCAAGGCCGCCGTCATCGCCCGCGCCGAAGCGGAGGGCTGGGGCAAAGGCACCACCATCTTCCGCCTGCGCGACTGGGGCGTCTCGCGGCAGCGCTACTGGGGCACGCCCATCCCCATCATCCATTGCGACGGCTGCGGCCCGGTTCCCGTCCCGCGTGCGCAATTGCCCGTGGTGCTGCCCGAGGACGTGAGCTTCGACCGGCCCGGCAACCCGCTCGACCGCCACCCCACATGGCGGCATGTCGATTGCCCGTCCTGCGGCAAGCCCGCCCGCCGCGAGACCGACACGCTCGACACCTTCGTCGATTCCAGCTGGTATTTCCTGCGCTTCGCTTCCCAGCCCGCAGACCGCCCGTTCGACCGGGCGGAAGCGGAATCCTGGCTGCCCGTCGCCCAGTATATCGGCGGGGTCGAGCATGCGATCCTGCACCTGCTCTATTCCCGCTTCTTCACCCGCGCGCTCGCCTCGATCGGCAAGATCGGAATCACCGAGCCCTTCCGCGGCCTGTTCACGCAGGGCATGGTCACGCACGAGACCTACAAGGGCGCCGAAGGCCAGTGGCTGGAACCGGGGCAGATCGAAAAGCGCGGCGAGGCCGCCATCGAGATCGCGACCGGCGCGCCCGTCAATGTCGGCCGCACCGAGAAGATGTCCAAGTCGAAGAAGAATGTCGTCGACCCGGACTCCATTCTCGACCGCTATGGCGCCGACGCCGTACGCTGGTTCATGCTGTCCGACAGCCCGCCCGAGCGCGACCTCGCCTGGTCCATGGCCGGGATCGAGGGCGCGCACCGCTTCGTGCAGCGGCTGTGGCGTATCGCCCGGCTGGCCAGCGAAGGCGGCGAAGGCCGCGACGAAGCGCTCGACAGGCTGCTCCACAAGGCCATCGACGGCATCACCCAGGATATCGACCGGCTGCAGTTCAACAAGGCCGTTGCCCGCGCCTATGAGCTGGCGAACGCCATCGAGAAGGCAAGGCCCGGCGCCAGCCGCAACGAAGCCGGCGAGACCCTGCTGAGGCTGGTGGCGCCGATGGTGCCCCATGTCGCCGAGGAAGCCTGGGCCATGCTGGGCAAGGCGGGCCTGATCGCCGATGCGCCATGGCCAGTGGCCGACCCGGCGCTGCTGGTGGACGACGAGGTGACCTACGCCATCCAGATGAACGGCAAGCTGCGCGACACGCTCAGCCTGCCCAAGGGCATGCCCCGGCCGGATGTGGAAGCCGCAGCCCTTGCCAGCCCTAAGGTGCAGCAACTGGCTGCCGGCGCAACGCCGAAGAAGGTGATCGTGGTGCCCGACCGTCTGGTGAACATCGTCCTGTGAGGCGGCCTGTGAGGCATCTGGCGGCCCTTCTGCTGCTGCTTGCGCCGCTGGCCCTTTCCGGCTGCCAGCTGGCGCCGGTCTATTCCGGCGGCTCGGCGGGGCCGGCGCAGGCCCTGCTGGGGTCGATCGAGGTTGCACCCATTCCGGATCGCATCGGCTTTCTGGTCCATGACCGCCTGGTCCAGCGGCTGCAGCCGGCGGGCAGCCCGCGCTTCCGGCTCGACGTGGCGCTCGACGACCGGATCGAGGGCTTCGGCGTGCGCGGTGACAACTCCATCATCCGCGAACGGCGCACACTGCGCGCACGCTACCGTCTGGTGGACATGACGACAGGCGCGGCCCTGCTCGACACGACGGCAAGTGCGGATGCCGGAATCGATGTCGTCTCATCGGAATATGCCGTGGTGGCGGCCGAGACGACCGCTGTCGAAAGGCTTTCGACCGACGTCGCGGACCAGATCGTCGCCCGCATCGCCCTTCTGGGCAGCACCAGTCCGGAAAGCGCGGCGACCGCGCCGCCGCAAGGCCCGGAATGACCGCCCTGAAGCGCGACGGGTTCGCCCGCGCGCTGGCGCGCTGGGACGAGGCTATCCGCCTGCTGCTCGTGGCCGGGCGCGACGAATCCGGTATCCGCGATGCCGCAACGCAGGCGCAGGCGGCGCTTGCCGACCCGGCCGACCCGATGGCGGTCACCGACCTGACGCCCGAGGAACTGCGCGCCGATCCCGGCCGCCTGGCCGACGAGGCGGCCTCGGTCTCGATGTTTGGCGGGCGCAGGCTCATCCGCGTGACCGGCGCCGGGGAAAATTGCGCCGAGGCCGTGCGCCTGCTGCTGGCCGCCCCCGCCGCCGGCAACCCGGTGGTGATGACGGCAGGCGATCTCGGCAAGGTCAGCGGGCTGCGCAAGCTGGCGGAAGCCTCGCCGCTGGCGCTGATGCTCTACCTCTACCCGCTCGACGCGCGCGATGCCGCCCGCTGGGCGGCGGACAAGGCACGGGCGCTTGGCCTGCAGCCGGCGCCGGGCGTGATCGAGCGCCTTCTGGCCGGCACCGATTCCGACACCGGCATCCTGGCGCGCGAGCTGGAAAAATACGCCATCTTCCTCGATGCCACGCCCGAAGCGCCGCAACGGCTGGAACTGGACCATGTCATGCTACTGGGGGCCGACAGCAGCGAGGATGACATGGCGGCCCTCGTCAATGCCGTCATGACCGGGCGGCTGCCCGCGCTGGAACAGCAGATGCAGCGGCTTTCGGGCGACAGCGCCATTCCCGCCCTGCGCGCCGTGGCGCGGCGGCTGCTGCAGCTTGCCGAGGCCCGGGCCGCCCATGATACGGGCATGGCGCCCATGGCGGCGGTCAAATCGCTGCGCCCGCCCGTCTTCTTCAAGGAGGTGGACGCCATGGCCGGAGCGCTCCGGCACTGGCCGATGCCCCGGATCCGCGCCGGGCTTGCCGCCATGCTGGACGGGGAACGCGCGATCAAGCAGCCCGGCGGCCCCGGCGAAAGCGCTGGCTGGCATGCAATCCTTTCTCTTGGCGTCGGGCGGCAAAGCGCCTAGTTTCCCCGAACATGCCTCCGGGATACCTCGCCAGCCGCGGCTTCTTCGCCGACAAGAACCGCGCCTTCTGGTTTCTGCAGATCGGCGGATGGGCAGGCTACTTCCTGCTTCGCTCGCTTGGCGGGCTGGCCAACCGCATGGGCATCGCCTTCATCCTGCCCACGATCCTCGTCACCATCACCGGCTTTTCGCTCACGCTGCTGATGGCCTGGGCCTATCGTGGCATCATCCGCATGAAGCCGGTCTGGGTGTGGAGCCTCAGCTTCATCATCCTCGTGTCGGCCTCGGTGCTGTTCTCGGCGCTGGAGGTGTGGGCGCACGCCACCTTCTACGAGCCGGGCTGGCGGCCGCAGGGCATCGAATTCTTCGGCGCGATCCTGCTGACGCTCGCCGTGCTCGGCGCCTGGTCGGGCCTTTATTACGGCATCAACTATTATCTGCTGCTGGACGAACAGGCCGAGCGGTTCGAGCGCATGGCGGCGCAGGCGAGCAGCGCCCAGCTCGAAATGCTGCGCTACCAGATCAACCCGCACTTCCTGTTCAACACGCTGAATTCCATCAGCACGCTGGTGCTGCTGGCCGAAACGGAACGCGCCAACACCATGCTCTCGCGCCTGTCCTCCTTCCTGCGCTATTCGCTGGTGGGCGAACGCGAGGGCCAGGCGACCATCGCGCAGGAAATGCAGGCACTGAAGCTCTATCTCGACATCGAGCGCACCCGCTTCGAGGACCGGCTGCGCACCCGCTTCGACATCGCGCACGAAATCATGAACGCCCGCATTCCCTCGCTGCTGCTGCAGCCGCTGGTCGAGAATGCCGTGAAATATGCCGTCACCCCGCTCGAGGAAGGCGCCGACATCAGCGTCACCGGCCGCGCCATCGGCGACAGGCTGGAACTGACGGTTGCCGATACCGGGCCGGGCCTTGTCGATGGCAAGCCCGGCCCCACCCATGACGGCACGGGCGTGGGCCTCGCCAACATCCGCGAAAGGCTGCAGCAGGCCTATGGCGACAACCACCGCTTCGAACTGCTTTCGAACGCGGGTTCACCCCTCGTTCAAGCGGGCAAGGCCAAGGGGCCGGGTCTTCTCGTTCTGATCGAGATTCCCCTCCAGCTCGTCAGCTCCGCCGACAATGTGCGCGAGACGGGGCTGGCCGGGGCCATTCAAGAGGTAGCAAAATGAGCATCCGCACGCTTCTCGTGGACGACGAGCCGCTTGCAATCCAGGGCCTCGAACTGCGCCTGAAGCCCTTTGCCGATGTCGAGATCGTGGGCAAGGCGATGAACGGGCGCGAGGCCATCCGCGCCATCCGCACCGAAAAGCCCGATCTGGTCTTCCTCGACGTGCAGATGCCCGGCTTCGACGGCTTTTCCGTCGTGTCCGCGCTGGCCGACATCACGCCGCCGCTGTTCGTCTTCGTGACCGCCTATTCCGACCATGCCCTGCGCGCCTTCGAGGCGCAGGCGGTGGATTATCTGATGAAGCCGATGGAAGCCGAGCGGCTGGCCCAGACCATGGACCGCGTGCGCACGCGCCTTCAGGAACGGCGCATGTGCGAGGAGGCCGAGCGCCTCGCCGCCAAGCTCGCCGAGGTGGACCCGGATTCGGTTTCCACCATCGTGCCATCGTCAGAGCCGTCGGCCGACCGGTTCGAGAAGGTGATCAACGTGAAGGACCAGGGCCAGATCTTCCGGGTGGACGTGGACACCATCGAGAAGATCGATGCCGCCGGCGACTACATGTGCCTGACGACAGCCGACAAGACCCTCATCCTGCGCGAGACGATGAAGGATCTGGAGCGCAGGCTCGACCCGCGCAAATTCCAGCGCGTCCACCGCTCCACCATCGTCAACCTCGACAATGTCCGCCAGGTGAAGCCGCATACCAACGGCGAATGCTTCCTGACGCTGGCATCGGGTGCCACGGTGAAGGTTTCGCGCTCCTACCGCGACGTGGTCGCCCGCTTCCTCTGACGCCCATGTCCCCCTGCCCTCCGGCAGGGGGGCGCATTGTCGCTTCCCGGCCCTTCCTGACATTGCTGCGCATTGCGCCCGCGCGCTGGCGCGGGCAATAGGCGGGCCATGAGCTTCCGCCCCGATGCCACCCCGCAGGACTGGCCCGCCATCGCCGCCCATCTTGCCGCGGCCGGACACAGGCTCGACCTGTCCGAGGCACCGCGCCAGTTCAGTGGCGGGCTTGCCAATCTCAACTATCGCGTGCGGCTGGATGGCGGCCCGGCGGTCTTCCGCCGCCCGCCGGCCGGGCCGCTGGCCCATGGCGCCTCGGACATGGCGCGCGAAGCGAAGGTGCTGGGGCGGCTGCACCCGCATTTCCCCCTTGCCCCGCGGCTCATCCATGCCTGCCTCGAAGAGAGCCCGATCGATGCCCCCTTCCAGCTGATCGAATGGCGGCCGGGCCATGCAGTGGGCGGCACCCTGCCGCAAGGCTTCACCGTCACCGACGCGGGCTGGATGACGGACGCCCTGTGCAGCGCCATGGCCGGCCTCCATGCACTGGACCCGGAGGCCGTCGGCCTCGGCGATCTCGGCAAGCCGACGGGCTTTGCGGAACGGCAGCTGCGCGGCTGGACAAAGCGCGCCGGGGCAGCCTTCGGGGCCGATGCGCCGCCCGCGCTCGCCCCGCTGCTGGCGCGCATGGCGGAAACCCTGCCCCAGGACGCGCCCGCCCGGCTGTTGCACATGGACCCCAAGTTCGACAATCTGCTGCTGGACCCCGAAGCCCGCATCGCCACCGCCCTCATCGACTGGGACATGGGCACGCTCGGGCCGCCGGCCTTTGATCTCGCCGTGCTGCTTTCCTACTGGATCGAACCATCTGACCCGGCCGACACGCACAGTCTGGAAGCGCTGCCCTCCCTCCTGCCCGGCTGGCCCGGGCGCGATGCGGTGCTCGATGCCTATGCAAGGGCGGCCGGCGAGCTGCCGCCCGCACTCGGCTGGCACCTGGCGCTGGCGCGGCTCAGGCTCGCCACCGCCTGGATGCAGCTCTACCGGCTTTGGCAGCACGGGTCGCTCAAGGGCGATCGCTACAGCGGTTTTTCCCATCTGGCAGGGGCCATTCTGGCCCATGCCCTCGAACACTCTGGAGACATCGGATGATCGATTTCAGCCTTACCCCGGATCTCGCAGCGCTCGCACAGCGCGTGCGGGCCTTCGTCACCGACGAGATCATCCCCTATGAGCGCGATCCCCGCCTCACCCAGCATGGACCCAATGATTCCCTGCGCCAGGAAATGGTGGAAAAGGCGCGTGCGGCCGGCCTGCTCACCATCCAGGCGCCCAAACGCTTCGGCGGCATGGGCCTCACCCATTGCGAGGCCGCCGTTGTGCTGGAAGCCGCCGGCTGGTCCACCCTTGGCCCCGTCGCCATGAACTGCGCCGCCCCCGACGAGGGGAACATGTTCATCCTGTCGAAGATCACCAATGACGCGCAGGCCGAGCGCTTCCTGCGCCCCTGCATCGAAGGGCACCGCCGCTCCGTCTTCGCCATGACCGAGCCGGACGGCGCCGGCTCCGACCCCGCCCAGCTGAAGACCGAAGCCGTCTTCGATGGCGAAACCTACACCATCAACGGCCTTAAATGGCTGATCACCGGGGCCAATGGCGCCAGGACCTGGATCATCATGGCCCGGGTGATGCCCAACGCCCATGGCCCGGATGGCCCCACCCTTTTCCTGTGCGAGGGCGACACGCCCGGCATCGAGATCGAGCGGGTGATGAACTCGATGGACCGCAACTATGTCGAAGGGCATGGCGTCGTCCGCTTCAACAATCTGCGCCTGCCCAAGGATGCGCTGCTGGGCGAAGTGGGGCAGGCCTTCCGCTATGCCCAGATGCGCCTCGCGCCCGCGCGGATGACCCACTGCATGCGCTGGCTGGGGGCGGCAAGCCGCGCCCAGGCCATCGCCATCGACCATGCCCGCACCCGCACCGCCTTCGGCAAGCCCATCGGCGAGCACCAGGGCGTGTCGTTCATGCTGGCCGAGAACGAGATCGACCTGAAGGTGAGCCGCCTGCTGATCTGGCAGACGGCCTGGCTGATGGACCAGGGCGTGAAGGGCCGGCACGAAAGCTCGATCGCCAAGGCCGAGATTTCCGAGCGCCTGTTCCGCGTCACCGACCGCTGCGTGCAGGTTCTTGGCGGAATCGGCGTCACCGACGAGACGGTCGTGGAAATGATCTATCGCGACATGCGCGCCTTCCGCCTTTATGACGGCCCGACCGAAGTGCACAAATATGCCATCGGCCGCCAGCTGATGCGCTTCGGCAGCGAATTCACTGCCACGCCGGCCGCCGACGGCCTGCCGCTGCCGCTGGTTCCGGCGGCTGGCTGAGCGGCAGCCGGGAAGCGGGCCAGAAGCGGTATGAGCAGCGGGCCGGAATCCGGTGGCCGGGCGGTCTGGAAGGGCCGCTTCCTTGAAATGCATGTCGCCCCCTGGGGCGAGGGTGGCCAGTGGGAATATACCCGCCGCGTCGGAGGCATCGATGCCGCCGTCATCCTCGCCCTGACGGACGCGGGGGAGATGCTGCTCGTGGAGCAGTATCGCCCGCCGCTCGGGCGCAACTGCATCGAGCTGCCGGCAGGCCTCGTCGGCGATGACACCGCCGGCGAGGATCCGCTGGATTCCGCCCGGCGCGAACTGGTCGAGGAAACCGGCTACGAAGCCAGCCACTGGGAAGGCTATGGCGAATTCGCATCCTCGCCCGGCATGGTCGGCGAAATCTTCCATTTCTATCGCGCCACCGGGCTCAGCAAGGTCGGCCCGGGCGGCGGTGTCTCAAGCGAGAATATCCGCGTTCATGTCGTGCCGCTGGCGAAGGTTCCGGCCTTCATCGCCGAGGCCCGCGAACGCGGCTGCGCCATCGATACCCGCCTGCTGATCGGCCTGAACCTCCTCTGAGGGAAGAGCATCCCGCAGTGGCAGGCCCGCGCCCTGTCAGCCGGGCGCATCCGCCCGTGCACGGCGCAGCAACGCCACCCGGATCGCGCTGGCCAGCGGGGTGCTGCGCGCTTCATCCAGCGCGGTGATCCAGGCGGTGGGGCTGAGGCCGTCAGCCGCCACGGCCGCATCGAAGGCTGCCCAGAATTCCGGCTCCAGCGCCACCGACGTGCGGTGGCCCTGAATGGTGAAGCTGCGCTTCACAAGCATGGCGTGCAGCCCGGCTGCCCGTCAGTACATGTGCTGGCCACCGTTGATGCTCAGCGTCGATCCGGTGATGAAGCCCGCATCCTCGGAGCAGAGGAAGGCGACACCGCGCGCGATTTCCTCTGCATGGCCAAGGCGGCCGACGGGGATCTTCGCCACGATCTTCTGCAGCACCTCGGCCGGCACGGCCGCCACCATGTCCGTGTCGATGTAGCCGGGCGCGATGGCGTTCACCGTCACGCCGAATTTGGCGCCTTCCTGCGCCAGCGCCTTGGTGAAGCCATGGATGCCGCTTTTCGCGGCGGCATAGTTCACCTGCCCATATTGCCCGGCCTGGCCGTTGATCGAGCCGATGTTGACGATGCGGCCCCAGCCGCGCTCGCGCATGCCGGGAAAGGTCGCCTTGGCCATGTTGAAGCAGCCGCCGAGATTGACGTCGATCACTTCCTTCCAGGCTTCGAACGTCATCCTGAGGAGGGTTCCGTCGCGGGTGATGCCGGCATTGTTCACCACCGCGTCCACCGGTCCCAGTTCGGCCTCGATCGCCTTCACGCTGTCGAGCGTCGCCTGATGGTCGGCGACGTTCCATTTCCAGGCCCTGATGCCATGGCGCTCGGTGAAGGCCTTCGCCCTGTCATCGCTGCCGACATAGTTTGCGGCAACGGTGAAGCCCGCCTCCTTCAGCGCCACGCAAATGGCTTCGCCAATGCCTCGCGTACCCCCGGTCACTACTGCAACACGCCCCATCGACACTCTCCCGAAGTGAGGTGTGAAGCCTAGACCGGCGCTCCCCACCCGGCAAGCGATTCACCAAGGATCGTCCGCAGCATATCCATGCCCTCGGCGCTGTCGTTGAGGCAGGGAATGGCGGCGAATTTCTCCCCCCCGGCGTCGAGGAAGGCGTCGCGCACTTCCTGCGCGATTTCCTCCAGCGTCTCGATGCAGTCGGCTGAAAATCCGGGTGTCATCACGGCCAGCCGCTTCACCCCGGCACGGGCCATCTCCTCGGCCAGCGGCTGGGTGTAGGGCTTCAGCCATTCGGCCCTGCCGAAGAGCGACTGGAAGGCGACCGGCATGCGCTCGGCCGGCCAGCCCATCGCCTCGCGCAGCAGGCGGGCGGTCTTCTGGCACTGGCAATGATAGGGGTCGCCCAGGTCGAGCGTGCGGCGCGGCATGCCATGGAAGCTGAGGATGATGCGCTCGGGCTCGTAATCCAGCCCTTCGAGCGCCCGCACGAGCGATGCCCTGAGCGCCGCGATATGGGCCGGGTGGTCATGATAGGGCGGCAGCGTCCGCACGGCGGGCATCCAGCGTTCCTTTGCGAGCAGGCGGAACAGTTCCTGCTGCACCGTGCCCGTCGTGGCGCTGGAATATTGCGGATAGAGCGGCGCAATCACCAGCCGGTCGCAGCCGGCGGCGCGCAGCGCGTCCAGCCGCGATTCGATGGAAGGGTTGCCGTAGCGCATGGCGTAATCGACGATCACGTCCGGGCCGAACACCCCTTCGAGCGCGCGCGCCTGCGCCGCCGTGATCACCCGCAGCGGGCTGTCATTGGCCGTGCGATCCCAGATCTTCGCATAGTTGGCGGCCGTCTTCTTCGGCCTTGTGTTGAGGATGATGCCGCGCAGGATCGGCTGCCACAGCATGGCCGGAAGCTCGACCACGCGCCGGTCTGAAAGAAACTGCCTGAGATAGGGGCGGACGGCGTCGGCCGTCGGCGCATCGGGCGAGCCGAGGTTGACAAGAAGCAGGCCGACCTTGCCGATGGCGACAGGCGGGTGCCCGGCGGGAAGCTTCGCGGATTCGCGCATCTCAGGCTCCGTAGCTCTGGCCGAGCGGCAGGTTGCGGGCGCGGCGCCCGGTGGCGACGAACAGCGCATTGGCGAGTGCGGGCGCCGCCGGCGGCAGGCCCGGCTCGCCCACGCCGCCAAGCGGCCCGTCGCTGGTCAGGATCACGCTGCTGATCCGGCGTGGCGCATCGGCCAGCCGCATCACGGGGTAGCTGTGGAAATTCTGCTCCTCGATCTGGCCATCAGCGAAGCGCACGGCCTCCCCCATGGCGGCCGACAGGCCCATGATGGCGGCCCCTTCGAGCTGGGCGCGCACCGAATCGGGCGCGATGGCGCGGCCGCAGTCGATGGCGACCGCCACGTCGCCGATCCGCACCTGGCCGTCGATCACGCCGGCCTCAACCACCATGGCGACGATCGAACCGAAGCTTTCGTGAAGCGCGATGCCGCGGCCGAAGCCCTTGTCCAGCCCGTCGCCCCAGCGCCCGGCGTCGGCCGCCGCCTTCAGCACGGCGGCATGGCGGGGCCTGTCCTTCAGCAGGCCAAGGCGGAAGGACAGCGGATCAGCGCGGACTGAATGGGCGAGTTCGTCGATGAAGCTTTCGATGATGAAGCCCGAAAAACTGTGCCCCACGGCGCGCCAGTAGCCCAGCGGCACGGGCTGTTCGAGCGGCAGGTGCACCGCCCGGAAGGCCTGGGTGGCATAGGGGATTTCGGCTGCCCCCTCGATGGCGCCGGCGTTCGGCTTGTCGCCGGAGGGCGCGAAGCGCTTCATGTTGCGGCCCATGAAGCTGGTGTTGACGGATGGCACCGCGACACGCGCCTCGAAGGCGGCAAGCGCCATGCCCTCGCCATCGTCTGCCACCCGGCCACGCAGCCGGGCCGCCACCGGCGGGCGGAAACGGTCGGCCGCCATGTCCTCCTCGCGGCTCCAGATGAGCTGCACCGGCTTGCCGACCGCTTTCGCGATCAGCGCCGCCTGCACCATGCAGTCCGGCTCTGCCTTGCGGCCGAAACCACCGCCAAGCAGCGTCGGGTGGATGACGACATCATGGCTGTCGATCCCAAGCGCCTCGGCCACCTGCCAGTGGGCGAGCGTGAGCGACTGGGTCGGCCCCCAGACTTCCGCCCGGCCATCGGTGATGCGTGCGGTCGCCGTCATTGGCTCCATGCAGGCATGGGCAAGAAAGGGCAGGCTGTAATCAGCGGTGACGGGGCTGTCGCCAAGTGCTGAGTCCACGTCCCCTTCCCCGGCCACGGCGTCGCCTTCGCTGCCGGATGCAAGGCGCGCCAGTTCCGTCTGGATCCAGGGGCCGGGCTTGCGCCCTTCGGCGGCAAAGCTTGCCTTCACGCTTTCGAGCGCGCGCTTCGCTTCCCAGCTGGTGATGCCGATGGCGGCCACCCAGTCCGGGCCTTTCACCATCTCGATGCCCTTGGGCGCCGATGCGCTGACCAGCGCACCGCCGCCCACCGGGCCGTGGCGTATGGCGGCATAGACCATGCCGGGCAGGCGCACATCGGCCCCGAAGCGCGCCGTTCCATCCACCTTGGGCGGCAGGTCGAGGCGGGGAAGCACCTTGCCGTCGAGTGGCCGGGCGGATGCCGGGCGAAGCGCGGGGGCGGGCGGTTCAGCCTCCAGGTCCACCAGCGCCACGGCATCGGCAAAGCTCATGCGGTTGGCCTTGTAGACGACATGGCCATTGGCGGTGTCCACCTCTTTTGCCGTGACCCCCCATTCCCTTGCCGCTGCCGCAATCAGCCAGGCGCGCGCTTCGGCCGCTGCCTGCCGCACGATGTCGTGATAGCCCTTCATCGAGGTACTGCCGCCCGTCATGTGCAGGTTCAGGCGGCGGACGACCCCTTCGCCGGCCCAGCCGGCCAGCCCGCGGAAGACGCTGGGCAGCCCTTCCACCCCTTCCTTGACCAGCCCGACATGGGCATAGGCCGGGTGCCATGGGGCGGGTTCCACCGCCATCATGTTCCAATTCGCCCCCAGTTCGTCGGCGACAATCTGGGCGAAGCCGGAATAGATGCCCTGCCCCATCTCGGCCTGCGGCACGGCAACCGTCACGCGGCCTCCGGGGGCGATCTTCACCCAGGGGCCAAGCAGTGTCTCGCCCTCGGTTGCGTCCCACGCGTTGGGCCACTGGCGCGGCCAAAGCGCATAGCCCACGGCCAGCCCCAGGGCCGCCCCGGTGCCGATGAGGAAGCCGCGTCGCGTCGGTTTGAAGCGCGAGGCCGTCCCCGTGGTGGCGGGTTTTTTCGCGTCGGTGCTGGTCTTCTGCATGGGACGACGCCCTAGCATGGCGGCCCGGCGGCTGAACAGCGCCAGCCTGCCGCATGAAGCCGCACACCGGACCGCAATCAGCCGGGCCGGCCGCCGCCTTCCGCGCCGCCATGGATGAAGGCGCGCAAAGTCTCTATCAGCGCTGGCGAGGCCTCGGGCGAAAGCGCCGCCGCCCCGTCGCTGCCCGCTGCCAGCAGCCGGTCGATCAGCGGCCCCACCTCGTCCGGCGCCCAGGCGACAGCAACGCCCGGCCGGTCGCGGAACTTCTGCGCGGTCGCCAGCTGATGCTCGTTGCGATGCTCGCCAAGGGCAGCGCTGCGCGGCATGATGATCAGCGGCTTTGCCCATGTGAGGGCCGAAATGATCGAGCCCATGCCGGCATGGGCGACAAGAAGATCGCAGGCTTCCAGCTTCTGCTGATAGACGTCCGCCGCGATGAACTCGCACCATTCGAAATGGCGCGGGCGGTAGCTGTCCGGCTTCAGCCCGCCGAGCTGGCCGAACACCGGCACGGCATGGGCGGCGGCCCATTCATCCACTGCCTTCACCAGCCGGTCGAACGGCTCCTGCGTGCCGATCGTCAGGAAGATCACAGCACCGCCCCGCGATAGCCCGGCCCGCCGGGCCGTGCCAGTTCGGGCCATTGGGTGAGCCACAGATGGGCGTGCGGCCCGGCCTTTGCGCCGGAAAGGGACAGTTCCGCTGCATTGGCGATGCTGTCGAGCCAGCAGCAGCGCGCGCCCATCAGGCGGCCGAGCCGGATTGCGAAATACCCCGCCGAAGCGCCAGTGGTGATGATCACGTCGGGCCGCACCTTCAGCAGGATCAGCGCGACATCGACAAGCTGCCGCACAAGGCGAAGCTTTTGCCAGCGGTTGGCATCGGTGAAGACATGATAGCCGGGGGCGGCCTGCCCGCGCGCCCGCGCCATGTCGGCCACGCGTGCGCGAAAATCGGCTGTGGACGTGGCGTAATGAACCTCGCAGCCATTCCAGGCAGGCGCCAGCCGCAGCAGCTGCACCCAGTGCCCCCCGGTGGAGGAAAGCGCGAGAACGCGCGGCGGACGCCCTGCCATGCTTCCAGACCCCCTGCTCGGGCACGACTGCGCGCGCCCCGGTAACGCGGTATCGCCTTCGCCTAACAGCACGGTCCCAAGGCGGCAACCAGGCCGCAACACTCCTTAACCGAAGGCCTGTTAACCGAAGGCCTGTATCCCCGTCTGCGCCCGGCCGAGGATCAGCGCATGGATGTCGTGCGTGCCCTCATAGGTGTTCACGGCCTCCAGGTTCATCACGTGGCGGATCACGCCATAGTCGTCGGAAATGCCGTTGCCGCCATGCAT
>CAYMZC010000038.1:0-18226 GCA_964394815.1 uncultured Sandaracinobacter sp. | reverse complement strand
TGTGCCGCGGGCGCAAGCGCGGCCTTGCCGGGGTGATCGCGACGCAGCGGCTGGCGAAGCTGGCCAAGAATGTCGCGGCCGAGGCCAGCAATTTCCTGATGGGCCGAACCTTCCTCGATATCGACATGGCCCGCGCCGCCGACCTTCTGGGCATGGAGCGGCGGCAGGCCGAACAGATCCGCGACCTCGAGCGCGGCAGCTTCATTGGCCTCGGCCCTGCCATCGCGCGCCGGCCGGTGCGCGTACGGATCGGCCCGGTGCGGACCGGCGTGCGTTCGGGCACGCACAATCTGCTGCCAATTCCCGAAGCCGCGCCCGAGGCTGTGCGCACCATGCTTTTCGCCGAGCTGGAACAGGCCGCTGAGGACCCAAGGCCGCAGATGGCCCACACGCCCCCGGCGCAGGCGGAAACGGCCGACGAGCTGCTGCGGCGGCTGGCCATGCCCGGCCCGTCGCTTTCGGCTCCGCCCGAACCCGAGGCGACGGCGCCGACCACATTGTTCGACACGGCCGCCCCGGCGCGGCCGGACGCTGCGGAAACCGAAGAGATTGTCCGCTCCGTCCTCGAGGACATGCTGGCCGACCCGGATTGCGCCTTCCGCACGACGGCCCAGCTCTACCAGGATTTTTCGGTGCGCTGCCGCATGCGCAGGCTGCTCCGCGCCCCGCTCGATCTCGCCGCGTTCCGCACCCGCCACACGCTGGCGCAGGGCGGAATCCTCGATCCGGCCGAACCACGCTGGGAGGCGCTGCTTGCGGTAGCGGCCCGTGTGCCGGAAGGAATGCTCGCGCCCTTCCTGCTGATCGCGCGCGCGGCCATGGATGGCGCGCCCTGCCCCGATGATGAAAGCCTGGCCCGCGCTTATGGCACCGCCTCTCCGGGCCGCATCCGCCGCCTGATCGACCATATGGAAAAGCTGGGCATCATCGTCGCCCGCACCGATTACGCCGGCCGGCGGACCATCGGCATCCCGGATCTCGGCCTGTCCACGGCAGCCGAATAGGCATCAGGGTCAGGGCGTCAGGTCAGGGCGTCAGGGTCAGGGCGTCAGCACCATCTTCAGCGCGCCCTCCGTCCGGCTGTCGAACATGGCATAGGCTTCCGCGCCTTCGGACAGCGGCATGTGATGGCTGATGTAGCGCTCCGGCTTCAGCCGGCCCGACTGCACCAGCGGAGTCAGCGCCGGCCACTCCTCGGGCACCGAGCAGGTGCCGATGCGGAAGGTGAGCCCGGCCGCGAAGGCCCGCTCCAGCGGGAAGGCATAGCGCCGCGCCTGCTGCACCCCGATCACCGACACGGTGCCCCGCCGCGTGACAAGCCTGAGCGCCAGATCGACGGTCGCTTCATGGCCCACGGCCTCGACCACGCAGTCGAGCTTGCGGCCGCCTGTCTGCTCACGGATTGTCTCCAGCGCCGCATCGGGATGCAGGGCGATGGCGCCGGATTCGGCGGCCAGCGCCCGGCGTTCGGCCACCGGGTCGATCGCATAGACCACATGCGCGCCCATGACGAAGGCGCTGTCCACCGCCATCAGGCCGATGGGGCCAAGCCCGATCACGGCGACGCTGCTTCCCGGCCGGATGTCGGCGTTGCGCGCGCCGAACCATGCGGTGGCCAGCGCATCGGTCATCATCAGCGCCTGATCCCGCGTGATGCCCTCGGGGATGCGCACCGCGTTGCTATCGGCCGCCGGCACGCGAAAGGCCTCGGACTGCACGCCCTGAAGCCGCGCGGAAAGGCCGTAGCAGGCTCCCGAATTCGTCTCGCAGGCGCTGACATTGCCGGAAAGGCACGGCCGGCAAGCCCCGCAGCCGACGGCGGCGGGCATCATCACCTTGTCGCCGGGCTTCAGCCGGGTAACAGCGCGCCCGACCTCCACCACCTCGCCCACGGCCTCATGGCCAACGCAGAAGCCGACATCCTCGGAAAAGCCATGGCCATGATAGATGTGCAGGTCGCTGCCGCAGATGGAGCAGGCTTCCATCTGCACGATGGCATCCCGGTCGGAGAGAAGTTCGGGATCCGCCATGCTGTCGAAGCGGATGTCCCGCGCGCCGAAATAGCGAAGCGCCTTCATGCAGCCTTCTCCATCATGCCGTCCAGCCGGTAGAAACGGGCCGCCGTGCCCGCGAAGAGATCGGCCTTTTCCGAAGCTGACGCCCCCGCCGTGATCCGCTTGAAGGCATTCCACAGCACGGGATAATCCGCGCCCCAGCGGTCCACCGGGAAATTGCTTTCGAACATCGCCCGGTCCGGGCCGAACGCCTCGATGCAGGTTTCGATCCAGGGCTTCCAGAGGTCTGCCAGAACTGCGGAACCCGGCCGGGCATCCGGGCCGAGCCCGGCAAAGCCCGGAAAGGGCATGGCAAGCCCGCCCAGCTTCACGAACAGATTGGGGCAGCCCGCCAGCGCGCGCATGCTTGCGGCCCAGTCCGCGAAGCCTTCATCGCGCTTCCCGGCATGGCGGCCGATGCCAAGCGGCGTTCCCACATGGTCGATCACCATCGGCACGTCCGGAAAGGCGCGGGCAAGGTCGAGAAGCTCGCCCAGCTGCGGCCCCAGCACCCAGAGGTCGAGCGTCAGCCTGCGCGCCGCGAAATGGCCGAGCGCCTGACGCACGGCCGGGTGCGCGGCAAGGCCGGCGGGCGTTCCGGCCATGGGGCCGAGCACATCCGGGTCGGCATCATGGGCCATCATGTGGCGGATGCCACGAAAGCGCCCGCCAGCCGCTTCGACATGGGCATCGAGCACGGCAGCAACCCCGTCTCCGAGCATGAGATCGGCATGGCCGACGATCCCGGCGCAGGCCCGCATGGGGCCATAGATGCCGCTTTCCGCCATGGCCGCGACACCCGCCACGAATTCCGTTTCGCCAACGGGCTTCATGGCGTCAGGGCCATGGGCGCGGTAGAAGGCATGGCACTGGACGAACACGGTCCCCACCACATTGTGGCCGCTTCCCGTGTCGGCCAGAAGCTCATCCAGCAGATAACGCGGCGATTGCGGCAGGATCTGCTGGAAGGGATGGGCCGGCGGCGGCAGATGCGCCAGCATGGGCCGCAGATCCCACAGATGATGGTGCGGGTCGATGATCGGCAGATCGGGGTCGAGGATGGTTTCGGTCATATGCGTTTCTCCCGGCCTTCCCAGAAGGGTGCGCGCAGCTTGCGCTTGAAGATCTTGCCCGAATCCTCACGCGGCAGGCTGTCGGCGAAATCGATCCGGCGCGGCACCTTGTAGCCCGCCAGCGTGCGGCGAAGCTCCGCCTTCAGCGCATCGGCTTCCAGCGTCACGCCCGGCATCGGCTGCACGACGGCCATGATGCTTTCACCGAATTCCTCGTCCGGAATACCGAACACGGCGCAGTCGGCGACACCGGGCAGCTTGTGCAGTTCCGCCTCGATCTCGGCCGGATAGATGTTGGCCCCGCCCGAAATGATCATGTCGTTGCGACGGTCGCAGAGGTAGAGAAAACCGTCGGCGTCGAAATAGCCCATGTCGCCCGGCGCCAGCAGGCCCTCACGCTCCATGGCGGTGCGCTTTTCCGGGGCGTTCTGATAGGTGAAATCCGACGCGCCGCGGGAGCGGGCAATCACGTCGCCCACGGTGCCGGGCGGCACGTCGCGGCCTTCCTCGTCGACTACCCTGAGGTCGATGCCGGGCATCACCCGGCCGACCGAGCCCGGATGGGCGAGCCACTCCTGCGCCGTGATGTTAGTGACATTGCCCATTTCGGTGGATCCGTAATATTCGTTGATGACCGGCCCCCACCATTCGATCATCGCCCGCTTCACCGGCGGCGGGCATGGCGCGGCCGCATGCGTCACATATTCCAGCGAAGAGAGGTCGTAGCGGCGCTTCACGGCATCCGGCAGGCGCAGCAGCCGGTTGAACATGATGGGCACCATGTTGAGGTGGGTGATCTTCTCCGCCTCGATCAGCTGCAGCAGCCGTTCGGCATCGAAGCGCGGCTCGATCAGCACATTGGCGCCCAGCCGGATCGAGAAATGCGAATGGGCGTTGGGGGCCGCATGGTAGAGCGGGCCGATCACCGCCGTCACGATCTCCGCCGGGTCGCGCCGGCCGGCCACATGATCGGTATAGCCATAGGTCCAGGCGAGCATCGCCGTCGTCGCCTCGGCCTGTTCCGGCGTGAAGGTCGGCCGCTTCACGCCCTTGGGCCGGCCGGTGGTGCCCGATGTATAGATGATGGTGCTGGGCGGCTGCTCCGGCTCCCGCGCAAGCGGAGCAGCCGCATCGAGCAGCGCGCTCCACAGCGGCAGGCCAGGCGGGTGCGGCACATCACCGAGACCATAGGCCACGCGCACCTCGGGCGGGGTTTCCACCACGACGACGGGCAGCCCCTCGGGGATCGCATCCCGGATGGGGCCAAGAAGATCGGCATGGATCAGCAGCAGCTTCACGCCGCTGTCGCGCAGCAGATAGCCGGCTTCGTCGGCGGTATAGTGCCAGTTCACCGGCACCGGATAGACGCCGAGCATTCCGGCCCCGAAGCTCGCCTCGAAGAAGGCCGGTTCGTTCCTGAGGTAGAGGGCGACGCCGTCGCCCTTCCCCAGCCCGAACCCCTCGAGGACCGTTGCGGCGCGGGCAGCCCGCTCCGCAAAGGCTTCCGGCGCGTGGCGGCGTCCGCCGCTGCTGATCCAGCCCATGGCTCTTTCTCCCCTAGCGGGCGTTCATCGCCACATATTCGGCGATCTTCATCTTGCCGAGCTGCGACATATGGACTTCGTCCGGGCCGTCGGCGATCCGCAGATAGCGGTTCAGGGTGAAGAAATAGGCGATGGGCGTATCGTCGCTCACGCCCATGCCGCCATGCACCTGGATGGCGCGGTCGGCGATCGTCTGGGCCATCTGCGGCGCAATCACCTTGATGGCGGCGATCAGGTCCTTGGCCACCTTGTTGCCATGGCGGTCCATCTGGTCGGCGGCCTTCAGGGTCAGCAGGCGCGCCATCTCGATCTCGCAGAAGCTGCGCGCGATGTCCTGGCGGATGGAGGACTGGTCAGCCAGCCGCTTGCCGAAGGCGACGCGGCTGTCTGCCCGGCGCGCCATGATTTCCAGCGAGCGCTGCGCCTGCCCGATGGAGCGCATGCAGTGATGGATACGGCCCGGCCCGAGCCGGCCCTGCGCGATCTCGAAGCCGCGGCCTTCGCCGAGGATCAGGTTTTCCTTCGGCACGCGCACATTGTCGAACCGCAGTTCGCACTCACCGCCCGGCGAATTCATCGATCCGAAGACCGTGAGGTTGCGCACCATGGTGATGCCCGGCGTGTCGCGCGGGACGATGATCTGCGAATGCTGGGAATGGCGCGGGTTGTCGAACAGCGTCTTGCCCATGACGATGTAGAGGTCGCAGCGCGGGTGCATCGGGCCGGAAATCCACCATTTGCGGCCGTTGATCACATAATCGTCGCCGTCCGGCAGGATCGAAAGCTCGAGGTTTGTGGCATCCGAGGAAGCGACCTGCGGCTCCGTCATCACATAGGCGGAGCGGATCTCGCCGTTCAGCAGGGGCTTCAGCCAGCGTTCCTGTTGCGCGGGCGAGCCGAACTTCGCCAGCACTTCCATGTTGCCGGTGTCGGGCGCGGAGCAGTTGAAGACCTGCGAGGAAAAGGGCGCGCGGCCCATGATCTCGGCAAGCGGGGCATATTCGAGGTTGGTGAGGCCGGGGCTGAATTCGCCATATTCATGCGGCAGGAACAGGTTCCACAGGCCCTCGGCGCGCGCCTTGTCCTTCAGCGCCTCCATGCCGGGCCATTCCTTCCACAGGTTGGCCGGGTCGTGCACCCAGTCAAGATAGGCCTGCTCGTTCGGGTAGACATGCTCGTCCATGAAGGCTTCGAGCCGGGCGATCAGCCCCTTTACCTTGTCGCTGTGTTCGAATTGCATGATGGATCCTTCCGGGAGCTTAGAGCGAGAGACCGCCATCCACGACGAGCGTGTGGCCGGTGACGTAGGCGGCAAGCGGCGAGGCCAGGAAGATGGCGGCGCCGGCCATGTCCGCCGGAGTTCCCATCCGCGCCTGCGGAATCGTCGCCAGCGCGCCTTCGCGGCGTTTCGGGTTTTCCGTCGTCACCTTGGTGAGCTTGGTATCGACAAGGCCGGGCGCCAGGCCGTTCACCCGGATGCCGTCGCGCGCCCAGGCCTGGCCCAGGGTCTTCGTCAGGCTGATCGCGCCGGCCTTGGAGGCCGCATAGGCGGGGTTGCCGACATTGGCCTTCAGCCCTGAAATCGAGCTGACGATGATGATCGAGCCTTTCGAGGCGGCAAGCTGGCCGTGGAACTTGCGGCCGCAGTGCATCAGGCTGTCGAGGTTGACCGACATCACCCTGTCCCAGCCGGGGCGCTCGAACTCGCCGCGCCGGTAGACGACCGTGCCCTGGCACAGGACCAGCACGTCCAGCTGGTCGAAGGGCATGGGCGCCGCCTCGATGGCATCCGGGTCGCCGACATCGACACAGGTGTAGCCAAGGCCGGAAAGGTCCGAGCCATCGGCGGGGTCATAGTCGGCGGCGCTGGCGCGCGTGCCCCAGACATGCACCGTGGCGCCGCGCGCGCGGAAGCCATGGGCGATGCCGTTGCCGATGCCGCTGGAGCCGCCCACCACCAGCACCTTGCGGCCGGTGAAATCCGTATCGTCTTGCATGATGTCTCCCTCCTCAGCCAATGCGGCGAAGCGCCCGTTCGAACAGGCCGATCGTCTTTGCGTGCAGAAGATCACCCGTGGCGCGCGGCGCCTTGCCGGCACAGGCACGGGCGTGCGTTCCTTCGAGGATGATACCCAGCTTGTAGCAGGCCAGCACCGCGTACCAGTCGATGTGGGAAAGGTCGCGGTCGCTCAGCGTGCCATAGTGGCCGACGAGTTCGGCGGCGGACGGAAAGCCCTCCCAGGGCTTCACCGCCACGTCGGCATCGGCCGGCGCGTCGCCTTCGGGCCAGGTGGCGAGCAGCCAGCCGAGATCGAGCAGCGGGTCGCCGATGGTGGAAAGCTCCCAGTCCACGATGGCGGCAAGGTCGCCGCTGTCGTGCCGGAACATCACATTGGCGAGGTGATAATCGCCATGGATGATGCCGGCGCGGAAATCGGCCGGGCGGTTGGCGTCCAGCCAGCGCGCAACCTTGTCCACCCCCGGAATCTCGCCCGGCCCGGTCCAGCCGGGAAACTCGGCATAGCTGTCGAGCTGGGCCTTCCAGCGCGCCACCTGCCGCTCGAGATAGTTGTCGGGCTTGCCGAAGCCTTCGAGCCCGGCCGCGCGATAGTCCAGCGCGCCGAGCGCGGCGATCCCCTCCACCATCGACAGCCCCATGCGGTGGCGGATGACGGCGGAGCCGGCATGAAGCGGCGGCAGGCCTGTCGTCGCGTTGAAGCCCTCGACAGGCTCCATCAGGTAGAAGGCAGCGCCCAGCACATCCTCTTCCGGGCAGGCAGCGATCAGCGCCGGATGCGGCACGGCCGTGCCGGCCAGCGCCGCCAGCACCCGCGCTTCCCGACGCATCGTCTCGTTGGAATTGGCGCGCAAGTGCAGCGGCGGGCGGCGCAGCACATAGCGGCGCCCCGCGCGCTCGAAGCGCAGCAGGATGTTCTGGGTTCCGCCTGCCAGCAGTTCGGCCGCCCCGATCGGCCCCTCCCCGAGGCCGCGTCCATCCATCCATGCCGCGAGCGCGCCGAGATCGACGCCCGCAGGCGCGGCATCCTTGTTCATGCCACCTCCCTCTCTCTTATCCGGTTGGATAATGCATTTGACTGAAACGCCTGTCAAAACCTAAAAGTGCGAGCATGGCAGCCGAACACCAGCGCACGCGCGGCGACGCCGCAGCGCATCTCAAGGCCGTCGCCCTCGGGCTGTTCGCCGAGCGTGGCGTTGATGGCGTGACGGTCCGGCAGATCGCCGAAGCCGCCGGGCAGAAGAACCATGCCGCCGTCGGCTATCATTTCGGATCAAAGGAAGCGCTGATCCGCGAACTGGTGGTGGATGGCGCCCGCGCGATCGACGAACGGCGCAACGCATGGCTCGACCGGCTGGAAGCCGAAGGCGGCCCGCACAGGGTGATCGACGTGGCGGACTGCCTCATCCGCACCTCGATCGACCCGGACATGGAGCCGGGCACGGAAAGCTTCAACCGCTTCGTCGTCCTGCTCGGCATGTCGCACCGGGGGATGTTCATGGAAGCATTGGGCGGGCGCTGGAACTCGGGCTACCAGCGATGCCTGATGCATCTGCGCCGGCTGATGCCTGACATGCCCGCGGCCATCCAGAACCAGCGATTCGTGTTCATGGGCGCAACGCTCGGCGCCATCCTCGCGGCACGCGAAAGCGAGCTTGCGGACCGTTCGCGCCCGCACCCCATGTGGCAGTCCGACAATACGCTCGCCGATGCCGCAGCCGTGATGGCGGCGATGCTGGAAGCGCCCCCTCAGGCGAAAGCGCCCGCTTCCACCACATGAACGCCGGGCGCGGCCGTGACCGCTGCATCCAGAAGCCGGGCCGCCACTTTTTCGGCAGGGCTGATCCTCAAGGAGCGTGGCAGGGCCGGGCCAAGAAGGCCGAGAATCACCGCCGCTGCCCGTTCGGCTGGGCGGAATTCCGCCCGCGCGCCGCCAAGCAGGCCCGGCCTGAGAATTGTGAGCGAGGGATAGCCAGGCGCTCTGAGCGCCTCTTCCAGTTCCCCCTTGGTGCGCGGATAGAGAAAGCGGGAGCGCGGGTTCGCACCCGTGGAGGATACGAGCGCGAAGCTGCGCGCGCCCCTGTCCCGCGCGGCCCTGGCGATGGCGAGGGGAAGGTCGAGATCCACTGCGCGGAAGGCCTCGGCGCTTCCGGCCCGCTTTGCCGTGGTGCCCAGCGCGCAGGCGACCCCGTCGACCGCCAGCCATCCGGATTCGGCGGGAAAGGGCATGAAATCGGTAACGGGGTTCAGCAGTTTCGGGTGCGGCGGCAGCGGCCGGCGCGTGGGCGCCACCACGCCCGAGACACGCGAATCGGCCAGCGCCAGCGCCAGTGCATGGCTGCCAACAAGGCCGGTTGCGCCGGCTATCAGGACCCGCGCCATCTGTGAAAGCTCTCCTTCATTGCTTCGCCCGGGGGAATGATCGCCCAATAATGAGAGTGTGTAGCCGGCAGTGAAAGAGGCCAGAACAGGCACAAGCCCCGGAAGCGGGCGAACGGCAAACCGCAGCGGCCCCGGGCCGCTGCCAGATGGAAGGGTAGGAAGCCGCCATGTTCAAGACGCGCCTTACGGAAATGTTCAACATCGAGACGCCCATCTGCATGGGCGGCATGACCGGTGTCGGCTATGGCGAGCTGGTCGCCGCCGTCGCCAACGCCGGTGCGCTGGGCTTCATCACCGCCCACATGTTCCCCAGCGGCGAGGCTCTGCTGGCCGAGATCGAAAAGACCAAGGCGCTGACGGACAAGCCCTTTGGCGTGAACCTGACGCTGCTGCCCTCGATCAACCCCATTCCCTATGACGATTACCGGGAAGCGATCATCGCCTCGGGCGTGAAGATCGTGGAAACCGCCGGCCGCGCGCCGACCGACCACCTGCCCCGCTTCAAGGAAAATGGCGTCAAGGTGATCCACAAGTGCACCTCGGTCCGCCATGCCGTCTCGGCGGTGAAGAAGGGCGTGGACGTCATTTCGATCGATGGCTTCGAATGCGCCGGCCACCCGGGCGAGGATGACGTGGGCCTCATCGTGCTGCTGCCTGCCACCGTCGATGCCCTGCCTGACGTTCCGATCATCGCCTCGGGCGGCATGGCCGATGGCCGCAGCCTCGTGGCGGCGCTGGCGCTGGGCGCCGACGGCGTCAACATGGGCACGCGCTTCTGCGCCACCGTGGAAGCAAACATCCACCAGAACGTGAAGCAGAAGATCGTCGAGAACAATGAACTCGATACCGTTCTGGTGGGCCGCACCCTGCGCAACACGGCGCGAGTCGCCCGCAATGCCATTTCCGAGAAGGTGGCCGAGATCCAGCGCGACCCGACCAAGAGCTTCGAGGATGTGAAGGAACTGATGGCCGGCCAGCGCGGCCGCGAAAATGTGCTGCGCGACGGCGATACCGACGGCGGCATCTGGACCAGCGGCCAGAGCCAGGCCCTGATCCACGACATCCCGACCTGCGACGTTCTCGTGAAGAACATCATGAAGCAGGCCGAACAGGTCGTCGCCACCCGTTTCAGCTGATCTCCCGCACATTCGGAAGGGGCCGTGCGCAAGAAGGTGCGCGCGGCCCCTTTTCCTTGCCCGGCATACGGGGCATTGACGGTGCTGAATACCGCAAGGCGTTTCAGGGGGCAGACCGATGAGCCAACTTCTTGTGCTGGGCTTTGACGGCATGGCAGCCGCCGACGAAGTGCTGAACAGGGTGCGCGCCCTGAAGGCGCGGCACCTCGTCGACCTGGAGGATGCGGTCGTCGTCGAGCGTGACGCAGACGGGCAGGTCCACATCAAGCAGGCCGTCAACCTGACCCGCATGGGCGCCGCCTCGGGCGGGCTTTCCGGCGCGCTCTGGGGCTTTCTTGTCGGACTGCTGTTCATGAACCCGCTGGCGGGCATGGCGGTCGGGGCGGGCGCCGGGGCCGGGGCCGGCGCGCTTTCCGGCTCGCTGATGGATTATGGCGTCAGGGACGATTTCGTCCGTCAGCTTTCCGCGACGATCCCCAGGGAAAGCTCCGCCCTGTTCGTGCTGGTTCGCGAAGCCACCTATGACAAGCTCTTCGAAGCCATAAGCGACTGGAAACCCCGCATTCTCGAAACATCCCTCTCGAACGAGCAGGAAGCGCGGCTGGCCGAGGCGCTGAAGGCCAGCGCATGACGGCCGGCTTTACCGCCTTTGCCGAAGGATGGGTGTCGTTTCTGGCTGCCCATGCCGATGTTGCCGGGCTGGTCATGATGCTTCTGCTGCTCATCGCCTTCGCAAGCGAGCGCCTGCCGCCATCCGTTGTTGCCGTGGCCGCCGTCGCGCTCTTCAACCTGCTTGGATTCCTTGACCTTTCGACGACCCTTGGCGCCTTTTCCAACCCCGCCCCGATCACCATTGCCGCCATGTTCATCCTCTCGGCGGCGCTGGTGCGCACCGGCGCGGTCGAGGCCGTGGCGACACGCCTCCTGCTGGTCGCGCGCCGGAAGCCGCGCATGGCGCTCGCCGAAGTCTATGGCGGGACGGCGCTTTCAAGCGCCTTCCTCAACAATACGCCCATCGTCATCCTGATGGTGCCGGTGCTGCGGAAACTGGCGGGCGCGCTCGACATATCGGTCACCCGGCTGCTGATCCCGCTTTCCTATTTCGCGATCCTGGGAGGCACGCTCACGCTCATCGGCACGTCCACCAACCTGCTGGTCGATGGCGTGGCGCAGGAAAAGGGCCTTGCGCCATTCGGCATCTTCGAAATCACCGGCGTGGGCCTTGTCGCACTGGTGACGGGTGTCGTGGCACTCGGCATCCTCGGCCGCTGGCTGCTGCCCGACAGGCCGCAGCTCAGGCTGCTGGACGAGGAGCATATGTTCCTCTCGGAACTCGGCCTGCCCGAAGACTCGGAATGGGCCGGGCGGGAAGCCGGCGGCATTGCAGCGCTCAAGCGATCGGGCATGAAGCTGGTGGGCATCAACCGCAGGGGCCGCATCCTGCGCGGTGACCTCGCCAAGGAACTGCTGGAAGCGGGCGACCGCCTCATCATCCGCTCCACCGCGCAGGAACTGGCGAGCCTGCTGAAGGGACGGGGCAGCGCCGTTGGCCTCAAGGGCGTCGGCGATGCGGGTGCGGCGCTCATCGAGGAGGGAGAGGCGGACAAGAATCTTCTCGAGGTGACGATCGCGCAGACCCATCCGCGCATCGGCCGCCCCCTCGCCGAGATCAATTTCCTCAACCGGCTCAATGTGCGGCTGCTGGGCGTCGCCCGGGACAGGAACGAGCCCGGTCCCAGCCTCGGCTCCGTCCGCATGCGCGCAGGCGACAAGCTGCTCCTTCTCGCCGGGCCGGAAGCCCAGAACGACCTGCGCTCCAACCCGAACCTGCTCGGCCTGTCGGCGTCCGGCGTCACGCCCTTCCGCCGCGACAAGGCCCCGATTGCGCTCGCCGCCTTTGCCGGCGCCATCCTGCTCGCCAGCTTCGGCATCACGGACATCACGACGGCGGCCATCATCGCCGTCGCCATCGTGCTGGCCACCCGCTGCCTCGCGCCGGAGGAAGCCTGGGGCTCGCTGGATGGCAATGTGCTCATCCTCATCTTCGCCATGCTGGCCATCGGAACGGGGCTGTCAGCGGCCGGTTCCGTCGATCTCATCGTCTCGGCAACCCTGCCCTTCCTGCAGGACGTGCCGCCGCTTGCCCTCATTCTCGGCGTCTATCTTCTCAGCTCTGTCCTGACGGAGCTGGTGACCAACAATGCCGTCGCCGTGCTCTTGCCGCCGCTTGTCATCGGGCTTGCGGCCCAGCTCGGGGTCGATCCGCGCGCTCTTCTTGTCGCCGTGATGTTCGGAGCCTCGGCCAGCTTCGCCACGCCCATCGGCTACCAGACGAACACCATCGTCTATGCCGCCGCCGATTACCGCTTCAGCGATTTCCTGAAAGTCGGCGTGCCCATGAACCTCATCGTCGGCCTTGCGACCTGTCTTGCCATCAACGCGATGTACTGACGCCGTCTTCCGCTGCCGGATCCGGCTTGCGGACATGCCGGTCGAGGAAATCGAGAATGGTGCGCCACATGTGCAGTTGCAGGCCCGGCTCGGCGATGCGGTGGGTCTGGCCGGGGTAGAGCATCGTCTCGAACGGCCGGCCGGCCCTTTGCAGCGCCGCCATCATCCGCGCGCTGTGATCGAAGACGACATTGTCATCGGCAAGCCCGTGAATGAGGAGCAGCGGCCGCGCAAGACGGTCCGCCCGCAGCGTCACGTCCGAGCGGTCATAGGGGCCGCGATCCTTCGCCGGGTTGCCCAGGTAGCGCTCGGTGTAATGTGTGTCATAGAGGGTCCAGTCGGTCACCGGGGCGCCAGACACACCGGCTGCAAAGGCCTCCGGGTGCTCCGTCATCAGGCGCAGGGCCATGTAGCCGCCATAGGACCAGCCATAGACGGCGATGCGCCCGGGATCGACGAAGGGCCGGGCCTTCAGCCAGGCCAGCGCCGCCATCTGATCCTCCACTTCGGTCACGCCCACCCGCAGGTGGATCGGGTCGGCAAAAGCGCGGCCACGATTGGGCGTGCCGCGGTTGTCCACCATGAAGACCGCCCAGCCCTGCCGCAGAAGATACTGGTGGATGAGGGAGCCGAAGGCCTTGCGCACCCGCTGGGTGGTCGGCCCGGCATAGACTTCGAAGAAAACCGGAACCCGCGCGCCTTCCGGCACACCGGGCGGCAGCATCAGCGCATAGTGCAGGTCCGTCCGGCCATCGGCCGCCTTCAGCGTGCCATAGTGCGGCGTGACATGCCGGGGCAGAAAGACATCATAGGCCGCCGCGCCCGCCGAAACCGGCCTGATGGGGGCAAGACCGCCCGGGGTGACGGCGGCCAGGGTGATGGCTGGCGGGGATGCGGGGGTCGAGACGGTCAGGAGGACATGGCGCCCCCCCGTATCGGCGACGGCTTCGGCCCAGGCGCCATCCGCTGACAGGCGCTGCACAGGCCCGCCCTTCAACGGGGCCTGATAGAGGGCCTTTTCGGTGGGGCTTTCCCGGAAGCCGGTGAACAGAATGCGCCCGCGCGCCTCGTCGACCGCAAGCAGTTCATCGACGGACCAGTTGCCGCGCGTGAACTGGCGCAAACGGTCGCCATCGAACAGATAGAGGTGCCGGTGACCAGACCGCTCCGAAGCCCACAGGAAGCGCCGGCCGTCTTCCAGCACCTTCAGGCTGTCATGGAGGTTCACCCAGCTTGGCCAGCTTTCCGTAAGGATGACGCGCGAAGCCCCCGTACCGGCATCGACAAGCAACAGGTCGAGCCGGGTCTGGTCCCGGCTCTGGCGCTGGACAAGCAGCTGGCCCGCGTTCAGCCAGTTGACGCGCGCGAGATAGATGTCGGCATCCGGCCCCAGATCCACCCTGACGGGATCGCCGCCGGAAAGATCATGGATCCACAGCTCGACCAGGGCATTGGGCGTTCCGGCAAAGGGGTAGCGCTGCTCGGTCACGCGCGTGCTGTCGGCGCCGATGGCGGCGCGCACGGCGATCTTGACCGCGCTCTCATCCACCCGCGCCACGGCGATGCGGCGGTCATCGGGCGCCCACCACTGGCCGGTCGTCCTGCCCATTTCCTCCTGCGCCACGAACTCGGCCATGCCATGGCTGACCGGCCCGCCCCCGCCAGTGGTGATGGCGGTTTCGGTGCCGGTGGAAAGATCGATGGCCCACAGGTTGCTGCCCCGCACGAAGCTCACCCGGCTGCCGCCGGGCGAAAGCCGGGCGTCGATTTCGCTTTCTGGGGTCCGGGTCAGACGGCGCGGCGCGGAATCGAGCGGCGCGAGCCAGATATCGCCATCGAGGGGAACGAGAAGCGCGCCGCCATCAGGCGACCACTGATATTCGACAATGCCCCTGCTGGAAGAAAGACGCGCGCGCTCCCGGCGCATCAGCTCCGCTTCCGACAGGCTGGCCATGCCGGATGAAAGGGCAAGGCTGTCCACCGCCATGCGTTCGGCGCCTGTCGCGACATCCTGCACCCACAGGTCGAAGCGAAGCTGGTCATCGGCGCGCGGGCGCAGAAAGGCGATGTGCCGCCCATCAGGCGCCATGCGCAGCGCACGCGGCGGCGTGCCGATGAGCGGCGGGTTGGCGAACAGGCGCTCGAGCGGAAGATCGGGCGCAGCGGCAGACGCCTCCACGGCCGATGTCGTTGCCCGGGCAGGTGACAGGAGAGCCAGAAGGGCGGCGGCAAGAAAGAGACTGCGCATGGCCTGAAACTGCCCCCGCGCCCTGCCCTTGGCAAGCCGGGAATACTGCCGGTTGTTAACCATTAATGCATTGGAAATCCCTCTTAATCCGTTGTAGTGAACATATGTCTGGCAAAGTGCCATCTGCATTTTGCCGGCATGTGCCAGCGGGTATTCGCACCGGGGTCCACGCAAACGGGGGTCCACGCAAACGGGGGTCCACGCAAACGGGCATCAATGATCGTTCAGCAACTTGCCGGACGATAGCCGCTTTCTGCGTGCCCTGGCCGCCGGATAGCGGGAATCGTCGCACCCCGGGGCAGGGGGCGAAGGGCATGGATCGCAGTGGTCGCAAGGGGGGCAGGCATGAACGCCAGAACAGACATCCGGGCACAACGTCCGAAAACCCCTCCGAAAGTCCCCTTGATGATTCGCAGGGGCATGGGCCGATGAAACTGATCGATCAGCTTCGGGCGGCCGTGGCCGCAGGGCGCGCCAGCGGTGTGAGCGAGAAGGACGTCGACACCATCTTTGAGGATGTCGTTGCCATGCCGTCGGGTCCGGGCTTTGCCGGGCACAACATGCCTGCCGACGAAGCGGGCGCCGCAGCCAAAGCCGCTGAAAAACCGGCCGCCAGTGGCAGGAGGAAGGCATGAGCGGCGTTCGCCTCACGCGGATGGCGGAAGAGGATCTCGCCCGCATATTCGAGAGCGCCTTCCGCACCTTCGGCTTTCTGGGCATGGAAGTCGCCATCTCCAACCGGGATGGCTTCAAGGCCGCCTTCATGCACCTTCTGCACTTCCCCACCGGCGGCCAGATCCAGAGCCAGATCGAGGAAGGCGTGCGGGCCCAGCCCTTCCGCAACCATGTGATCTATTATGCGCTGGACAGCGATGGCCTCCTCGTCCTCCGCATCCTGCCGAGCGAACTGGACATGGCGCGCGCCGCCTGAGCCGCAGCGTTTACTGAGGCAACAGCGCAAAGCCCGGTCCTGCAAGCTGACCAGCGGATACCCCCACTGGCCTGCCGGCAGGCGATATGCCACTTTGTGCCCACATGGCATCGAGGGGGCAATCATGACCAAATTCGCCATTATCCTGCCGGTGGCGCTGGCGATGGCGCAGGCTGCCGGCGCTGTAGCCATTGCAGATCTGAAGGACATACATGGCAGCTATGCACCGGGCGGCGATTGCAGCCGCCAGCCGCAGGTGCGGGTCGATCGCAGCGGCGTGCATGCCGAGACGCCGGCTGGAAAGGCCGGGCCACTGCCGGTGCAGGTCTCGCTCACCTACATCGGTGGCGCCAGCTATGATGGCATCCAGAACTGGGTTCTGGTGAAGATGGGCCGGGACCGCTGGGGCGATGTCGGCACGCCAGTGCTGATGACCTTCAACCACGCGGAAAAGCCGGGCCATCTTCTTGTCGAACGGCTCGACGACGTAGCCGGTGGCATCCCGGCCCCGCTTGCGGCCGTGGCCAGGGCCGGCACTTTCCGGCGCTGCGGCACGGCCATGACGGGGCTTTCTCCTGCAAGCGCGGCGCCTTCCGCCGCACAGACTGCATCTGGCAGGGCTGTTCTGGCGGCCACGCCAGCCGCAGGCTTCGGGCAATTGATCCATGCCCTCACGCCACCCTCCACGCTGCCGGCAAACAGCTTCCAGAACTGGCGTGACATCGAGCGCGCACCACGCGTGACCTGGGCCGCCCTTCCGCCGGAAAGTCTCGACAAGCCCTTGCCCGGAAATCATTATTTCCGTCGAAACGGGGTGATGCAGGGGGATGGCGGGCCGGTCAAGCTGATGGCGGCCGGCGCACGCACCATGGTGATGACCCACTATCTCAAGAATGAGGGCCGCCCGCTGGGCGAAGCCGCGCTGATCGAGGGCCTCGCCGCAGCCGGCATCCGCGCCACGCTCGTGCGCTGCCCCATCCGGCCGTCACAGGCCGTGCCGCGCTGGTACCGGCTCGATACGCCCGGCAAGCGGACAAGCTTTCTCTGGTATGCGCCGGCGCGTGGCGCGGCCCAGCCCTGGGAAGGCTATCAGCTGATTCTGGAGCAGGCGCTTCCCCCGCCCAGCGCGCGGGACCGGCTGGGCTACACTGACAAGTGCAGCTAAGGGGAGCGGCAGGAGGCGTTCCCCCATGACAGACACGACCAGCAGAACGGACGAGATCGCGGCGCTGACAGCGGATTTCGAAGCTTTCTCAAAGGTGATGGACAGCGCCCTCGCGGGCGAGATCGAAAGCTTCCAGGGCCTTTCACGCCAGTTCGGCCTGCGTGATGAAACCGACGGCCTTCTGGACCGCATCCGCCGTGTCAGGGATGTCATACGGGCCGGGATCGGGCAGCTTGGCGATGGCAATCAGGCAGCCGGGGCATTTTCGAAACAGGCACTCACGCTCGTCTCGAGGGTGGCCCTGCTCGACTCGCTGTTCGACCAGCTGGCGCGCTATGCCGTGGTGGCGGAACTGCGCGGTGCGGCGGACACGGCCGGCAACCTGCTGACGATGGTGCAGAACTGGGCGAAGATGCTGCGTGAATGGCTCGCCGGACTGTCGCGCCAGATGGTGCTGCTCGCGGCGCTCGGCACGGACGCATCCGGCTGGCAGCTGCGTGGTGAACCTGGCCGCGGGCTTGCAGGCGCCGCCCTCATCCGGAACTTCGGCGCAGACTGACCTGCCCGTCTGGCAAGGATGAAGGCAGCCAGAAAGAAAACGGCCCCGGCCGGAACCGGGGCCGTGCAGATGCGGCCTTCTGCCCATGACAGGCGAAATGTGCCGGAAGGCAGGCCTATTCGGCCGCGCCCACGCTTCCCAGCAGGTCGGCCTCGGCCACGCCGTCATTGGCCGGAGGCGTCGCCCGGGCAGACATGCGCAGGTCGAAAGCGTCCCACACCTCGTTCCAGTTGCCCTTGGTCGCGGCCTTGGAATATTCGGTGGCGCGGGTCTCGAAGAAGTTGGCGTGCTCCACCCCGTTCAGCAGCGGCTGAAGCCAGGGCAGCGGATGCTCCTCGATCAGGTAGATGGGCTGCATGCCCAGCTGCTTCAGGCGCCAGTCGGCGATGAAGCGAATGTATTTCTTGATTTCCTTCGCATGCATGCCGGGCACTGGGCCCATTTCGAAGGCAAGGTCGATGAAGGCATCTTCCAGCCGCACCGTCTTCTGGCACATGTCGGCGATATCGTCCTTCACGGCCTTGGTCAGGCACTGGCGCTCGGCGCAGAAGGCATGGAAGAGCTTGACGATGCCCTCGCAATGCAGGGATTCATCGCGCACCGACCAGCTCACGATCTGCCCCATGCCCTTCATCTTGTTGAAGCGCGGGAAGTTCATCAGCATCG
>CAYMZC010000037.1:0-18512 GCA_964394815.1 uncultured Sandaracinobacter sp. | reverse complement strand
TCTGCGTCTTTAGCCAGAAAGACCATTTCCGCTTGACCGCGCTGCACGGCCTTCGCGACAGGGCCAGGCTGCAGCCAGGCGAACAGCTTCTGGTGCTTGGCGCGGCGGGCGGTGTCGGCATGGCGGCCGTGCAGGTCGGCAGAATATTGGGCGCGCGCGTGATCGCTGCGGCATCGAGCGAGGAGAAGCGGGCGCATTGCCTTGCCCATGGCGCGGACGCCGTCATCGACACGCAGGAAGAAGGCTGGCGGGACAGGCTGAAAACGACCAACGACGGCCGTGGCCCCGATGTCATCTTCGATCCCGTATGCGGGCCGCTTTTCCAGCCCGCCTTCCGCTCGCTGGCATGGGGCGGGCGGCATCTGGTCGTCGGCTTCGTGGGCGGGCCAATCCCCGCCCTGCCGGCCAATCTCACCCTGATGAAGGGCGCGGGCCTGCTGGGTGTCGATGTGCGGCAATTCCTGCTGTTCGAAGGCAGGCGCGCCGCCGGGCAGCTGGATGAGCTTCTGGGCTGGGTCGCGGATGGTCGGCTCGACCCGCCTGTCGGCCGCAGCTTCGCCTTCGAGGATTTTGCCGCCACGCTGGAATTCGCCCTGTCGGGCAAGGGGCTCGGCAAGACGGTCCTGACCGTCGCGAGCGAGGACGCGCCGCCGGATTGAGGGGCAGCGACAGGAATCAGATTGTCTCTGGGGTTTATTTTCCCCGGGATATCAGTGTTTTGAAACAACTGTTATCCCGGGGGAAATGGCGCGAGTGACGGGGCTCGAACCCGCGACCTCCGGCGTGACAGGCCGGCACTCTAACCGACTGAGCTACACCCGCGTTGTGTGGAGCGCCCATCTATTGGCCGGCCGCCGGGCTGTCAAGCGCACAAAGCGGCCGCTTCGAAAATTCTCCGCTGGCAGCCGTTGCCGCCCCGCCCTTCCGGTGGCACTCAGGCGCGCATGACCCAGTTTGATCAGCAACAGCTCGCCGCCGAAGCCTGGTTCCGCTCGCTTCGCGACCGCATCACCGCCGAATTCGAAACGCTGGAGGATGAAGGCGAAAGCCTTCCGGCGCTGGCCAATGCCCCGGCTGCACCCGGCCGCTTCGTCTATACCCCCTGGGAGCGGACCGATCACAGCGGCGCACCCGGCGGCGGCGGCACCATGGGCGTGATGAAGGGGCGGGTCTTCGAGAAGGTCGGCGTGAATATCTCGACTGTCCATGGCCAGTTCAACCCGGAGTTCGCGAAGTCCATCCCCGGCGCCGATCAGGATCCCCGATTCTTCGCGACGGGAATCAGCCTTGTCGCCCATATGGCCAACCCGCATGTGCCGGCCGTTCACATGAACACACGCTTCCTCGTCACGTCGAAGCGCTGGTTCGGCGGCGGGGCCGATCTCAACCCTGCCCTCCCGCACGAGGAGGACACCGCCTTCTTCAAACAGGCCTTCGAGCAGGCCTGTGACCGTCACGACCCGGCACACTGGCCGAAATTCTCGGCCTGGTGCGACGAATATTTCTACGTGCCGCACAGGAAGCGCATGCGCGGTGTCGGTGGCATCTTCTATGACTGGCTGAACGTCGAGAAGGAGGGCGATTTCGACCGCAACTTCGACTTCACCCGCGATGTCGGCGAAACCTTCCTGACGACCTTCCCGGCCATCGTGCGCCGCCGCATGGGCCTGCCCTGGACTGAGGAAGACCGCCTCGCCCTGCTGCGCTATCGCGGCCTCTATGCCGAATTCAACCTTGTCTATGACCGGGGCACCACCTTCGGCCTGAAGACGGGCGGAAACATCGACGCCATATTGATGAGCCTGCCCCCCGAAGCCCGCTGGGACTGAACCGCCAGAGAGCGGCAGCCCCTCCCCTCAGCCAACTGGCAGCACCAGCAGCCCGGTCTCGGGGTCGTCGCGGATGACCGCGTCGATTCCATAGGCTTCGCGGATGAGGCCGGGTGTCAGCACGTCGCGCGGCGGGCCTTCACCCAGAAGCCTGCCCCCGGCCAGCAGCATCAGCCTGTCGGCCGCGCGCGCGGCGGCTGAAAGATCATGCACCACCAGCACGACAGCCGCCCCGGCATCGGCCGCGGCCCGGAACAGCGCCAGCGATTGCAATTGGTGGCGCGGATCGAGGTTGGCGAGCGGTTCGTCCGCAAGAATCAGTTGCGGCTCTCCGGCCAGCAGCCGGGCCAGCAGCACGCGCGCACGCTCCCCGCCGGATAGGCCGAGCACGAGGCGATCGGCCAGGGCCGCCGCATCCGCCTGTTCCAGCGCCTGTTCGATGGCGGCATGGTCTGTCACCGAAAGCCGGGCGAACGGCCCCAGGTGCGGCGCGCGCCCAAGCGCCACGAGATCGCGCACCCTCAGGTTCCAGTGCACTTCGCCGCCCTGGGGCAGATAGCCGATGCGCCGCGCCCGTTCGCGCGCGGGCATGTCAGAAAGCGGCCTGCCATCCAGCAGCACCGCTCCGGCGGACGGCTGCCTCAGCCCTGCCATGACTTCGATCAGGCTCGACTTGCCGGCGCCGTTCGGGCCGAGCAGCACGCACACTTCCCCTGGCCGGATACTGGCGGTGAGGCCCGACAGGATCGTCCGCCCGCCGCGCGCCACGGACAGGTCATGCAGGTCGAGGCTCAGATCGGGACTCATGTGGGGCCTCACGGCAGGCTCTCCCGGTGGCGCCACAGCAGGAACAGGAAAAAGGGCGCGCCGATCAGCGACATGGCGATGCCCAGCTTCAGTTCCACCGGGCCGGGCGCAAGCCTGACAGCCGCATCGGCCAGCAGCAGAAGCGCTGCCCCGCCCAGCGCGGACGGGAAAATCAGGTCGGACGGACGCTCCCCCACGAAGGGGCGCAGGATGTGCGGCACGATGAGGCCGACAAAGCCGACGACCCCGGTGACGGCAACGCCAGCCCCGACGCCGAGGCCGGTGCCCGCAATCACCAGCAGCCGGGTGCGCCACGGATCGACACCAAGCGACCGCGCCGCCGCCTCCCCCAGAGCCAGCGCATCGAGCGCCCGGCCCGTGGGCGCCAGAAGCAGCAGCCCGATGCCCACGAAGGGCAGCACCCGAAGCGCATCGGCAAGGCTGCGGTCCGTCAGCGCTCCCATCAGCCAGGTGACGATCTCGCCAAGGGCAAAGGGGGTGGGCGCAAGGTTGATGAGCAGCGCCGTCAGCGCACCGGCAAGGCTCGACAGGACGACGCCTGCCAGAATGAAGCTTATGGCGCTGGCCGAGCGGCCCGCCATGAGCGCCAGCAGCAGCATCGCGCCAAGAGCCCCCGCCATGCCGAAGGCCGAGACGATGAAGGGCGAGGCGGCCAGCCCCAGGAAGATGGCAAGCACCGCGCCGAGCGCCGCGCTGGCGGAAATGCCGAGCAGGCCGGGATCCGCAAGCGGGTTCCTGAGATAGCCCTGGAGCACCGCCCCCGAAGCCCCCAGCATAGCCCCGATTCCCAACCCGAGAAGCGCACGCGGCAGGCGAAGCTCGGCCATGATGAGCGCCTCGGGCGTGCCGGAAACAAGGCCGAAGGGGCTGATCCAGACCTTTCCGGCAACAAGGCTCGCCCCGAAGGCGAGAAGCGTGACGAGCAACAGGATGGCGAGAAAGCTGCCGCGCTTCATGGCTGGCTGTCCCTGATGGCGGCCAGCCGCCGGGCGGCGGCGATCATGGTGGGGCCGCCGCAGTTCAGCAGGTGACGCGGGAATTCGGCCACACGGATGGGCAGGCGCCGCAGCACGGGATGCAAAGCGTCGGGCCGGTCCGTCAGCAGAAGCGGCGGTGGCTTGGCGGCGAGCGGTTCGAGGGGGAGGATGTCCCACATGGCAAGCCCATGGCTTGCGGCAAGGCTACGAAGGCCGCTGTTCGCCATCAGCGCCTCGGCCAGCGTGCCGGGGCCGGGGACGAGGCCGGACCCCATGCGCATCAGGGCCGGCCTTGGCGGGCCGGGCCGACGCGCCTCGGCCAGCGCCTGCCCTATCCGCCCCGCAAGCGCATCCCCTCGCCCGGCATGGCCCGCTGCGGTGGCGATGGCGCGCACCTGCGCCAGCGATTGCCCGGCGTCGGCCGGAACGCCGATCGCCAGCATGGGTACACCCAGCCGCTCCAGCGCCGTGCGCGTTGCCAGCGGCGTGTGCGGGGACAGGATGACGAGGTCGGGCTTCAGCGCGATCACCTCTTCGGCCGTGCCGCCATGGGCAGGGATGGCCTCAGCCTGCGCCAGCGGCATGGAGGTCGCCTCCGGATCGTGGGACCAGTGGCTGATGGCGGCAATCTGCCCCCTGTCCGCCACCTCGGCCAGGATGGCGTCGGTGCAGGGGTTCATCGAGACAATGCGCGCTGGCCGTGCCGAAAGCGGCGCGGCCAGCAGCGCAAGCGCCAGCAGAAGGCTAGAAACGCGCACGGACACCGACGGCCGCCTCGCGGCCGGGCTGGCCGTAGAAGCTTGTCGTCTCGTAACGTTCGTCGAACAGGTTGGTCACCCGGCCGAACAGTTCGATGCCCTTGCCCAGCGGGGCGGCGGCGCGGATGTCGGCCAGCACATGGCCGGGAATGGGCCGGCTGCTGGCGGCATCGTCGAAACTGTCCGAAACCAGCTGCACCGAGGTGCCGATGCTGAAACCCCGAAAGGCATAATCGAGTGTGGCGGACAGGCTGTGCGCCGGCCGCCGCGCGAGCCTGCGGCCTTCATTGGGGCTGCCGGCGGTGCGGTTGCGCGAATCCGTCCAGCTGTACTGGGCCGAGACATCGAGGCCTTCCACCGGGCGCGCTTCGGCCACCAGTTCCAGCCCGCGCGCCTTGGCGCGCAGCACATTGTCATAGGTGCCGAACGGACGACCTTCGCAGATGGGCGACACCAGGCCGAAGCAGGATACATAATCGATCAGATTGCGGGTGCGACGCTCGAACCAGGTGGCGGAGGCGGTGAAGCCTTCGCTTTCCAGCGCGATGCCCGCATCCCAGCCGATCGCGCGCTCGGGCCGCAGCGCGGCATTGCCATAATCGGAAAAGAGCTGGAACAGCGTCGGCGCCTTGAAGGCTTCGCCATAGCTGGCCTTCAGCCGCAGGGGCGTGCCGGGAATGCGGGCGCTGCCGCTGGCGCCAAGGCTCGTGGCGCCGCCGAAGCGGTCATGCTCGTCATGGCGAACCCCACCGGACAGCGTCACCGCCTCGACAGGCCGCATGATGGCCTGGACGAAACCGCCATCAAGGGTGGCGCGGGCGCGGAACGGCGCAGGCTCCGGATCCCATGCCGAAGGCGAAGCCGTTTCAAGGCGGGAAACCTCACGCTCCAGCCCGCCCGAAATCGACAGAAGATCGGACAGCACCCAGCTTGCCTGCGCGTCCACCCGCTCGAACCGGCCTTCCGAACGGAAGCTGGTAAAGGGGTCGGCCCCCGGCGTGAAGTTGCGCCGGAAGGTATCGGAAATCTGCCAGCCGAGCCGCGCCGTCACGCCGCCTCCGGCATAGCGCAGGCCGGCAGCGCCCGAAACATCGCGCACACGGCTGCGGTCATCGGTGTCGGCGAAGGCGTAGAGGGGTGGCGGGAAGCCATCCATCCCGAATTCCGAGGATTGCAGCCGCCCCCTCAGATCGGCCGTGAAGCCGCCGCCGAGCGAGACATCGGCGCGGGCGTGGACGCCATGGCTTTCGAAATCGTCCCGTTCTGCACCACCGCGCGCTTCGGCGAAGCTCGATATGCCGTCGCTGCGCTGCCAGTTGCCGCCCAGCCGCAGCGCAACCGGCCCGAGGGCGATTCCGCCCGTGGCATCGGCCGCCCAGTGCCCGTGCGAACCGCCCTCCACCCGGCCGGACAGCATCCCCCCGGCATCGGGCGCCAGCGTCTCGACGGCGATCACGCCCCCGATGGCCTGGCTTCCCCAGGCAAGGGACTGCGGCCCGCGCAGGATTTCCACGCGGCCAATGCCAGCCGAGGCAAGGGTCCCGAAATCGACACCGCCGCCGGGGCTGGCCGGGTCGGCGACCTTCACGCCATCGATCACCAGCGTCGTGTGCTCGCCCTCGGCGCCGCGAAGGCGGACAGCGGTGAACCCCCCTGCCCCGCCATTGCGGGAAAGGCTGAGTCCGGGTTGCAGGCGCAGCACATCCAGCAGCAGCGGCGCCTGCAACCGCTCGATCTCGGCCCTGTCGATCACGGTGACGGAAACGCCCGCCTCGTCGACTGACAGGGGCATGCGGGCGGACACGAGAATGTCGGAGCCAAGGAGTTCGCCCGCGACGGCGGAATCGGACGAGACGAAGGCAAAAAGACAGATTGAGGACAACAAGAGGCGCACAGGCAGAGCCTTTCTTCGCATTGGGTTCGACACAAGCGTCGCCCATGCGAGAAAGCCGCGCCCGGCCGCGCCATGCAGCCGGATGCACCTGCCTCGGTCGCGTCGGAGTCCCCGCCGGCGTGACTGGACGACCGGGGCAGGCAGGTCTCCTGGCTTCCGGGTCATCGGCTGTTGCGAACACCTTCCCGCCGCTTTCGCGGCAGTGGCATATGGCTCGCACGCCTACCCGGTTACAGTTGCGGGGACAGCGCCGGACTGGGCAGTTACCCGCCGCACCGGCTTCCCTTTTCACCCTGGCTCACCACCCGGGCACCTGCTCCGATGGGGGGCCTGCTAGGATGTGCGGCGGATTGGCGCAAGCCCCGTCGTGCCCCGGCGTGCCCCGATGCGCCCCGATGCGCCCCGGTGCGCCCCGGTGCACGACGCGGAGGCTGCTAGACGAAGCGCCCGGGCACGGTCGGGTGGCTGGACGACAGGCCGCCATCGACGGCGATGGCCTGCCCGTTCACATAGCTCGCATCGTCCGACGCGAGGAACAGGGCGACGTTCGCGGCCTCTTCGGGCCGTGCGTAGCGGCGCAGCGGGTTCAGCTGGCCCAGCTTGTGCTCGCTGCCGCGGGCGCGGGCCTGTTCGAAGACCGGCGCGGTCATCCCTGTTTCCGTAAGGCCCGGGCAGATGCAGTTCACGCGCACATTGGTTCCGCCAAGCTGGTTCGCGCTGGTCTGCACAAGGTTGATGACCCCGGCCTTCGACGCCGAATAGGGAATGCCCCCCGCGCCCGACCGCAGGCCCGCGACACTGGCCGTGCACACGATCGAGCCGCCGCCCTGCGGCACCATCGCCCGCGCACCCTCGCGGATGGCCAGGAAAACACCGACAAGATTGACGTGCAGCACGCGTTCCCATTCGGCGACCTGAAGGTCGGCCAGAAGGGTCATGCCGCCGGAAATCCCGGCATTGGCGAAAATCGCATCCAGCCGCCCACGGGCGGCAACCGCGCGATCGACGGCGGACGCGATGAAGGCCTCGTCGGCGGCATCGCCCTGTAGGGCCTGTGCGCACCCGCCATCGGCGTTGATGGCATCCGCCGTTCCGGCAACCGCATCGGCCTGGTCGAGGCAGAAGACGAACGCACCCTCGCGCGCGAATCGCAGGGCGGCTGCCCGGCCGATTCCCGATGCAGCCCCCGTGACCAGAACCGTCCTGTTGCTGAAGCGCATGTCTTTCTCCCTCTTCTCCCTTGCGGACACTGCGGCCTTGCGCCCGCCCGCGCAAGCGGCCAGCAATGGCGGCCATGGATCCGCTGCTGCTCGCCATCGATTCCGGGACCACCTCCACCCGGGCGCTTGCCTTCGACCTCACCGGAAAGCCGGTGGATGTGGCGCAGCATGCCATCAGCCAGCATTTCCCCCGGCCGGGCTGGGTAGAACATGACGCGGCCGAAATCTGGGCCCTCACCCGCCGGGCCATCGAGGATGTGATGGGCCGCGCAGGTGCGCGTGTCGCCGCCATCGGCCTCACCAACCAGCGCGAGACGATCGTCTTCTGGTCCCGCCGGCGTGGCGAACCGCTGGCGCCCGCCATCGTCTGGCAGGACCGCCGCACCGCCGAGGCCTGCGCCAGACTGCGGACAGACGGCAAGGAAGCCACGGTGCAGGCCATCACCGGGCTTCTGCTCGACCCCTATTTCTCGGCCAGCAAGATCCGCTGGGCGCTCGACACCTGGCCCGATGTCGCGGCCGCCGCCGAAACAGGCGACCTTGCCGTCGGCACCATCGATTCCTGGCTGCTGTGGAAGCTGACCGAAGGCCGCACCCACGCAACGGACGCCAGCAACGCCGCCCGCACCCTGCTGATGGACCTGGGCACCGCCCGCTGGTCGGATGACATGCTGGCGCTGTTCGGCGTGCCGAAAAACGCCCTGCCCGACATCGTGCCGACATGCGGGCCGCTGGCCGAAACCCGGATGTTCGGCCGGGCCATTCCCATTACCGGCATGGCGGGCGACCAGCAGGCGGCCGCCATCGGCCAGGCCTGCCGCGAACCCGGCCTTGCCAAATGCACCTATGGCACCGGCATCTTCCTGCTTGCCCATGCCGGCGCCGAACCACCGAAAAGCCGGAACCGCCTGCTCGCGACCTATCTCGGCTCGGACCCGCTGGCCTATGCGCTGGAAGGCTCCATCTTCGTGGGCGGCGATGCCATCAAATGGCTGCGAGACGGGCTGGGCATCATCGACGCGCCGGCCGAATCCGAGGCGATGGCCCGTTCCGTGCCCGACAGCGGCGGCGTCATCTTCGTGCCCGCCTTCGCCGGCCTTGGCGCGCCGCACTGGCAGCCGCTGGCGCGCGGGCTTCTCACCGGACTGACAGGCGGCACGACACGCGCCCACATCGTGCGCGCGACGCTGGAAGCCATGGGCCAGCAGACCGCCGATCTCATCGACGCCTTCCGCGCCGACGGGGTCAGCCCCACCAGCCTGAAGGTGGATGGCGGCATGGTGGCGAACGACTGGCTGTGCCAGGACATCGCCGACGCGACGGGCCTGGTAGTGGAGCGCCCGCGCAGCATCGAGACGACAGCGCTGGGGGCCGCCATGCTCGCGGGCACGGGCGCCGGGCTCTTTTCCAGCCTTGCGGAAGCCGGGGACGCGATGGTCCATGCCGACCGCCGCTTCACCCCGCAGCAGGAAGATGCGCTAAGAGGCGAACGGCGCGCGGCCTGGAAGCGGGCCGTCGCACAGACGCTTGCCGGGCTGGAACCGGCGCCCGCCACAACCGCCATGAAAGGTGCCTGATCATGTTGAGCTGGGCTTACGGGCTTGCGATGCTGGCGGCCATTGTCCTTCTGCTGGGCGGGGCGAAGCTGTGGGCTAGGGATCGCAAGCGCGCGCTTCTGATGATCGGGGCCGCAGCCGTCACGATCCTGAACGTGATCCTGTGGTCGGGCATGCCGGATGCGGCCCGGCCAGACACAAACCAGCCGGATTCTGCGGGGGTGACAGCGGCGGCCGGGGGCTGATAAGGCCCCCCGATGCGCATGCGCGATCTTGAAAAGGCCTCCGGCATCTCGCGGGAGACGATCCGCTTCTACATCCGCGAAGGGCTGTTGCCCGAGCCGGAGCGCACCCACCGCAACAGTGCCACCTACACCGAGGAGCATCTGTCGCGGCTGTTCGCCATCCGCCGGCTGAAGGATGAGCGCTTCCTGCCGCTTTCCGTCATCCGCGCCCTGTTCGAGGGTGACCAGCCGGACTGGCTCGAACAGCAGATGATGCCCGAGATCGACCATCTGCTGCGCGCCCGGCTGGATGCCGAGGAAGAGCCGGTGGATGCCGTCGGCTTTGTCCAGTTCCTCGGCGGCGACCCTGACCATCTTGCCGACACGATCGCGGCCGGGGTCGTGAACGTGGGGCCGGACGGGCGGCTTTCTCCGCGCGACGCACGCATCCTGCGGCTGCTCGTCGAAGCCTCGCGCATCGGCTTCACGCGCGAACGCGGCTATGCCGGCGCAGGCTTTGGCCGGCTGGCGGAGATCATGCGCAGCCTCGCCGAATCCGAAGTGCGGGACTTCCTCGCCCGTGTCGCGCCCAACGTGGGCGAACTGGAAGCGGTCGACATGGCCGAGCGCGGTATCGGCATCCTGAACCAGCTGATGGCCGAACTGTTCACCCGCGAAGTGCTGGCGCAGCTTTCCGAACGGCGGCGTATCGCCAATGACAATCAGGGAACAGCCGGAACGGTCGAGGAACAGGGGCGCTAGAAGCTTCCCGCCACCGTCACGACAGGACCGGAACCGGGCATTGCATTGCCTGCCGCGCGCAGGCGGTAATCGATGCGGGCATGGAAGGGCCAGGGGGCGATGGCGATGCCCGTCGATGGCCCGATGTCGACCCTCGATGCCGCAACCCCCAGATCGCGCTGCATCGCCGCCCATCCGCCGAGGCCGGCATCGAAGCTGACCCTGCCAAGGCTGGCAAGCGGGGTCGCCGCCCTTGCCTGCCCGCCGGCGTACAGATCCGGGCTGGCGCGAAACCCGACAAGCCCGGCTTCGGCATAACCCTCATAGTGCAGCGGCATCCCGCCAAGACGCCCCCGGTGCTGGCCGCCGCCGCTCAACCGCAAGGCCCAGTCGTTGCGGGCCATGATGCCAAGGGCGATGCGCCGCTCGACATCGATGGCAAGCGGCGTGCCCGGCAACGGTTTCCAGCGCAGCCCGAGGGCGGCCTCGGCGGTTTCGCGATCCAGCGTGCCCGCCGGGGTTGACGCCGCCGTGATCCGGGCGATGGCCGAAAGCGGCCGCCGCGCCAGCGGATCAAGGGCATAGCTGATGGTGGCGCCGCTCTGGCCGCCGCCCAGCACTGGCGACGCCGCAAGCGAATCGCCCGATGCACCGTCACGCGCCAGCGTATAGGCGCTGACGCTCCAGCGGCGGTTCAGCTGCCCGAGGTCAGCGGCCCATGCCCCTGCCTGCGGGGCATCGGGCGCCATGGCGAGCGCCCGCCGCAGACCCTGCACCGCCGCCCGGCGGTTCCCAGCCCGCAAGGCGGTATAGGCATCGTCCGCCGCCCGGTGGGCCTTGGCATGGGCAGCGGCCTGCCCTTCTTCCCTGCCCGGCGTGATGTCGGAAACCGTCGTTTCGCGCGCAACTGGCGCATGTGGTGCGGGCGCGACTGGTTCGAGCGTCCAGCCGGCGAGCGACGACCTGCCGGGACTGCCTGACTCCACGTCCGGCACCGGTTGCTGCTGCAGGTGAACGACGGGCGGCAGCGCTACCCCACGCGGGCCCCAGCCCGCTGCCAGCAGCCGCGCCACCGTTTCATCCGCCACACGGGTTGCGACATCGGCCGCTACCTGCGCCGCCACGTTGGCGACAAGCATGGCCTCGCGCTCCTGCGCAGAAACCAGGCTGTCGGCATCGGCCGGCAAGGCGGCAGCGGGCTGCGGCTGTGCGAGGGATTCGACCGTCATCTCCGCCCGCAGGCGGGCTGCCTGCGCCTGCATTTCGGTCAACAGCTGCGGCATGCGGCCCACAAGCCAGCCGGCGGCCAGCACGATCAGCACCTGGTGCAACCGGAGGGCATGGCCATGGCGGACCGGGGTTCCCGCGCCTTCAGCCACGGGCCGGCTCCCTCTCATCGGCCGGGAAGCGGTGCATGGTCTTGTCCCAGGCGGGCGCATCCGTTGCGCCAAGGGCGCCATAGTAGCGGCGCATCGCCCGCAGGCTGGCGAGGAAGTTGATCGCATTGGCGAAAACGGCGCGGGGAATGGCGCGTAGCCCCTCCGCCAGCCCATGCTCATGCAAGGTGAGAAGCCCGCGCGTGAGGAGCCGCCAGCCGAGGATCAGCGCGTTCAGCAGCAGAATCCGTTTCAGCAGCATATCATCCTGCCCCAGCAGCGGCGGCAGCCCGGGTGGCCCGAAGTGACGGAGAAGCGCCCAGACGAGGGCGAGGCAGGCGGCCAGATAGGCCAGCATGCTGATGGCCGAAGTCACCAGCCCCTTGCGATCCCTGAGCAGCATCCAGCGCGTGGAAAGCGGGCCTGCCCAGCCCAGACGGTCCGTGCCGGCGAGTGCGATTCCGAACAGCCAGCGCGATTTCTGGCGAATGGCAGCCTCCAGCGAGGCCGGGAAATATTCGCGCGTCGCCACCAGTTCGCCATCGATCCTGTGGCGCACCATGCGCCCGCGATGCCCCAGGGCATGCAGCCGATGGCCGATCTCGTAATCCTCGGTCAGGCAGGTTTCATCGAAGGGCGCGCGCCCCGGCCCGGCCAGCGCCAGCAGGGCATCGCGCGCAATGGCGGTGCCGACGCCCGCCGACGGCACGGGCGCATCGAGGGTGGCGCGCACCATCATGTCGCGCTGGTGCGTTTCGGCGAACTCGTCGAGATAATGGCCCGACACCCAGCGCGACTGACGGTCCGGCAGCGGCAGCACGGGCAGTTGCACCATCGCCAGCGCCGGGATGTGGCGATCATGGACGGACAGGCTCATGGGGTGGAGCACATCCTCGGCATCATGAAGCACGATCGCCTTCCAGGGCCGGCCCGCCCGCGCTTCGGCCACCATGGCGGCGCGCCACAGCTGGTTGAGGCAATCCGCCTTGGTCGTGGGGCCGGGCCGGTCGGTGATGATGAGGGTGACACGCGGATCATCCACCGCCCGCACGGTCGCGATCGTTGCCGGATCATTCGGATAAGCACCGACGAACACATGATAATCCGGATGATCGAGCGTGCCGAGAAGGCGCCTGAGCATCGCCCCGATCACCGCGCTTTCGTCCCAGGCGGGCACCAGTATGGCAAAGCGGCCCGGCGTTGCGGGCGGCGGGGGCAGCACTGCCCGCCGCTTCGGCAGGACGCGCAGTATCCAGACACAATCGACCGCCAGATCGTCGATGCCGGACAGCAGGATGGAGACGGCGGCCAGCCACATCAGTTCGCGGGCAAGCACGAACAGGCCGGCAAGAATGAGGGCGGTATCGGGCAGGTGTTGCACCCCATATCCCTGTCAGCAAAAAAGCGCCGACGGGGGGCGCGGTAGGGTGAGCTTGCCACCGGCAAGGGTGGATGCTCCGGCCCGGCGGCCCGGGAACCACGGGGAGGGCCGTGGAACCTTGCCTGTTGCCGGTGCCGGAGCACCCGAGGATGGAGGAAGGCTTCAGGCGGCGCAGGGTCGGAAATCGCCGCCGGAAACCACCGCCATCCTATTCCGCGAGATCGAGCCTGAGCACAGGCCCGCTGATTTCGAACTGGCTGCGGAACAGCTGCAGCGTGGAAGGATGGACATTGACCTGGAGTGCGCCAAGCATCTGGCCGCCGATATCCTGCGGCAGGCCGAGCGGCTCGCAATCCCAGCCCAGCGCCAGCAACGGCGACAGGAAGGCCATGTGCGTCATCATGGTGTAGCGGGTGATGCCCGTGGTGAGGGCATATTCGATCACCGCCATGGCCAGCTGCTGCCGCACCGCCCGGTGGGTTTCGGCATCGGCCAGATGCGGCGAGGTGCACAGCCGGGTGATCTCGAACACGTCGGGGCCACGGGGAATCTCGCCCTCGACCAGCATGGGGAAGATATCGCCCAGCAGATGCTTGCGGGTGGTGGGCAGCAGCCTGACAGAGCCGAGATGCTCATTGGTGCCGGGGCGGGTGGCGATCAGATAGACGGCATGCTCATTGTCGAACTCGTCGATCTCGTAGCGGCCATCCACGACGGGAATGTTCCACTTGAGGCCGTCCACGAACACGCGCTTGCGATCCATGTGCATTGCGGTCAGCGCCTCGGCGCTCCTGTCCCTGTTATTATTGTCCACCAATCGGATCATGTCCGCGCTCCCTTGCAGGCCTTGTGCGCCAACCGCGCTTGCGCGCCCTGTCAGCCTTGTGTGCCCTGTCAGCCTTGTGTGCCTTGTCAGCCTTGTGCGACCTGTCCGCGCGTCCCGGTTCGTGGCAGCCTGTCCATTGGCTGCCCTTCACGCTTCCTGTCCGCGCTTCCTGTCTCCGTGGAGCCTTGGTGGCGGAGGCGGCAGCATTCGGCACTATCCCCGATCAGGGATAGTGCGGACCGGGGCATGGCATGGCATGGATCACTGTTGCTTGCGGGCCGGGCCGCTGATCGGCTAGCCAGATGCAATGCCTGCCTCCATCCATCCGGAAACCGCCGTCCTCGATCTCATCCGGCGGGTGTGGGAACAGGGCCATGAGCGCGTGGACCGCACCGGGGTCGGCACCCGCGCCCTGTTCGGCGCCATGCTCCGCTTCGACCTGTCGGATGGCGCCGTCCCCCTGATGACGACCAAGCGGGTGTTCTGGAAATCCGCCGTCAAGGAGCTGATCTGGTTCCTGAACGGCGAAACCAGCATCCGCCCGCTGGTGGAACAGGGCGTGCACATCTGGACCGACTGGCCGCTCGACCGCTATCGCCGCGAAACCGGCGAGGCGATCGACCGCGACGCCTTCGAGGCCCGGATCCTCAGCAACCCGGCATTCGCCGCGCGCTGGGGCGATCTCGGCCCGGTCTATGGCAAGCAGTGGCGCCGCTGGCAGGGGCCGGACGGGCGAGAGCATGACCAGATCCGGGCCCTGGTGGAGGGGTTGAAGACAAACCCGGCCAGCCGGCGGCACATCTTCACCGGCTGGAATGTCGCCGAACTGGCCGAAATGGCGCTGCCGCCCTGCCACATGACCTACCAGTATTTCGTGGAGCCGGGCGCGGACGGCGGTGGCCGCCTGTCGTCCATCCTCTACCAGCGCAGCTGCGACCTCGGGCTGGGCTTTCCCTTCAACATCTTCGAGGCCGCACTCCTCCAGCGCATGCTGGCGCAGCAATGCGGCCTCGAGGCTGGCGAACTGGTCTGGATGGGGGCGGATGTGCACCTCTATCTGAACCACGCCCATCTGGTGGAAACGCTGCTCGAAAGGGCGCCCCGGCCATTGCCCCGCCTCGATCTCCGCCCCGCAGCGGACATCTTCTCCTACCGGCTGGAGGATGTGTCGATCACGGGCTATGATCCTCATCCTCATGTCGCAGCGCCCGTCGCCGTGTGAACGGCCGGCCGGCGAATCCTGAAGCGGAGTCCAGCTTGGCCGATCCCGTCATTTCCGCAACCGGCCTTTTCACGCCGGCCGAAAGCATCAGCAACCAGGAACTGGTCGAAAGCTTCAACTGCTGGGTGGCGCAGCACAACAGCGACAATGCCGCCGCCATCGCAGCCGGCGAAATCACCGCCCTCACCCCCTCTTCCGTCGAGTTCATCGAAAAAGCGAGCGGCATCAAGGCACGCCATGTCATGTCGAAGGCCGCCATCCTCGACCCCGCCATCATGGCCCCGCGCATTCCCGAACGGCCCGATACAGAGCTGTCCGTGCTTGCCGAAATGGGTGTGGCCGCCGCCCGCGATGCGCTGGCGCGCGCCGGGCGCGATGCAGCCGATGTCGATGCCGTGCTGTGCGCCTGCTCCAACCTGCAGCGCGCCTACCCCGCCATCGCGATCGAGATCCAGGCAGCGCTCGGCATCGAGGGCTTTGCCTTCGACATGAATGTCGCCTGCTCCTCGGCAACCTTCGGCATCCAGACGGCGGCCGATTTCATCCGCGCCGGGCATGCCCGCTCCGTTCTGGTGGTGAACCCGGAAATCTGTTCCGGCCATCTCAACTGGCGCGACCGGGACAGCCATTTCATCTTCGGCGACGTGGCGACGGCGATTCTCGTCGAATCGGCCGATCTCGCCCCTTCACCGCACTGGGCGATTCTCGGCACCCGCCTGAAGACGGTGTTCTCCAACAATATCCGCAACAATTTCGGCTTCCTGAACCGCGCCGCGCCCGAGGGAATCGGCAAGCCCGACAAGCTGTTCCGGCAGGAAGGCCGCAAGGTCTTCAAGGAAGTGGTGCCGATGGTGGCCGACCTCATCACCAGCCACATCGCCGATCTCGGCATCGCCGCATCGGGCCTCAGGCGGCTGTGGCTGCACCAGGCCAATGCCAACATGAACCGCCTGATCGGGGAAAAGGTGCTGGGCCACGCGCCGGCGGCCGATCAAAGCCCCACCGTGCTCGACACCTATGCCAACACATCCTCGGCCGGCTCGATCATCGCCTTCCACCTGCACAGCGACGACATGGCTGCGGGCGACACCGGCCTGATCTGCTCTTTCGGGGCAGGATATTCGGCTGGAAGCATAATCTTGCGAAAGGTGGCTTGAACAGCCGCGCAGGGGCTGCTAGGGCGCGCGCTCACCAGTTGGTGGGGATGCCCGCGCCGCAAGGCAGAAGGCCCCTCATCAGGCATCGGCGTGCGGTCGTGGCGGAACTGGTAGACGCGCAGCGTTGAGGTCGCTGTGGCCGAAAGGCCGTGGAAGTTCGAGTCTTCTCGACCGCACCAGACATCCCCGAAAGAAAATGAAATTCCCCCCACAGGGGTTCCCGATTGCGGGCATGCCGCAGCATGCGCCCCGGTCATCGCGTCCAAGGGGCGCAACCTTGCAGGCGTGGCGTCTGCGCCGGAGCGTCTGCAAGCCCGGCCTTGATGATCATCAATCCTCGCACGGCTTCCCCGCTATAGCCTGACAGGGCGAAGCGAGGTTCTGCATGACCATGGATGCCACCAGCACACAGCCGCCGATCACTGCGATCGTCTATGGCGCCGGCGAAGAGGTTGACCCCCTGCTGTGTGCGCTGGCCGGGCGGCTGGCTGCCGGCGGGGTTCGCATTGCTGGCATGGTCCAGCACGCGCCCGGCCCGGACGGACGCAGGGGCTGCGACATGGAATTGCACGTGCTACCGGGCGGCGAGCGCATGATCGTCTCGCAGGATCGCGGCCCCGGCGCGCGGGGATGCCGGCTGGATCATGGCCTGCTGCTGGACGCCATCGGGCTTGCGGAACAGGCCCTGCCGGGCGCCGATCTGCTGATCCTCAACCGCTTCGGCAAGGTGGAAGCCGATGGCGGCGGTGGTCGGGATCTGATCGTCGCGGCCGTCGCGCTGGGCATTCCTGTCGTGCTTGCCGTGCCCTGGCGCAACATCATGGCCTTTCGGGCCTTTGCCGGCGAACTGGCGCAAGAGGTTGGACTGGCCGCATTCCGCGATTCAGCCCGCTTTTTCCACCCAGACGCGCAACGGGGCGGCCCCGTCCATCCGGCCGGGCCACGGGCCATCCAGCAGGAGATTTATCCATGACCGACAAGCCCGAGGCCGCACACGGCCTGCCAGCCCGCGCCGGCAAGCTGGTGCGGGATCATCCCGCAATTTGGGAAGCCTATGAATCCCTTGGCGAAGCCTGTGCCGCCGCCGGCCCGCTGGATGCGGCGACCCAGCGGCTGGTGAAGCTGGCGCTGGCAGCTGCGGCCGGATCGGAAGGCGCCGTCCATTCCCATGCGCGCCGCGGGCTGGCCGAGGGCCTTGACCCGAAGGCACTGGAGCAGGTCGCCCTGCTGGCAGTGCCGACGCTGGGATTTTCAGCGGCAATGCGGGCGCTGTCGTGGATCGAGGACGTGACCGGAGCGTAAGCGCCAGGCTCTGGCCGCAGCCGTCTTCAGGCCGAACGCCAGGCCGCCGACATTTCCGCCTGATATTCCGCCCGGGCTTCGTGGCTGTTGTCAAACGGCTTTTCGATCAGCGGGTCGGGCTTGGCAAGCCGCCGGAGGTCGGCGACGAGGCGCAGATGGACGTCCGAGCCATTTACCTCGACACCATAGGGTTTCAGAGCCTGGAAAGCGCGCGAGAGGTTTTCGGGCGCCATGCCCAGCAAGGAGGCGAGGATGCGCTTTTCATGCGGCAGGGAAAACAGATCCGCGCCGCCAGCGCGCGCATGCAGTTGCAGCAGGTAATTTGCCAGCCGCTCCACGCCACTTCTGAGCTTCTGGTTCTTGATGGTGCGCACAAGGCCGCGGTAGCAGCCGGACAGTTCCTTCGAGACAGCAACGGCAAAGGCTGCATCCTCTGCCATGCGCGCCCGGATGGCCTCGCCCGGGATCATCAATATGTCGGACCGATCCAGCACGCGCGCGCCCATGAGGGCGACGGCATCGAGGACGACGGCGGCGAGAATGAAGGTCGAGACCGGGCGCAGGATCGTGAGGACCGTATCCTTGTCATTCCATGTGCCCGACAGTTCGACCTGTCCGTCGATCAGCACGTACAGGAAGTCGACCGGGTCGCCTTCGAGAAGGAGCTGGGTGTTGGCGGGAAAGCGCTGCAGGAACGCCGATCCGGTGATGGCGGCATAGCTGCGCTCATCAAGGCTTGCGAACAGGGGAAGAGATCGTACCCGCTCCGAATCGCCTGGGCGCATGCGCTTGTCTCACTTTCCTGACCCATGCTCTGAATCGCCTTTACCTTGATGATCGTCAAGCATGGAGGCGACTATTGTCGACACAGGCCTTGACGCACCTTCGCCCCCGCCTTGTTTGTGCGCCGCACTGGCCTGCCGCTTGACGAGGATCAAGCGTGCCGGGGGCGCCACCACTAACCTCATGCCGGTGCCGTGGTGAAACGGGTGCGGCACGGTTTCCTTGGGGTGAATATGTCCAGCCAGACAGATTCAGCTGCATCAGCCGGGCATCATGAACTTCCGGGGGCTGGCGCGACCGTCGCACTGGGAATGTCCACCGCGGCCTTCACGGTCTGCTTTGCGGCCTGGACGATCTTCTCGATCCTGGGAATCCAGATCCAGAAAGACCTCGGGCTGAACGAAACCAGATCGGAAGAGCACACGTCTGAACTCCAGT
>CAYMZC010000036.1:0-18629 GCA_964394815.1 uncultured Sandaracinobacter sp. | reverse complement strand
TTCACGCGCGGGTAAGGGTCTTGCGGCTGGCGCGGATCCTCGGCGTTCGAAAGGCCATTGTGGCCACCGGCAAGCCAGGGGTCTTCATAGACAACGGCACCGAGCCATTCGCTGGCCTTGGAATAGGCGCGCTTCCACAGCGCGCGGAAGGCGCGGCCGGAAGAGATGATCGGATAGTAATGGACTCCGTGGCGCGCCGCGATCTCGGACAGCTTGTAGGGCATGCCCGCGCCGCAGGTGACACCATGCAGCATGCCTTTCGTGCGCTCCAGCACACCTTCCAGCACTCGCTGGGCGCCGCCCATTTCCCATAGCACGTTGATGTTGAGCGCGCCGCGCCCGGCCCGCAGTTCGTCCGCCGCGAGATCATAGGCCCGCTTCACCTGCTGGACTGCGCCGTCGATGGCATAGGCCACCAGTTCCTCGTGGCGGCCGGGGCGTGTGGGGCTGTGATAGACCTGCGGAATTACATTGCCGTTCTCGTCGTAACTGTCAGCGTTGACGGCGGAAATCGTGCCAAGACCGCCCGCGCGCGCCCATGCGCCGGACGACTGGTGGTTGGTGGCGGATACGCCCTTGCCGCCTTCGACAAGGGGTAGAAACTGGCGTCCGCCGATGGTGAGCGCGTTCAAGGCCTGCATCATGTCTCCTGTATCGGCCCTGCCTTAGCAGCAGGTGCGACGAAATGCTTGCATCAAATTGTCCGGGTTCAGGGGCTCAGCTTTCCGGGGCTCAGGCCCTCAGTCGAAGGCGGCCGCCACCACCGCTGCGCGCAGGTCCGGGATGCCGGCCTTCGTCTCGCTGCTGGTGGCGATGAGCACCGGGTGGGCGGCCGGGTGCCTGCGCGCTTCGGCAGCCACGCCCTCCAGCGTTTCCGCCAGCGCCGTGGGTTTCACCTTGTCGGCCTTGGTCAGGATCAGCTGGTAGGAAACCGCGGACTTGTCCATCAGTTCCATGATCTCGCGATCCACCGGCTTAAGCCCGTGGCGGCTGTCCACCAGCACCAGAACCCGCTTCAGGGTCGGCCGGCCGCGCAGATAGTCTCCGATCAGCCGCGCCCAGGACCTCACCACATCCTTCGGGGCTTCGGCATAGCCATAGCCCGGCATGTCGACGAGGCGCATCACCGGCGGCTGGCCAACCAGGAAGGTGTTCAGTTCCTGCGTGCGCCCGGGCGTGTTGGAGGTGCGCGCCAGGCCCTGCCGCCCTGTCAGGGCGTTGAGCAGCGAGGATTTGCCGACATTGGAGCGGCCTGCAAAGGCCACCTCCGGCAGCACGGCCGGCGGCAGGACATCGAGCCGCGGAGCCGACAGTTCGAAGCCGATCGGGCCGGCGAACAGCTTGCGGGCCTGTTCCAGCCTGTCTTCCGGAAACGCCGTCACTTCGAGGGCGCCGGCGCTGGCGCCGGATGCTTGCGGATGAGCACCCATTGCTGGAGGATGGATACGAGGTTGTTCACGATCCAGTAGATCTGGAGACCGGCCGCGAACGGCGCCATCATGAACATGAAGATCCAGGGCATCCAGGCAAAGACCTTCTGCTGGATTTCATCCATCGGCTGCGGGTTCAGCTTGAACTGGGCGTACATGGTGATGCCGAGCAGGATGGGCAGGACGCCGATGGCGATGATCGCCGGCGGATCGAAGGGCAGCAGGCCGAACAGGTTCAGCGGCGTCAGCGGATCGGGGGCGGAAAGATCCTTGATCCACAGGAAGGCCGGCTCATGGCGGATTTCCACCGAGATGAGCAGCACCTTGTAAAGCGCATAGAAGATCGGGATCTGGATGAGGATGGGCAGGCAGCCGGCCAGCGGATTGATCTTTTCCCGGCGATAGAGCTCCATAAGCTCATATTGCTGCTTCTGCTTGTCTTCCTTGTACTTTTCCTGAATCTCCTTCATTTTCGGAGCGAAGATCCGCATCTTTGCCATGCTGGCATATTGCTTGTTGGCGATGGGAAAGAGCAGCGCCCGCACGACCAGCGTGAGGCCGACGATCGCCAGTGCATAATTGCCGAAAAGCCCATAGAGCCATTGCAGCAGCGCGAAGATGGGCTGGGCGATGAACCAGAACCAGCCCCAGGCCAGCGCCCGGTCGAACAACGGTGCGCCGAGATCGTCGCGCACGGCGTTCAAAAGCCTTGCTTCCTTGGCGCCGGCGAACAGGTGGCTCGTGGCGGTGCGGCTGGCGCCCGGCTCGATGATGCTGGCGGTGTTCAGCCAGTCCACCTGATAGCGGTTGCCTTCGGCTGGCGTGAAGCGCGCCTCGATCTGGCCCTTCTGGTCCGGGATCAGCGCGGCCAGCCAGTGCTTGTCAGTGATGCCAAGCCAGCCGCCACGGCTGCTGATGGTCTGCGCGCCGTCCTTCCGCAGCGTCTCATAGCCGATCTCGCCTTCCTTCAGCGTGCCATCCAGAACCGCGATGGGGCCGACATGCAGGTTGAAGGCATCCTTTTCGGGGCCTTCGCCAGTGCGGTTCACGAAGCCGAAGGAGCGAAGCGCCAGCGGGCTGGCACTGCCGTTCGTCACCCGCTCACGCACGGTGAAGATGAAATTCTCGTCCACCGAGAACATGAGTTCGAAGCGGATGGCCGCCGGCGAAGTCCAGCTCAGGGTAACGGGCTTGCCGGGCGAAAGCGTGTCGGCGGATGCCGTCCAGCGCGCATCCGACGGCGGCGCACCGGGGCCGACCCAGCCGAACCCGGCGAAATAGGCATTGGCGCTGCCCGAGGGCGCGAACAGGCGCACCGGGGCGGCATCATCGCCAAGCGCAACCCTGTGATCCTTCAGCAGCAGGTCATCGATCCGCGCGCCGACAAGGTTGATCGAGCCGCTGAGGCGCGGCGTCTCGATGCGGACACGCGGCGCTTCGGCAACGACCGCATCCACCGGGCGGGGCGCCGCCACAGCGCCGACCGGAACCGCACCGACAGCCGCCGGGGCGCCACTTGCAGCGGCGCCGGCATCGCCGCCTGCCGCCTGGCTGGTGCTGGCGGGGGGCTGGAGCCATGTTTCCGAGACCCAGGTCCATCCGAACAGGACCAGCGCCGACAGCACGACTGCGAGGAGAAGGTTGCGGTTTTCCTGCGTCACGGATTTTCCTGTGTCATTCGGGACGCCTTCTGGCGCCTGAAGCTGAAGGTTTCTGGAACCGGATCATGGCCATGGCCGCCCCAGGGGTGGCAGCGGCCGATCCGGCGAAGCGTGAGCCACAGCCCGGCCACCAGGCCATGCCGCTTCAGCGCTTCTATTCCATAATGGGAACAGCTTGGCTGGAAACGACACGAAGGCGGCAGGACAAGCGAGAAACTGAGTTGCCACAGACGGAACAGGCCGGCAAGCGCGCGGGCGGCGATGCTCATCCCCGCCTCCCGCCGCCCGGGCGCGGCGCGGCCGCACGGCGCGCCGCCTTGCCAAGGGCCGCTCGCACGTCGTCCATCAATATGGGAAAGGGGCGCTCCTCCGGGAGCGGCCGGGCGATGAAGACATGATCGGCCCCCGGAACGGCATGCTCGCGAAACAGGGCGCGCGCCACTTCGCGCAAGCGCCTGCGCGCGCGATTTCGGGCCACGGAATTGCCGACGCGCTTCGAAACGGTGAAGCCGACACGAGCCTCGCCGGTAGGGCTTGGATTGACCAGAAGGATGAAGGCCGGAGTCGGCACACGAACTCCGGCATTGGCTGCCAGGAAATCCCGACGCCGCTTCAGCCGGCCATCCGCCCAGCCCCAGTTGGATGCTGGCTTCGGCCCGGCGTGCGCCATGTCGCCACGCGCCCCGGTCCCGTCCGCCTCCTGCGGGGGCGGCATGGGGCCGGGCACCATGATCTCAGGCCGACAGGACCTTGCGGCCGCGCGCGCGGCGGCGGGACAGAACCTTGCGGCCACCAACGGTTGCCATGCGGGCACGGAACCCGTGCCGGCGTTTGCGAACCAGCCGCGACGGCTGATAGGTGCGCTTCATCGTGCGAATCCTCGAAAAGAACCAAAGTCGAGCGCCAGCGGAGCGGACCCCGCCGGAAGAGGGCGCGGCATAGCCAAGCCCGCCCCAAAGGTCAACCGCGCAGGCGCAATGGCCGGGCGCCGATGATGCGCCCCGGCCAGGGCCGGAGAATCAGCCCGCCGGCAGGGCGTAGGGCGGATCGGGCAGCGTATCGACGGCGACGGCCAGCGCTTTGGCCCAGCTGTCCCCCAGTTCACGGAAATAGGGGTCATTATATTCGATGCGCGTGAGGCTGGCCGACGAATGGCCCGGTCGCAGGGTCAGGACATCGATGGGCAGGCCCACCCCGAGATTCGAGCGCATGGTCGAGCTCATGCTGAGAAGGCCGATCTTGAGCGCCTTGTCGAGAGGGGTGCGATAGTGGAGCAGCCGGTCGAGAATCGGCTTGCCATATTTCAGCTCGCCGATCTGGAAATAGGGCGTATCCATCCCGCATTCGATGAAATTGCCTTCCCCATAGACAAGGAACAGGCGCGGCGCGCGCCCGTCGATCGAGCCGCCCACCAGCAGCGTCACGCCGATTTCCACGCCCTCCTGGCGGATGGTCTGCTCGATGTCCTTCTTGGCCTCCACCATGGCCTCGCCCACGATCTGGGCGATGCGGAACATGCTGGGCGCGGTTTCCACGAACTCGGGTTCTGTGTGGCCGGGCAGCACAACCCCCTCCTTCAGCCGCGCGATCAGAGCCTGCGTGGTGCTGAGCGAGCCGGCCGAAGCGATGGCGATCACCCGCTTTCCGTCCTCTCCGAACAGGCGCAGCTTGCGATAGGTGGAGATGTTGTCGATTCCGGCGTTGGTGCGGGTATCGGCCAGCATCACCAGCCCGTCCTTCACCAGAAGACCCATGCAGTAGGTCATCCTCTCGCCCTTCGTCTGCGGCCTGGGCGCGCCCCGCGCGCCCGGCGTCATTGTGCCTGTGTCTGCGACTGCGACTGCGACGAAGCCTTCCGCCCGCGCGCCGTTTCACGCCCATGCACGCCAACCGCCAGTGATTCCAGCCCCCCGCCGCGCCGGGAACCCCGGACGGGCGCAGCCTCCAGGCTGTCGAGGCCGATGGCGACCCGCACATGCCCTTCTGTCGCGCAGACGCCATGGGTCGGATCAAAGGCGATCCAGCCCAGGTCATCGAGATGGGCCTCGGCCCATGCGTGGGATGCTTCCTGCTCGGGGTGATCGGCCACCGCATAATGGCCCGAGACATAGCGCGCCGGAAAGCCGAGATGGCGGGCTGCGGCAATGAAGATCTGGGCGAGATCCTGGCACACGCCATGGCCGAGCCCGAAGGCCGTATCCGCATCGGTCACGGCTTCCGTGACGCCGGGCTTGAAGACCATGCGAGCGCGCACACCCTGCATGAGCGTGTGGAGCGTATCGAGCCGATCGGCACGGCGGTGCTGCTCGGCGAAGCCGGCAATGGCCGGCGTGATCGTCGTCAGGGCAGTCTGCCGGCGATAGACGAGCGGCGGCAGGCGCTCGGCCGTGCCACGCACCATGCCGGCGCAATCGCCGGTGATGACCGTGCCGCGCACCTCGATCGTGATGTTTTCCACCGGCCGATCAGCGTAGAACATGTGGCAGAGGTTGCCATGCACGTCGGTGAAGGCGCTCATGTGGCCATCGGCGTCGATATCGATCCGCCACTGCACCACCTGCTGGCAATCGGCCTCCTGCGGAGTCAGGCGCAGCAACTGCACGATCCCGGCGGCTGGCTGGGAATAGGTGTAGCGGGTGATATGGTCGATCGCGAGATGCATGGCTGTCTCAGAACAGATACTGCTCGGCGATGGCGTCGCCCAGCCTGTTGTTCGAAACGATGAAGTCCAGCAGGAATTCGTGCAGGCCCGACTGGAAGAGCTTGTCTATGTCGCTTTGGGCGAGATCGCGCAGGGCAGCGGCGGCAAGGCGGTTGGCTGGCCCGCGCCGGCCGCTTCCGGCCGCAAGCTGGTCGAGCAGCCAGACGATATCCTCAAGGCAGGCGATCAGCGATCGCGGCATCGAACTGTTGAAGATCATCAGGTCGGCGACAAGCCAGGGCTTCACGGAATCGCGATAGACCCAGCGATAGGCTGTCAGCGCCGACACGGTGCGCAAAAGCGTCGTCCACTGGAAATAATCGAGGCTTCCACCCACAGGCTCGCTGCGCGGCAACAGCAGATGATATTTCACGTCCAGAAGGCGCGCCGTATTGTCGGCCCGTTCGATCGTCGTGCCAAGGCGCAGGAACCAGTAGGTCGCCTCGCGCAGCTGGGTGCGGTGCGCCGCGCCATCGAACATCAGGAGCGCGTTGCGGATGCTTTCCGCCACGCGCACCAATGTGCCCCGGTCCGCCTGTGCGCCCTGATGCCGCTGGATCTCGTGCCACGCCTCGTTCACGGCCTCCCATGTCTCGAGCGTGAGCGCGGTGCGGACCGCCCGGCCATTGGTGCGCGCCGCTTCGAGGCAGCGGTAGATGGACGAGGGGTTTTCCGCATCAAGCGCGAGAAAGCGCCCGACATGGGCTTCATCCACCGGAATGTTGCGAGCCCGGAAGGCGTCGGCGACCGTCGCCGAATGGATGGCGCTTTCCCACGCCGCGCGCGCGCCGCCATGCGAAGCCGGCAGTGACGCCAGGCGCACCGTCGCGTCGATCAGGCGGCAGAGGAAATCGGCCCGTTCGAGGTAACGCCCCATCCAGTAGAGGTTCGAGGCCGAGCGCGAGAGCATCAGCACCCCTCAGGTTCGTCGGGAAGATCGACCACCCATGTATCCTTGGTGCCGCCGCCCTGGCTGGAATTGACCACCAGCGAGCCTTCCTTCAGCGCCACGCGGGTCAATCCGCCGGGCGCGATGGAAACCCCCTTCGCCCCGGTGAGCACGAAGGGCCTCAGATCGACATGGCGCGGCGCTATGCCGGCTGCCGTCATGGTCGGGCAGGTCGATAGCGCCAGCGTTGGCTGGGCGATGAATTTCGCCGGATGCGCCTTGATGCGGGCGGCATAGTCCTCGCGTTCGGCTTTCGTCGCGTGCGGGCCGACCAGCATGCCATAGCCGCCCGAGCCATCCACTTCCTTCACCACCAGCTCGTGCAGATTATCGAGCACGTGGGAAAGCGAATCCTTTTCTCGGCAGCGCCATGTGGGCACATTCTTCAGGATCGGGTCGCGCCCGGTGAAGAAGCGCACGATCTCGGGCATGTAGCTGTAGATTGCCTTGTCATCGGCGATGCCCGTGCCCAGCGCATTGGCGATGGTGAGGTTGCCCGCATGCACCGCCCGCACAAGACCGGGCACGCCCAGAACCGAATCCGGCCGGAAGGCAAGCGGGTCGATGAAATCATCGTCCACCCGGCGATAGAGTACGTCCACCCGCTTCGGCCCTTCGGTCGTGCGCATGTAGAGAATGTCGGAGCGGACGAAGAGATCCGAGCCTTCCACAAGCTCCACGCCCAGCTTGTCGGCAAGGAAACTGTGCTCGTAATAGGCGCTGTTGTGGATGCCGGGTGTCAGGAGCGCGAGGCATGGCTCGCCCGCGCAGCCGCGCGGCGCGACCGAAGCCAGCGTTTCGAGCAGCATGTCCGGATAGGTCTCGACAGGGCGCAGGCCGCCGCCTGCCGACATGGTTTCGATCAGTTCGGGCGCAAGGCGCAGCATGACCTCGCGGTTTTCAAGCATGTAGGACACGCCCGAGGGCGTGCGCGCATTGTCTTCCAGCACATGGAATTCGTCAGGCCCGGTGCGGACGAGATCGACCCCGGCGACATGAACCCAGACATTGGCAGCCGGCCGCCTGCCGACCTGCGGCAGGCAATATTGCGGGTTCAGGAGCACCAGTTCCTCGGGCACGATGCCGGCCTTCAGGCATTCGCGCGGGCCATAGACATCGGCGAGAAACAGGTTGAGCGCCTCCACCCGCTGCACCAGCCCGGCTTCCAGCCGGCTCCATTCCGCACCCGACAGCACACGAGGCACGATGTCGAAGGGGATCAGCCGCTCCTGGGCATCCGGGTCGCCATAGACGGCGAAGGTGATGCCGATGCGCCGGAAGAAAAGCTCTGCCTGGCGACGACGGGTTTCGAGATGTGCATCGCTGGACGAGGCGAGCCAGCGGGCGACAGCGGCATAGGGCGCGCGGGCGTCTGCCTCTGCGTAGGGCGCGTATCCGAAGGTTTCATCGAATGCAGCCTTTGTCACAGGCGGCATCTTGTGCGCTGCAACAGAGGACCGCAAGAGGCTTTTTCATAGTCCGCCCGGCTTTTTCGCAACGCCCTGCCCGGGCATCGCGAACGCCCCCTTCAGGGTTCGACAGTCCTGGGCGCGGGGTCGCGCTGGCGCGGCGCCTGAGGCCGGGCAGCAGGTTCCGGGCGCGGCGCGCGCGGCGCCGAGATGACAGGCGAGGCCGGACGCGTTGACGGCGCAGTGACCATCGGCCGGTTGCCCGGCGGCCGGGCGGCAGCCTGGGGCGCGCGCGCCTCCTGCCCGGCGCGCGTGCCGGTTCCACTGCGCACGCGATCCGGCGTCGCACGCTGACCGGGCACCCTTTCACGCTGGGTGCGCGGCTGCCTGCTTTCCTGATTGCCGACACGGGGATTGCCGACGCGGGGATTGCCGCTGCGGGGGTGCGTGCCTTCCACCGACGGGTAGCGCGGCCTTCCGGCCTGCGGCCTGTCAGGGCGCTCGGGGCGCACCACATTGCCGATGCCCGGGCGCGGCCGGTCCTGCCAGCCGGGCCTGACATGCCGGTGCAGGCCCGGCCTCCAGACCTGGCCGACCGGCGCGGTCAGCCACCAGTCATTGCCCCAGCCGCTTGCAGCCCAGCCCGGCGGCGGCAGCGGCGACCAGCTTGCATAGCCGCCGCTCTGGCGCCAGTCGGCCCAGGATGGCCCGAACCGCGTATCGGGCACCCAGAACCAGCCATAACGGCTGTCACGACCCCAGCGGCCATAATGATAGGTCGCCCAGCCGAAGGGTTCGCGCGAATACCAGCTGCGCCCGAAGCGGGGATGCTCCCGCCAGTAGCCGACCGAATAGGGGTGCCAGCCCGAACCGATGCCGCCGGGCAGGAAGACACGGCCATAGCGCGGGTGCGAAGCCCAGCTCCCGTAAGGGGAAAGCGCGCCGTAGAAGATGTTGATGGAGACCATGTCCCGGCCCCACCAGCCGGACGGGGCACCATAGGGGGTGCCATAGTCGCGCCAGTCGTCCACATAGACGGCGCGTCCGGGCGCTTCGCTCCAGTCAGCGGTGGAAACGCAGCCGCCAAGGGTCGCCAGGAAAAGCAACGGGGCCAGAATGGTCTTTTTCATGGCCCGAAAATGCACCGACGCGGGTGAACGGGGATTGAACCCCCCGTTCACCCGCGCCTGCACGGATTGCCTCAGGCCGCTTCCGCCATCAGCCCCGCTTCAAGCCGGCCGAGATGATGGTCGAGATCGCCCCACTGCGTCTCGATGATGGACAGGCGCTTGAAATAATGGCCCGTCGAAAGCTCGACAGTGATGCCGATGCCGCCATGGATCTGCACGGCCGACTGCCCCACGAAGCGGGCGCCCTTGTTGACCTTGACCTTGCACTGGCTGACCCATTTGGCGCGCTCGGCATCGTCGAGCCGAAGCGTCGCCATCAGGGTCATGGACGCGGACTGCTCCACCTCCATGAACATGTCCACCATGCGGTGCTGCAGAACCTGGAAGGCGCCGATCGGCTGGCCGAACTGCTTGCGCTGCTTGGAGTAATCAAGCGTGATGTCATGCAGCTTGCGCATGGCGCCGACGGCCTCGGCACAGGTGGCGACGGCGGCATGATCGACCAGCTGCTCGATCAGCGGCAGCGCTTCGCCTTCCGCGCCCAGCAGCGCCTCGGGACCGACAGCCACATTCTCGAAATAGAGTTCGGACGCCATGTAGCCATCGACGCAAGGATAGTCGCGGCGGACAATCCCCTTCGCCCCCGCCTCGACGAGGAAAAGCGATACACCCGAGGCTTCCATCTGCGATCCGCCGGTACGGACGGTGACGAGATAGTGGCTGGCATAGGGCGCGGCGACGACAACGGCCTTGTGGCCATTGATCACCCAGCCCGCGCCGTCGCGCTTCGCCGTCGTGCGCAGGTTTGCCAGATTGTAGCGCCCCTGCGGCTCGGCGTGGGCGAAGCCGAAGACGACATCGCCGGAAATGATTCCGGGAATCAGCTGGGCAGCATGCGCGCCACCGGCAGCCAGCAACGCCTGGCCACCCACCACCACCGTCGGCACATAGGGCTCGACAGCGATCACATGGCCCAGTTCTTCCATCAGCACCATGGAATCGACAGGTCCGCCGCCGAAACCGCCATGCGCTTCGGGAAGCGCCGCACCCAATATGCCAAGCTCGGTCGCCAGCGCCTTCCAGATGCCGGGGTCACGGCCGCCTGGCATCCGCAGCATCGCCTGGCGTTTGTCGAAGTCGTAATTGTCGGCAAGGTAGCGGCGCAGCGTGTCGCGGAGCATGCCCTGCGTTTCGGTGAAATTGAAGTCCACCCGGTCCTCCCTGATCTTGTCCCTGTTGCCGAAGGTCGCCCGGGCTCAGAGCCCGAGGACCATCTTGGCGATGATGTTGCGCTGGATCTCGTTCGATCCGCCGTAGATCGAGGTCTTGCGCATGTTGAAATAGGCCGGCGCGGCGCGGTGGGCGAATTCCGGCCCGATGGGATATTCGTTCGATCCCTCGGGGAACTGGCGGAAATAGGGCGCGGCATAATGGCCGGCCGCTTCCAGCACCAGTTCGGTGATGCGCTGCTGGATTTCGGTGCCCTTCACCTTCAGGAGCGAGGATTCAGGCCCCGGGCCCTTGCCGGAGGCTTCACCGGCAAGCGTGCGCAGTTCGGTGAATTCCAGCGCCGTCAGGTCGGTTTCCAGCTCCGCCACCTTGCGGCGGAAGAAGGGGTTGTGGAGCAGCGGCTCGCCGGCGCCATCCTGCTGGGAACGCGCAATGCCCTTCAGCCGCTCGATGCCGCGCTTCGACCGCGCGACGCCGGCGATGCCGGTGCGCTCGTGCGCCAGAAGGAACTTGGCGCAGGTCCAGCCCTTGTTCTCTTCATGGATGCGGTTCTCGACCGGCACCTTCACATTGTCGAGGAAGACCTCGTTCACCTCGTGGCCGCCATCGAGCGTGATGATGGGCTTCACGGTGATGCCGGGGGTCTTCATGTCGATCAGCAGGAAGCTGATGCCTTCCTGTGCCTTGGCGGTCGGGTTGGTCCGCACGAGGAAGAAGCCCCAGTCCGCATGCTGGGCAAGCGTCGTCCAGGTCTTCTGGCCGTTGACGATGTAATAGTCCTTGCCGTCCTCGGTCACGCGCTCGGCGCGGGTGCGCAGGTTGGCGAGGTCGGATCCGGCGCCCGGCTCGGAATAGCCCTGGCACCACCACACATCACCCGAAAGGATGCCGGGCAGGTGCTTCGCCTTCTGCTCGGGCGTGCCGAAGGTGTAGATCACCGGGCCGACCATGTTTATGCCGAAGGGCAGCACGGCCACCGTGTCTGCACGGGCAAGCTCTTCCGAGAAGATGTAGCGCTGGGTCGCGGTCCAGCCGGTGCCGCCATATTCCCTGGGCCAGGCCGGTGCCGACCAGCCCTTCTTCGCCAGGATTCGATGCCATGACAACATGTCCTCGCGGCCGAGCTCGTCACCTTCGTCCTGCTTGCCACGCAGGCTGGCCGGGTAGTTTTCGGCAATGAACGCACGCACTTCCTCGCGGAAGGCAACCTCTTCCGGGCTGAACGCCAGATCCATGAATCTCTCCCTTCTTCCATGCTGTGCTAGCACTGGAAACCGTCATCCGGAAGCGTGGAAAAAGGTTCAAGGCCACATGCCGTCGCACTCGCGGCGCCTTCCCGTGGCACCCCTCCGAAAATCTCCGGGCCGGAAGTCATCCGTTATGCTGGCGCTTGGCGCAAGTGGCGCTAAAAGGGTGATTCATGTGGCGCCTCCACCAGTTTCCCTTGTGCCCCTTTTCGCGCGCGGTCCGCTTTGCGCTGGCTGAAAAGGGTGTCCGGCACGAACTCGTGCTTGCCTACCCGTGGGAACGGGGGGAAACGCTGTCGCGCCTGAATCCCGCCATCCAGACGCCGGTCATGGAAAACGGCAGCCTGGTGCTGTGCGACAGCAGCGCCATCATCGAATATCTGGATGAAACGATCGAGCGCCCGCCGCTCATCGGCGGCAGCGCGGCCGAGCGGGCCGAGGCGCGGCGGCTTGGCGCCTGGTTCGCACAGCGCTTCTATGCCGAGGTGACCGCCCCCCTGCTTGCCGAGCGCATGTACAAGCGCGTCGTGCTGCGCGGCATGCCGGATGGCATCTCGATCCGCAACGCCAACAGGGCCGCCGAACTGCACCTGCAATATGTGGACGACCTGCTCGATGTGAACCGCTGGCTGGCCGGCCCGCTGTTCAGCATCGCCGACATCCACGCCGCCGCCCAGATTTCGGTTGCCGACTATCTCGGCGGGATCGACTGGCGCGGCCACCAGAGCGCCAAGATCTGGTATTCGGCCCTCAAGTCGCGCCCCTCCTTCCGGGCGCTCCTCGTCGACCGGATGGAAGGCATCCGGCCGCCGGCGGATTATGACAAGCTTGATTTCTGAGGCGCTGGCGGCCGAAGCCCGCAGGCTGGGTTTCGCCGCCTTCGGCATTGCACCGGCCGATGCCGCCCCGGAAACCGGCGCGCGGTTGCGCCAGTGGCTGGCCGGTGGCTGCCATGGCGACATGCTGTGGATGGAAGACACCGCCGACCGCCGCGCCAGCCCGAAGGGCCTGTGGCCCGAGGTGCGTTCGGTCGTGATGCTGGGCCTGCCCTATACGCCCGCCCTGCCGCCTTCGCGCAACCTCGCCCTGCCGGAACGGGCGACCATTTCCGTCTATGCGCTGGGGCGGGATTATCATGATGTGGTCAAGCCCCGGCTGAAGCAGCTGGCTGGCTGGCTGGCGCTGCGCACGGGCGAGGATGTGAAGGTGTTCGTGGACACGGCGCCTGTCATGGAAAAGCCGCTGGCCGAGGCCGCCGGGCTTGGATGGCAGGGCAAGCACAGCAATCTGCTCAGCCGCAGGCACGGCAACTGGCTGTTCCTCGGCGCCATCTACACGACGGCAGCACTTCCGCCGCTGGCCGATACGGGCGCGAAGGGCAGTTGCGGCAGCTGCACGGCCTGCATCACCGCCTGCCCCACCGGCGCCATCGTGGCGCCGGGGCGTGTCGATGCGCGGCTGTGCATTTCCTATCTCACCATCGAGCACAAGGGGCCGGTTCCCGAAGCGCTGCGTGGCAAACTCGGAAACCGCATCTATGGCTGCGACGACTGCCTCGACGCCTGTCCCTGGAACCGCTTTGCCCATGTGCCGGCGGATCCGGCCTTCAACCCGCGCGCCGAGCTGAGCGCGCCGCTTCTGGCCGATTTCCTGAAGCTCGACGATGCCGGGTTCAGGCAGGTGTTTTCCGGCTCGCCCATCAAGAGGATCGGGCGCGACCGATTCGTCCGCAACTGCCTCTATGCCGCCGGCAACAGCGGGCTGCCGGCCCTGCGCCCGGCAGTTCTGGCCCTTGTCGACGACCCGTCGCCCCTTGTGTCGGACGCCGCGCGCTGGGCGCTTGCCCGGCTGGGCTGAAACGCCGGGCCTCGGCCGGCCTCAGCCAGTGCCGCCAAGGGCCCGGCGCAGCGCTTCGGGCGATGGGCCATCATCGTCGCCAAAGCTCTGCAGCATCAGCACCACCGCACAACCACGGACGCGATCGACATGGAAAAGCGTGCCGGCAGCCCCGCCCCAGCCCCAAAGGCCGGCCGGATCGCCCGTCTTTCCGGGCTCGGGGTCGAACAGCGTCACCCGCCCGCCGCTGGCGTGGCCCTCGCCCGCAGCGCTCAGAACGCCGCCCTCGGTCTGGTTGGTCATCGCCATGCGCGCGTGGCCGGGCGCAAGCAGACGGCGCCCTTCGAACATGCCCTCGTTCAGCAGCATCTGGGCGAAACGGGCGTAATTTTCGGCCGAGGATATCAGCCCGGCCCCGCCGGCCAGCATCCGGGGCTGTGCGGCCCATTCGCTTTTCTCCGGCCCGTCGATCAGCACCGGCCGCTCCAGGGGCTTCATCGTCCGGGGATCGCGCCAGGCATAAAGGCCCGCCAGCCGCTCCATCTGGGCGGGGCGCAGCGCGAAGACCGTGTCTGCCATGCCGAGCGGGCGGAAGATCTGCCGTTCGAGCAGCCGGTCGAGGCTCTCGCCCGTCAGCCGCTCCAGCATTGCGCCCGCAACATCGAGCGCCACCGAATAGCGCCATGCAGCACCCGGTTCGGTCCGGAGCGGCAGCGTCGCCAGCCGCTCCATGTAGCTGCGCAGGTCCGGCGCCTCGGCATCGCCCGCCTGCATCAGAAGCCGCGACGACATGGGCAGTAGCCCGAGACGTCGATATTCCCGCTCCAGCGGACCATCGCCGCTGATGGTGTAACCGAAGCCTGCCGTATGGGTCAGCAGGTGGCGCACGCGGATGGGGCGCGTGGCCGGGCGGGATTCAAGGCTGGTCTCAGGGTCCGTCAGCACCCGCATGGTCCGGAATTCCGGCATTATGTCGGCGATCGGCGTATCGAGCGCGAGCCTTCCATCGGCCACCATCTGCATCACCGCGATCCCGGTGATGGGCTTCGTCATGGAATAGATGCGCCACAGCGTATCTGGGCTGACAGGGCGCCCCCCTTCGAAAAGCGTGCGCCCGGCTGTCAGCCAGCGGGGGCGGAAGCGGCCCGGCGCCAACAGGCCGACGATCGCCCCCGGCACCTTGCCCCCGGCAACATAGCCATCGATCAGCGCCTGTACGGCTGCATGCCCGGCTTCCGGCGATCGCGCCGATAGCGGACCTTTCGCCGTGGCGGCCGCCACAACGCCTGCCGCCATGGCCTTCAGCAGGTCACGGCGGCCGGCCATCAGTGTCCTGCCTGTTGCTCCCATTGCGCCAGCACCCCTTCAAGTTCGTCGAACAGCGGCCCGATGCGGTCGAGATGCGGTCGCTCGGCTGTCAGGATCGCGCGGAAGATCCGCGCCTTCCACGGCTGCGGATCCACATCGGCATCCGGCACCGCGCTCAGCACGATGTCCACCAGCCGCTCTGCCGCATGCAGCCTGCCCCACAGATAGTCGTTCTCACGATAGGCGCGGCTGAAAAAGGCGGCAAAGGCGTTGAGCTGCCAGCCCTTCAGGCAGGCCCGCGTGCCGCCATCGCGCAGGGCGGCGGCATCGTCCGGGGAAATGCGGTCCACCTTCAGCTCCTCGAAGCCGCCATCGGCATCTTCCTGCATCAGCGGCAGGATGGCGATGTCATAGAAGGGAAAGCCAAGCCAGGAGCGGATGAGGTCGCGGCGCATGTCGCGGCCGAAGCCCTCGTCCGCGGCGGCCTCTACCAGGATTCGGTCCGCCTCGGCATCGAGCGCGGACAGGCCGAGCACGCCGGCCAGCCGGTCGATGGCCTGGCTGGCGGCAACGACCCGGGATTCCGGCTCCCGCGCCTGCAGCACCGCTTCGACCGCTTCGGAAAGGCCATCCCGGTCGGGAAGGGAGGCAAGACGCCGGCGCGCCTCGAACGGGCCTGTCACGAGGTGCAGCCGCGCTTTCAGCCGCTCGGCCCGGTCGCGCTCGACAGGGTCCGATGTGGCGGCGATGCCCGCGGTCAGGTGGCGGAGGAAGAAGCGCAGGCGGCGCACGCGAAAGGCGATGTCCAGCTGACGCAACAGCCTCACATAACCGCAACTCTCGGGTTGGCGGCCCAGGGCCTCGTCATGGGCGTAGGCGCCGCGCGCGGCGGCGGCATCGCCAAGTGCGTCGCGCAGCTTGCCGCGCGCCTCGAACCCAAGCCCCGCCAGATCGCCCAGCATCTGCGCTGTATCGTCGAGCACGTTTCGCAGCTTCAGCTGGGCATAGGCGCCGAAGGCAAAACCGGCCTCGCGCGCGGCATCGGACTGGATGCGCGAGCGCGCCTTCGCCAGCCGCGCCGGGCTGACAGGAAAGAGGAAGAAGCTGCGCCCGATGGCGCGCTGGATGGCGGCTTCCACCGCCGGGTGCATCGCATCGGTCACGGTGCGCATCCGGCGGATTCGCGCCGATAGCGCGTTGATCGCTTCCAGACTGTCGCGGATCGGCTGCTCGCGCGGGATATCGGCCAGCGCGCGCAGGATCGCAGTGAAGAAGCCCGGTTCGCGGCCCTCGAGCGCATCGACAACGCCGCCGATACCGGGCTTGGGGTCGATGTAGATGAAGCGGCGATCGACATCACGATGGGCCGGGCGGGTGCGCACGGCTGCGATCGCCGGGCCGAAGGGCGCATTGTTCAGGACCGATCCGTCGATCAGCTGCACCGCCTCGGGCGGGCGGTCGCTTTGCAGCTGCGCATCGATGAAGGCAGCGCGGCCGGGCCAGGCTTCCCCCTTCTTCGCCATCAGCCGGTCCACCTCGAGGATGGTGGCAGGCGGGAAGGCGCCGGGAAAGCTTGCCGTGGCGCGCGCGGCCAGCAACTGCTCGGGCCGCTGGCCGGCTGCCAGGCGCGGCGGCAGGATCACGCCATCGGCCTGGCCCGGCTCGCGGATGACGGCGGGCGAGGAAAAGGCGAACATGCGCCGGTGCTCGCGCTCCTGCACCGAAGCCGGGGAATGGATGGGAAGATCGGCCGAGACGCCCCAGTAATCGGTCACCGTCACATGCAGGTCGAGCGGCAGGCCCGGCGGAATGAGCGGCGGCCCGCGGTCCCCTGCGGCCATGGCGTCCATCGCCCGGTCGAGCATGGCGGTGAGCACATCGCCCGAGAAGGGCGGCTCGAACCAGCGGCTGCGCACGAACCCGGCGAGCTTCAGCGCGACTTCCGCCCGCACCTCGGGCACATCGACGGAGGCAAGGCTGCCGGACTTGCGCGCCGCATACCAGGCGACAGGCTCCTTGTAGAAGGCTGAAAGCCAGCGTGAGACGCCTTCGCGCGGGCGGGCCTCGGGGTCGAGCAGATTCTCGACATCGGCATCCACCAGCCACATCTCGCGCAGCGGCTCCATGTCATGGCCCAGGGTGATGGCGTTGGACAGCAGCACGGCGTTCAGCCCGCCAGCCGATGCCCCCGTCATCACATCGCATATGACGGCGAGATCGGTCGTCTGGCCGATGGCGTCGAGCAGGCCGCGCCAATGCGGCTCGCTGTCACCTTCGGCAGCATGGCCGGAGCGGCGCGCCTCGCTCGCCTTCAGAAGCTTCCACAGCTCCTTGGTGACGGCGTGCATGTAGACGGCAAGGCTGACCCCGCCATAGCAGATGATGGCGAAGCGCAGTTCCTTCTGGTGGATCATCCGCGCGCTCCGCAGGGGCGGCGGCCGGCCTCAGAAATCGGCGAGCACCTGGTCCGGCGGGCGATGGCCATCCGAAAAGACACGTATGTTGGTGATGACCTTCTCGCCCATGTCCTGCCGCCCCTCGAAGGTGGCGGAGCCCATGTGCGGCAGCAGCACGACATTCGGAAGCTCCAGAAGCTTGGGCGCGATGGCCGGCTCATGTTCATAGACATCGAGGCCGGCACCCGCGATCCCGCCGGTGGCAAGCGCGGCGACAAGGGCCGCCTCGTCGACCAGTGCGCCGCGTGCGGCGTTGATGAGATAGGCATGCGGCTGCATCAGCCGAAGCCGGGCAGCATTGATCATGTGCCGGGTTTCGGCGGTTTCGGGGCAGTTCAGGCTGACGATGTCGACACGCTCCAGCATGGCGTCGAGCGTTGGCCACCAGGTTGCCTCGAGGCTGTTTTCCACCGCCTTCGGCAGGCGATGGCGGTTATGATAATGGATCGACAGACCGAAGGCGCGCGCGCGCGCGGCCACCGCCTGGCCGATGCGGCCCATGCCCACGATGCCCAGCCGCTTTCCGGTGATGCGGTGCCCCAGCATGCCCGTGGGCGACCACCCCGGCCAGGCGCCCGAGCGGACGAGTTTTTCGCCTTCGGAAAGCCGGCGCGGAACAGACAGGATAAGGGCCATCACCATGTCGGCCGTATCGTCCGTGAGAACGCCGGGCGTGTTGGTGACGGTGATGCCACTGGCGCGGGCGGCGGAAAGATCGATGTGATCGACCCCGGTGCCGAAATTGGCGATGAGCTTCAGATCCGGCCCGGCCTCGCGGATGAGGGCGGCGTCGATTTCATCCGTCACCGTGGGGGCGAGCACGTCCGCCCTTTTCATCGCATCGGCAAGCTGCTCGCGCGTGAAGGGCATGTCGGTGAAGTTCAGCTCCACGTCGAACAGCTCGGCCATGCGGGTTTCCACCGCCTGTGGCAGACGACGGGTGACGATGACTCGGAGCTTGCGGTCATATTTGTGGAAGCGTGTTGCCGGCATGGCGCCATCGTAGGCGGGCGGGCGCGGCGCTTGCAAGCCCGCGCGGAGCTTGGCAGGGAGCGACCATGCGCGCCAATCTGCATTTGCTCTGCCTCTTCCCGGCACTCGCCCTGCTTGCCCTGCCGGCCCCGGGCCTTGCCCAGGAAACGGGCGCGGCTGAAAAGGCCGCTGAACAGCAGCCCACCAACCAGCCCACCAACAAGGATGCGCTGAAATATCGCTCCGGCCTGCCGGTTCCGCGCTTTGCCTCGCTGCGGGCCAACCGTGCCTACATGCGCG
>CAYMZC010000035.1:10845-18732 GCA_964394815.1 uncultured Sandaracinobacter sp. | reverse complement strand
TCGGGCATTGCCGCCATGCTGGCGCATGATGGCCCGGTCTTCGTCGATTGCCGGGTGGAAAAGCTCACCAACTGCTTCCCGATGATTCCGTCGGGTGCGGCCCACACCGACATGCTGCTCGGCCCCGATCAGGTGAGCGGCAGTTTCGATCGCGCGGCGGAGGCGCTGGTCTGATGGCGACAGTTCCCGACATGCACACCGGCGCCCATGCGGCTGAAGAGCCGCAGGAGCGGCACACGCTTTCCATCCTTGTCGACAATGAATCCGGCGTGCTCGGCCGCATCACCGGCCTGTTTTCCGCGCGCGGCTACAATATCGAGAGCCTGACGGTTGCCGATGTTTCGGAAGACCATGCCGTCAGCCGCATCACGATCGTGACGACCGGCCCGAGCCGCGTGATCGACCAGATCCGCGCCCAGCTCGACCGAATCGTGCCCGTGCACAGCGTCACCGACCTGACGGCGCTTGGCCCCCATGTGGAGCGCGAGCTGGCGCTGGTGAAGGTGGCCGGCACCGGCGAGAAGCGGGTCGAGGCGCTGCGGCTGGCGGACATCTTCCGCGCCCGCCCGGTGGACACGACGACATCGAGCTTCGTCTTCGAGGTCTCGGGCTCCACCACCAAGGTCGACCAGTTCATCGAGCTGATGCGCGAAGTCGGCCTTGTGGAAGTGGCGCGCGGCGGTGTCGTGGCCCTTTCGCGCGGCGCCACGGCGCTGTAACGCCTTCAGCGATTGCCGGGCCGCGTGCCCGTACCTGTTCACCCCCCGCCGGGCCTTGCGCCCGGGCACAGCCATCACGAAGGACCATTTGATGCGCGTTTATTATGATGCCGATGCCGATCTGGCGCTGGTGAAGTCCAAGAAGGTCGCCATTGTCGGCTATGGCAGCCAGGGCCATGCCCATGCCCAGAACCTGCGCGACAGCGGTGTCGCCGAAGTCGCCATCGCGCTTCGCCCCGGTTCGGCCACGGCCGCCAAGGCCGAAGGCGCCGGTTTCAAGGTGATGTCGAACGCCGAAGCCGCCGCCTGGGCCGATATCGTCATGATCCTCGCGCCCGACGAGCATCAGGCTGCCATCTATGCCGATGATCTCGCCGCCAATCTGAAGCAGGGCGCGGCCCTTGCCTTCGCCCATGGCCTCAATGTCCACTTCGGGCTGATCGAGCCGCGCGCCGACCTCGATGTGATCATGATCGCGCCCAAGGGCCCCGGCCACACCGTGCGCTCCGAATATCAGAAGGGCGGCGGCGTGCCCTGCCTCGTGGCCGTGGCCCAGAACGCCAGCGGCAACGCCATGGATGTCGCGCTGTCCTACGCCTCGGCCATCGGCGGCGGGCGCTCGGGCATCATCGAGACCAACTTCCGCGAGGAATGCGAAACCGACCTGTTCGGTGAGCAGGCCGTGCTGTGCGGCGGCATCACCCACCTGATCCAGGCCGGGTTCGAAACGCTGGTCGAAGCCGGCTACGCGCCGGAAATGGCCTATTTCGAGTGCCTTCACGAAACCAAGCTGATCGTGGACCTGCTCTATGAAGGCGGCATCGCCAACATGCGCTACTCCATCTCGAACACGGCCGAATATGGGGACATCACCACCGGCCCGCGCATCATCACCGCCGAAACCAAGGCCGAGATGAAGCGCGTGCTGGCCGACATCCAGGCCGGCCGTTTCGTGAAGAACTTCATCCTCGACAATCGTGCCGGCCAGCCCGAACTGAAGGCCAGCCGCAAGGCCGCCGCCGCCCACCCGATCGAGGAAGTCGGTGGACGCCTGCGCGCCATGATGCCGTGGATCGCCAAGAACAAGCTGGTGGACAAGGCGAAGAACTGACGCCCGACCGGCTTCCACGGAAACCGGCGACAGACAGGAAGGGGGCGGCCTGCCGGGCTGCCCCCTTTTTCATGGCCGGTTTTTCATGGCCGCACTTCCGGATCGGGCGTTTCCTCGCCGGGCAGGTCTTCGGGCCGGTCGATGTCGCGCAATATGCCCCGGTCGTCGACGGGGATGTCCACTGCCCCCAGCGCATCGAGCAACGGGCGCGCGCCCCTGTCGCCCGACAGCGCCATCAGCCTTGGCCAGGCGGTGCGGGCAAAACCCGCCGGGTTGCCGCGCCTGCCAGCCACCACCGGCACGACCGCCATGGCCCCGGCTTCCAGCCGCGCCGCGAGCGCCCGCAGGGTCGATGGCAGGACAAAGGGCATGTCCCCCAGAACGACAAGGGCGGCGGTCCAGTCCGCCGGGGCGGCGGCCAGCCCGGCCTTCAGGCTTTCGGCCAGCCCCTCCGCATGTTCAGCGGCGTGCACATGGGGCACGCCGGGTGCGGCTTCCAGCACGGCATCTGCATGTGCGCCCGTGACCATCAGGGCCGGAATACCGGCCTCGGCGACGGCATCGAGCGTGCGGGCAATCATCGGCCGGCCGGCGATGGGCAGGGCCAGCTTTGCCGCCCCCATGCGCCGCGACGCGCCGGCCGCCAGAAGGATTGCGCCGACCGTCACCCGCTCCACCCCCAGGGGGAAAGCCGCCCCGAGCCTTCGAGCAGCCCGCCAACCCCCATGCGGGCGATCACGCCGGAATCGAGCGGCAGGCCCGCCGCGAAGCGTTCCAGCACGAGATCCAGCCCGTTACGCTTGGGGCTGCGCGCGCAGCCGGGCAGGCCGATGACCGTGGCCCCGACCCTGCCCCCGGCCCCGCAAAGCGTGCCCAGAAGCAGCAGATTCCCGGGGTCCACCGGCATGCCCAGCCGGATGATCCGGCCGCCGGCGGCAACAAGTGCTGCCGGCACCACGTCGGCCCGGTCGGTGGTTGCGGTGGCGGCGGCCACCAGCAACAGGTCCGCCCGTGCGGCGGCGATGGCCCTGGACAGTGGCGCGACAGCGTGCGGCACTGGGGCGGCCTCTTCCAGCCGGATGCCCAGCAGCGAAAGCCGGCGGGCGGTCACGTCCCGCGCCTTTTCCAGCAGTTTGTCGGCCGTGCCGTCCTGGCGGGTCTGGATCATCACGGCGCGCAGGCCCTGCCGCCATGGCGCGACCTCTATGGCGTCGCGCCCCGCTTGCCCGGCAGCGCCAACGGCATCGGCCGGCAGGGCGTAGGGGATGATCTTGGCCGTCGCCAGCAGGTCTCCGGCGCGCACGGGGGTGAAGGGGGGCAGGGTGGCGATTGCCATGGCCTCGCTGATTGCATTGGCCCGGTCCAGCGCTTCGGTCTTCACCAGCAGCAGCCCGGAGGCCAGCGCATGCAGATTGGCGCGGCCATGGACGGGCGGGCGCGCTTCGACATGGGGACCGGCCAGGGCCTGCCCGATCCGGGCTGCCGCATCGGCCTCGTCGATGTCCTCCGCCCCGGCCCGCGCCACCCACAGCCGGTCAAGGCCTGCCTGCCGCGCCATTGCGAGCAGCCCGGCATCGACCGGCGTGCCCTTGGGTATCCGGGTGCCGCCGATCAGCAGCGCATGGGCGAGCACGGCGCCCGCGGCCTCGTCGAGCGGCAGCTCGGCGAAGATCATGCGCGCCGGCGCCAGGCCGCCACCATTCCGGCCGCGACGGACAGGGCGATTTCGGCAGGATTGGCGGCCCCGATGTCGAGCCCGGCCGGGCCTTCGATGCGGGCCAGATCGGAATCGGAAAAGCCCTGCGCCGAAAGCCGTTCGAGCCGCGCCGCATGGGTCTTGCGGGAGCCGAGGGCCGCGATGTGGAAAGCGGGGGAGCGCAGCGCTTCGGCCAGCGCCACATCATCCAGCTTGGGATCATGGGTGAGGGTGACGACGGCGGTGGCCGAATCGGGCTTCCATTCGGCCATCGCCTCATCCGGCCAGCGGCCATCCACCGAATAGCCGGCAAAGCGCGGGCCGGCGGCAAAGGCCCCGCGTGGATCGACGATGAGCGGCTGGTAGCCCAGCATCGCCGCCATGGGCGCCAGTGTCTGGGCGATGTGCACGGCGCCCACCATGATCAGCCGCAGGGGCGGATCGATGCGGAAGACGAAATCGCCCTGATTGCCTTCCAACGTGCGGCCGCTGGCGAAATCGGCAGCGAGGCTCAGCGTCGTGCCTGCCGCCCGCGCTTCGGCCATGCGGCCGAAGAGCTCTGGCGGAAAGCCGCTGGCATCGACTGCCTGCACCAGGATCTCGATCTCGCCGCCGCAGGCCAGGCCGACTTCCCAGGCGGTTTCGCTTGCCACGCCGAAATGAAGGCGCTCGCCGCCGCCCTTGTCCATGCGGGCGCGCGCCGCCGCGATCACGGCCCCCTCGACGCAGCCACCCGAAACCGAGCCTTCGAACAGGCCGTCGTCGCGAACGAGGAGCAGGCTTCCCGGCCGCCGCGGCGCGGAGCCCCAGGTGCGCACGACAGTCGCCAGCGCCATGCGATGCCCGGCGGCCTGCCAGGCATGCGCCCTGTCCAGAAGCTGGCCCAGTTCGTCCCTGCCGGTCATGGCGTTCAGGCCAGCCAGTAGAGAAGAATGAGGACGAGAAGCGAAAGCGCCGCGATCCAGATCCAGCCGGGCACGGCCCTGGCTTCTGCCGGCATGGCTTCGGCGGGCGGCGGTGCCACGGCCGTGGCGGCTGCCGTTTCTTCGCCCGCTGCCGGCGCCGGGCCTTCAAGCTCTGCCTTGAGGGCTGCGAAAAAGCCTTCGGCATAGCCGCGCGCCGTGCCTTCGATCAGCCTTGTGCCAAGCTGGGCCAGCTTCCCGCCCACCTGCGAGCGCGCGACATAGGCGAGCCTGGTGCCGCCGTCGGGCAGGTCGGTCAGCGTCACGTCGGCGGAGCCCTTGGCGAAGCCCGCGACCCCGCCCTTGCCCTCGCCCACCAGCACATAGCGGTTGGGCGCATCGATTTCCGTAAGCTCGACCGCGCCGCTGAACTTCGCCTTCACCGGGCCCACTTTCGCGTTCAGCACGCCCTCGAACCGAGTCGGGCTTGCGGCTTCCAGCCGTTCCACGCCATCGATCGCGCGGGCCAGGACAGCAGGGTCGTTCAACGCTGCCCAGACTTTTTCGCGCGGCGCCCGGATTTCGGTTTCACCTTGCAGTTCCATCATGACTCCAATGCGATAAGGGCTGTGTAAATCATCGCATTATGTGACAGGCTTGTCTAAAACCTGCTTTTCCCAAGCGATATGACCTGTTAGCGTGGAGATGGTCGGAAAGAAAGTTCGCGGTCCGGAAGGATTCGCGGGCGTTGTTACGTGAAATCGGAACTGCGATGAGAGGTGTGAGAGGCCTTGCCGGCGAAGAGTCGGACAACAATGGCGACGATGAATTCGAGATGCAGGTTTCGTCTGGTGCCAGCCTGGGCGATGTCGAGCTTTCGGGCCGTGTCAAATGGTTCGACACGGTGAAGGGCTATGGCTTCATCACCCCCGATGACGATGGCGGCGACGTGCTCATCCATTACAATCTCCTGAGCGGGCATGGGCGAAAATCCGTGCCGGAAGGAACGTTAGTTACAGCCCTTGTCCGCGCCGGGCCGCGCGGGCGCCAGGCTTCCGCCATCCTCGCCATCGATACCTCGCAGGCCGTCGAAAAGGACGAGGCCGCCGCCAGCCGCCGGGCGACCAGTCGCGTCGACCCGCTGGACTATCTCGAGGAAGCCGGTGATTACGAGCCGGTTCAGGTTCGCTGGTTCAACAGGACCAAGGGCTATGGTTTCCTTCTGAGAGGCGATGGTGTCACCGAAGTCTTCATCCACATGGAAACGGTTCGCCGGGGCGGTTTCGAAACCCTTCTTCCGGGCCAGTCGATTCTCGCCCGGGTCCACAGCGGGCCAAGGGGCGCCCTTGCCGTCGCGGTGCTGCCCGGCAGGGACGATCAGGCGCACTAGGCCCGCCGGTCGCCCCATTGCGCTGTCCGCCGCCGCCCTGATGGCGGCGGCCCCGATCATGGCAACCGTCATGCTGTCAGCGCCGCTCGAAGCGCGCGGCGCGCCTGCCCACGGACAGGCCCGGGGCCAGCCGCAGACCGGGCTGGAGGTCATCGCCCTCAGCATCCGCACGCAGGATGGCAAGCGCCATGATTATCGAGTGGAGCTTGCCAAAACCCCCGAACAGCAGGCGCACGGAATGATGTTCCGCACCCGCATGGCGCCGCGCACGGGCATGCTCTTTCCGATGACGCCTGCGCGCGAGGCCGGCTTCTGGATGCGGAATACGCTTATACCCCTCGACCTGCTGTTCATCGGGGCCGATGGTCGTGTGCGCAACATCGCGGCCATGGCCGTGCCGCACTCGGAAAGCCTGCTGCTGTCCGACGGGCCGGTCGCGGCCGTGCTGGAGCTTGCCGGTGGCGAAGCCGCGCGTATCGGGGTGAAGCCGGGCGACCGGGTGGAGTGGTGATGAATCCCGGGCAAGGGGTCATGGCGGCATGCAATCGTGACGCTGGCCGCTTGCGCTTCCGCCCCGCGAAAGGGTAGGGCAGGCGACATGGGCTTCAACATCTTCACCTGGTGGACAGGCTCCACCTTCGGCACCTGGCTCAATACCCGCCTCAATGGCCGTGAGGTGGGGCGCGATGCCGACGGCAACATCTATTATGAGGACAAGTCCGGCCAGCGGCGCTGGGTGATCTATGCTGTCGACAATGACAGCAGCCGCGTGCCGCCGGAATGGCACCTGTGGCTGCACAAGAGCCGGCTGGAACCGCCGAGCGATGTGCCCTTGCCGGTAAAGGCCTGGGAGAAGCCCTGGCGTCACAACCCGACGGGAAGCGACCACCCCGAACTGCCGCGCGGCGCGCTGGCGGCCGGCGGACATCGGGCGCCGGCGGCGGCCGATTACCACGCCTGGGCCCCGGGCGACTGAGGCTGGCATGGCCCAGCTTCTCAAGGATCATGTGGCGGATGCGATCACGGGCCTTCTCGTGGTTGGCGTGGCGGTCTGGTTCCTTCTTTTCGCGCTCGACCGCACGGGCAGCCCCGTCGATGGCCCGCGCTATGAACTGACGGCGCGCTTCCCCAACTCGACCGGAATCACCGTCGGTTCCGATGTCCGTGTGTCTGGCTTGAAGGTCGGCAGCGTCACGAAACAGACGCTCGACCCCGCGAGCTTCCAGGCGGTGCTGACACTCAGCCTGTCCGGCGCTGTGCAGCTTCCGGCGGACAGCTCGGCAGCCATCACCTCGGAAGGCCTGCTCGGGGGCAGCTTCATTGCCCTTGTGCCCGGCGGGGATAGTGAAATGCTGCTGCCGGGCGACGAGATCCTCGACACCCAGGGCGCAACCGACCTGATGGGCCTGATCGGCTCTGTCATCAACAGCAGCGGGGGCAGCAAGCCGGCAGGCGAGGCTGCCACCGGCGCGGCCGGATGAGGCCGCCCGGCTGCCGGCGCATGCCGATGCCCAGCTGCCGGCGCATGCCGATGCCATCCCGCAAGGGGCCTGCCCTTCTGGCCCTCATGGCTCCTGTGGCCTGGGCCGGGGCCTTGTCCGCCCAGACGCCGCCGGTGACTGCCAGCAATGGCGCGGCCGTTGACCGCGCGGCCGTTGACCGCGTGGCCGTGATCGGCGTGCTCGACAAGCGGCAGGGGGCGACAGCGGAATACCGGCTGAAGCCCGGCGAACGGTTCCGGCACGGCCGCCTTTCGGGAATCCTCCGCACCTGCGACCAGACACTGCCACATGAGAAGCGGCAGACGGCCGCTTTCGTGCAGGTGGTGGAGCAGCGCCAGTCAGCGCTGCAGACTGCGGCGTCCGCTACTGTTTCCGGCAGCGCAGCGCAGCCAAGGCTGGTGTTTTCAGGCTGGCTCTTTGCCGAGTCGCCCTCGCTCAATCCTTTTGTGCATCCGGTCTATGATGTCTGGCTCAGGAGCTGCACGATAAACCGGCCGGATGGCCCGCCAGCCAGGTCTTCGGCGCGCGCGCCCGCATCGGCCCCGGTTAAGGCAGCCGCTCCGGCAG
>CAYMZC010000035.1:0-10745 GCA_964394815.1 uncultured Sandaracinobacter sp. | reverse complement strand
AGGTCTTCGGCGCGCGCGCCCGCATCGGCCCCGGTTAAGGCAGCCGCTCCGGCAGAAGCACCGGCAAACCGCGCTGCCACGCCATTGGCCGCGCCCGCCCCTGCCTCTGCACCGGTCGGTGATACGATCCCTGCCGCGCAACCGGAAGCGGACTGAGCGCAGAGGCGGTCCAGCCGCCCCCAGTCGGCCGGCGCGCGAATCGCCTCGCCCAGCAAGCCGAGATAGACGCTGCGCCGCACCTCCGTTCCGCCGAAGCGGGCGAGGTGGGCGGTCAGGAACTGCGTGTCCAGAAGCAGGAACCCACCGGCCCTGAGGCACGCCACGAGATGGGCCAGGGCCGCCTTGCTCGCATCGGTTTCGCGGCTGAACATGCTTTCGCCGAAGAAGGCCGCCCCGATGCGAATGCCGTATAGCCCGCCCACCAGTTCGCCGTCCCGGTTCCAGGTTTCGATCGAATGGGCATGGCCTTGCGCGTGCAGGCGGCAATAGGCGTCGATGATGGTGGGGTTGATCCAGCTTTCCTCGCGGCCCCGGGCTTCCGCCGCGCACAGGGCGATCACGCGCTCGAAGGCACGGTCATGGCTGTGCAGGAAACGCTCCTGCTTCAGCACCTTCGCCAGCGAGCGGGGCAGGTGGAAGCGGTCAAGCGGGAGGATGCCGCGCCGCCTTGGTTCCACCCAGAACACATCCTCGTCCTCGCGGGTGTCCGCCATGGGGAAAAGCCCGGCGGCATAGGCCCGCAGCAGCAGGCCCGTATCGAGCCGCCGCATCGCGCCGGGTCCGCCGCGCGGGTTCAGGCCACCCATGACCGGGGCCTGCGATCTGCCCATGGCCGGGCGGCCTCGATGCCAAGCGCCAGTTCAAGAAGGCGCCGTTCCTGCCCCGGCGGGGCGGTGAACTGCAGGCCGATGGGCAGCCCGTCGCCCGACATGCCGAGCGGAAGCGAAATCGCGCAGGCGCCGGCGGCATTCTCGACCGGCGTATAGCCGACAAGACGGCGCAACCGGCCCTGCAGAGTCTCGAACGGAACATCCGGCCCGACATGGCCAAGCGCAGGCGGCGGCGTGCCGAGCACCGGTGTCATCAATATGTCGAAGGCATCGAACTGGGCATTGTAGCGTGCCGCCATGTCTTCGAGCGTTGCGATGGCGCTGGCCACATCCGCCTTGCTGGCGGCAGCGCCGATGGCGGCCATGCCGAAGCTGGCCGGCTCGATGTCGCCCGGCCCGGCTTCCCGGCCCAGATGAGCGGAAGCCGCCGCTATGTCGCGTGCCGCGCCAAGGCCCCAGATGGTTTCGAAGGCGGGGGCAATGGCAGGGGCGTCGTAGGGGAAGGGTGCATCGACGGTCTTGTGGCCCATGCGCTGGAGGAGCAGCCGGCTTTCCTCGAACACGGCGAGCACATCCGCATGGGGCAGGCCTTCCGCCGATCCGGGCCGCAGGCCGATTCTGAGGCCATGGCGGGCCGGCGATGTCACCAGCCCGACAGGCGCATGAGGCCCGGCGCGCGATTCATGGGCGGCAAGCCAGGCGGCCGTGTCACGCACGCTGCGGCTGACGCAGCCGTGTACGCTGAGCGCGGTGACGCCCCTGTTCCCTTCCTCGCCCGACATCCGCCCGCGCGAGGGTTTCAGGCCCACCAGCCCGTTCATGCTGGCCGGAATGCGGATGGAGCCGCCGCCATCCGAGGCATGGGCGACGGGTACGACGCCGGCCGCCACCAGCGCGCCGGCCCCGCCAGAAGATCCGCCGGCGCTGTAGTCCGGGTTCCAGGGGTTGCGCGTTGGCCCGCCGAGCAGGGGTTCGGTTGTCGGCAGCAGCCCGAATTCCGGCGTTGTGGTGCGGCCGAGGAGGATGAGGCCTGAGGCCCTGAGCGCTGCGATCTGCGGTGAATCGGCCGTGCCCATGCGGCTTGCGAAGGCGCGGGAGCCACGGGTGTATGGCCGCCCCTTTTCCTCGACGATGTCCTTGGTGAAGGTGGGTATGCCGGCGAGCAGGCCTGCCCTGCCGCCTTTGTTGCCGGAAACCAGGCGTGCCGCGGCCCGGGCTTCGGATGCGTGCACGAAGGATGCGGCGTTGAGGCGCGGGTTGGCAACCGCAAGCCGCGCGAGCGCGATTTCGACCAGTTCGTGCGCCAAGACCGCGCCTGTCGCCAGCGCGGCCGCCATGGCCGACGCATCGGCCGTTGCCGGATCGAAGGATGGCCGCGGCCGGCGCGCGCTGGCGAAGGCGCCTTGCGGTGCCAGCGCTGCCAGGGCTGCCATTTCAACGAACCGCCTGCGCGTGAGCATCCCTTCGAACCCTTCCCGTTTCTTGCAGCGCATGCTGATGGCGACGGATTCGTTTGTCAAAGGGGCAGGCTGATGTTCATCCTGTCACTGTTCAGGGCGGCTTCAAGCGTGGCGCCCCATGGGCCCTGCACGGACGACGCGGCAGGCTCTTGCAATGCGGTCGGGAATCACGAACTCCGCCAGCGTGCGGTGCTATTCGACGAGAGGTAAGGAAGCATGAAGGCAAAGGGCGCGGTTCTGGTGGCGGCGGGCGTGGCGGGCGGCCTCGCGCTGGCGCTGTCGTTCAACGGTCTCACCGGATCCGGTGGCATCGTCGCGCAGGAAGCGGCCGAACTGGCCCGGTCCGCCGCGCCGCAGGCGGAGCGAATGGTCCCGGCCTCGGCGGAGCAGGTCAGCCTGTCCTTCGCGCCGGTGGCGCGGCAGGTGCAGCCGGCGGTCGTCAACATCTTCACCGCCCGCGTTGTGCGCCAGCGCCAGCAGATGAGCCCCTTCTTCTCGCTCTTCAATTCGGAACCGCGGGTCGAGAATTCGCTTGGCTCGGGTGTCATTGTCGATGCCGGGGGCCTTGTCGTCACCAACAACCATGTGGTGCAGGGCGCTGACCAGATCATCGTGGCGCTGGCCGACCGGCGCGAATATCCGGCAAAGCTGGTGTTCGCCGAACCGAGGCTCGATCTCGCGCTCCTGCGGATCGATCCGCGCGGTGCGCGCATCCCCGTCGCCCGACTGGGGGACAGCGACCGGGCGCAGGTGGGCGATCTCGTGCTCGCCATCGGCAACCCCTTCGGTGTCGGCCAGACGGTGACGCAGGGCATCGTATCGGCAACCGCCCGCACCGGCATCGGCGTATCCGACGCGCAATTCTTCATCCAGACGGATGCCGCCATCAACCAGGGCAATTCCGGCGGCGCGCTGGCCGCGATGAATGGCGAGGTGATCGGAATCAACACCGCCATCCTCACCGGCTCGGGAAGCGGCGGTTCCATCGGCCTCGGCTTTGCCGTGCCTTCCAACATGGTGAAGATCTTCCTGCGCGGCGCCGAAAGCGGAAAGATGGTCACGTCCTGGATCGGCGTGGAGGGCGAGCCGCTGACCCTCGACTCGGCCGAGGCCGCCGGGCTGGAACGCCCGACGGGCATGCTGGTCACCGGCGTGTCCCCTGCTTCGCCCGCCGCCCGGGCCGGGCTGAAGGCGGGGGACATCGTCTATGCCATCGATGGCAAGCCGGTGCTCGACCCCATGTCGCTTCGCTACCAGATCGCCAGCCAGCCCGTGGGCGAGTCGGTCACGCTCACCATCCTGCGGCAGGGCCGGGCCAGCAATCTGAAGCTGATGCTGGCTGCGCCCCCGGAGACGCCGCCCCGGCAACTCACCCGCATCGCCAGTGGCAATATCCTCGCCGGCGTTTCCATCGCCAACCTCTCCCCGGCGCTGGCGCAGGAACTGGGAGCCGGCCTGCCCGAGAAGGGTGTTGTCGTGGTCGAGGTGCCAGCGCGCGCGCCTGCGGCGCGCACCGGTTTTCCCCGGCCGGGCGATATCATGGAAAGCGTGAACGGCCGGCCGGTGGTGACCGTGGCCGAGGTGGAGGAAGCCCTGCGGCTGGCCGAGGGGCAGACCCTGTTCGGCCTGAACCGGGGCGGGCGCCGTGTCGAGTGCCTGTTCCAGGCGCCTGCGCGCTTTGGCTGCCGCGCGGTTTCCTGACGATCATGCAGGGTCGGGCCTGGGTGGCCTGAAACGCGAAGGCCCGGCCACCCCTGGGTGGCCGGGCCTTCCGGTTTGCGGACCTGGCGCTGCTTCAGCGCGAGAAGCCGAGGCGCGAGGCGGAACGCTCATGGCCTTCGGCAAGGCGGGAAAGGCCACGGCGCTCGGCGCTGCGCCGGGCCTGCTTGCGGCCGCCGGAGGCAAGGCCGACCATGGCGAGACCGGCGATCATCATCACCCAGCTGGAGGATTGCATGGCGCCACCGGCAGCGGCGGCTTCGGTTGCGGCGTGGGCGGCATCGGCAGCACCCATCATGAGGGCGGCGACGGGCGTGGCGATGAAGAATTTGGTGAGGTTCTGCATGGTACGGCTCCTGGACTGTCTCGACCCAATTTTGTTTCCGGCCTTTTGCGGCCGGGCGACCTTTGTTCTGGCGGGTTCGTCCGCCGTGCCATTCTGGTAACGTGGTTAAGGCCCGGTCAGCAAGTGGCAGAGCGTGAAGGAATGCAAACTGCCCCGCACACAAATCCCTGAGGAAATGTAACAAATTCTTGCGCTCCAGGCGGGGGGCCGGCGAAGGCTGAACAGGAAAAGGGGCGGCTACCTTCCGGCAGCCGCCCCTTCATCATGTCCGACCCTGAAAGCGTGTCAGTCGAGAACGGCGCCCATGCGCTGCCGCCGGCGCATCATGCCGATCATGGCGAAGCCAGCGATCAGCATGGCCCAGGTGGAAGGCTCGGGCACGGCAGCCGTGATCACGCGCACGAAGTCCCCCGGGGAGTTCGACTGCATGGAAATGTTGAGGCGATAGGGATTGAGCGCATCGACGGTGAAGATGTCGTTCGCTTCCCCGCCGGCACCCGCCACGATGTCATAGGCCGTGCCAGGCGCGCCCAGAAGATCGTGCGTGTTGTTCAGCTTCACGCGTCCGGTGACGACACCGAGCACCTTGCGGTCGAATTCCACCCAGCCCGTGACGGTGCGGTAGAGCGACGGGTCGAAGGCGATGCCGTGGCTGCTGACCCGGGCGCCCTTCAGGATCCGGCTGCCGATGTTGGGCGTGAAGTTGCGCGACATCCTCACGCCCTGCAACTCGTCGAAGGCGATGAGATTGCTGGTCTGCAGATCATCATCGCCCACTTCCGGAGGCGCCGAGATGATGGTGAAGCTGCCGCCATACGCGACCGCTGTGCCGCCCGTGACGGCGCCGCCGACGATGGCGGCGGATGCGACGCCGGTTATGGCGGTCGTGGCCGCAAGTGCGGCAACCAGTTTCGACGCGATTCCCAAGTGGACTGTTCCCTGACCCTGCCGGTTGACCCTGTCGGACGCTTCGGCCGGCCCTTTTTTACGGGCCTTTTCGGCTTTGCGCCCTTGTTACGGTTCCCGTTTATTGCGACCCATATGTTGCGACAGTGAAACTGTCAGAAGCGTATTACCGTGGTTAACATCGATTCGGCAAGTTGCATTATTGTAACAAACGTAACGGACAACCACTTCGTGTCCGGTCATTTTCCGGAACTGTCCGGGCGGGATGCCCCGGCATTTCGCCTTCCGTTCCGGGCATGAAAAAACCGCCGGGAAGCCTGAAGGCGCCCGGCGGCTTTCGCTGATGTCATGACCTCTGCAACAAGGCAGGAGGCGGAGCTGGCTCTATTCGAATTCCATGATGATGGCATCCACGGCGAGGCTGTCACCAGCCTTTGCGTGCATTTTCGAGACCGTTGCCGACTTTTCGGCCCGCAGGATGTTTTCCATCTTCATGGCTTCCACCACTGCCAGCGGCTGGCCGGCTTCCACCTTGTCGCCTTCCTTCACGGCGATGGAAACGACGAGGCCGGGCATCGGGCACAGCAGGAAGCGCGACATGTCGGGCGCGACCTTGGGCAGCATGAAGCGGGCCAGTTCCGCCGCGCGCGGCGTCAGCAGGCGCATGCGATGCTGGCGGCCATGGTGGGTGAGGGTGAAGCCCGAGCCGACGCGGTCGGCCTGGACTGCAACCGCCCTGCCGTTCACGCGCGCCTCGACGACACCGAAGGCCGGGATCTGGCCGCCGGTTTCGACATCGAGGCCTTCCCCGTCGACCGTGACGCGATAGACACCATTCTTGCATGCAAGCGTGACCGGGTGCTGTTCGCCGTCAAGCTCGACCACCCATTCGGTGCCGGCGTCGGCATCGCCGTTCAGACGGCCATCGACATGGGCGGCCCGGTCGGCGGCGGCCTGACCGATGACGGCGGCAAGCGCGAGCAGGGGCGGCAGCACGCTGCCGGCATGCTCGGCGCCGCTGAAGCCTTCGGGATATTCCTCTGCGATGAAGGCCGTGGTCACCGTTTCGCCGGCACGGAAGCGCGGGTGCTGCATCAGGGCCGAAAGGAAGTCGGCGTTATGGCTGATGCCGCGCACATAGAAGCGGTCGAGCGCAGCGATCTGCCGGTCGGCGGCTTCGAGCCTGGTGGGGGCGTGGGTGATGAGCTTGGCGATCATCGGGTCGTAGAACATCGAGATTTCGCTGCCCTCGACGACACCGGTATCCACGCGCACGCCATCGACAGCCGCCGGTTCCCGATACTGGCCGAGCCGGCCGGTGGAGGGCAGGAAGCCGCGATAGGGGTCTTCAGCGTAGAAGCGCGTCTCGATGGCGTGGCCGTTCAGCTTCACATCATCCTGGGTGAAGGCGAGCTTCTCGCCGGCGGCCACACGGATCATCTGTTCCACGAGGTCGTAGCCGGTGACGCATTCCGTCACCGGATGCTCGACCTGCAGGCGGGTGTTCATTTCCAGGAAGTAGAAGCTGCGGTCGGCGCCGGCGATGAACTCGACCGTGCCGGCCGAGAAATAGCCCACCTTCTTCGCAAGCTCCACGGCCTGTTCGCCCATGGCCTTGCGCATTTCCGGCGTGACGAAGGGCGAGGGGGCTTCCTCGACCACCTTCTGGTGCCGGCGCTGGATCGAGCAGTCCCGCTCGCCGAGGTAGACGACATTGCCATGCTTGTCGCCAAGCAGCTGGATTTCGATGTGGCGCGGCTGCTCGACGAACTTCTCGATGAAGACGCGGTCATCGCCGAAGCTCGCCTTCGCTTCGCGGCGCACCGCATCGAAGCCTTCGCGCAGTTCGGCTTCGGAATAGGCCAGGCGCATGCCCTTGCCGCCACCGCCGGCCGAAGCCTTCATCATCACCGGATAGCCGATTTCTGCCGCGATGCGGGCGGCATGGTCGGTATCCTCGATCTCACCCACGAAGCCGGGCACGACCGAAACGCCCGCCGCCTTGGCGAGGCGCTTGGATTCGATCTTGTCACCCATGGCAGCGATCGCCGAAGCCGGCGGGCCGATGAAGACGAGGCCGGCCTCGTCGAGGGCCTTGGCGAACCATTCCCGTTCGGAAAGGAAGCCATAGCCGGGGTGAACGGCCTGCGCGCCGGTGGCGAGGCAGGCCTCGATGATCTTTTCACCCAGGAGATAGGATTGCGCCGCAGGCGGCGGGCCGAGGTGGACGGCCTCGTCGGCCATTTCCACGTGCAGCGCGCCGGCATCGGCATCGGAATAGACTGCAACCGTCTTGATGCCCAGGCGACGGGCGGTGCGGATCACCCTGCAGGCGATCTCGCCACGGTTGGCGATGAGGATCTTGTCGAACAGCTTGGTCAAAGGCCCACCCTTTCGGATTGTCGCGGCTGGTAAAAGGGCAGGCCCGCGGCCGCGTCAAGGGCAGCCGGCGCAAAGCCACCGCTTTTGACGGTTATCGTCCAGCCGGGATTCAGGCCTTTTCCAGCGTGCATTGCAGCGGATGATGGTGCTGCCTGGCGAAATCCATCACCTGTGTCACCTTGGTTTCGGCCACTTCATAGGTGAAGATTCCGCAGACCCCGACTCCGCGCTGATGCACATGGAGCATGACCCGCGTCGCGTCTTCCATTCCCATGCGGAAGAAGCGTTGCAGCACATGGACGACAAATTCCATGGGCGTGTAATCATCGTTCAGCAGCAGCACCTTGTAGAGCGACGGCTTGCGCGTCTCCACCTTCGTGCGGGTGACGACACCCGTGCCGGTGCCGCCGTCCGCGCCACCATCATCGCCGCTCATGTGGCCGCCCATATGATTGTCCTCGTGGCCGCCACCCTGGCTGTCCCGCGCAGAAGGTTTCAGCATCTCGTCAGTTCCCGCTTTCGCACTTCGGTTCCATCCCGATTCCGCGCCATGCCTGCAGCACCCCTGTTTGAACGGCGCTTCTTCAATGACGTTGCGACCATGTTCGTCAGGCGCATCTTTTTCACCGTGCGCGCAAGAGCCTGTGCGCCGACGATCCTGATCGGGAAGAATGGCAGATATCCCAAGGCTTGCCCATGGTCAAAGAGCCGCACGGCGCTGCTTGTCACTCGCAATTCATCCGGCGCTCATATATGGCCTGAAACAGGCATGACCAAGAAGAACACGCGCCATGCATGGCCTTCCTTGCCAGCGCTTTTCACAAGCCATGACAGTGTGCATCACATCCAGGAGTCCGAGCTTGAAAATCCGGCCCAACGCCGTTCTCGCATTTCTTGCCGCTGCCGGATTGGCGCTGGCTGCCGGCGGCTGCTCCCTGCTGGGCGATGACAGCGCGCCGGGCGGGCAGGGCAAGGCTGGCGGGCCCGGCGCCGGTGCAGGCGCCGGTGCGGGCAGGGGCGGTGCGCCGTCGGTCATCGTGGCAGCCGTGTCCGAAACCGACATCGTCGATTCGATCGAGGCTGTCGGCACGGCAGGCGCCAATGAGCAGGCCGATCTCAACTCATCGGTGACCGAGCGGATCGAGAAGCTCAATTTCCGCGATGGCCAGTATGTGCAGAAGGGCGCCGTGATCGCGGAGCTGGTCCGCGCACAGCAGAGCGCCAATCTCAACGAAAGCCGCGCCCGCCTGCGCGAGGCGGAGCTGCAGCTCCAGCGCCTGAACCAGCTGCAGGAAAAGGGCTTTGCGACCAGCGCCCGTGTCGACGAGCAACAGGCGGCGGTCGATATCGCCAGGGCGCAGTCCCTTCAGGCCACGGCCCAGATCAGCGACCGGGTGATTCGCGCGCCCTTTTCGGGCTGGCTGTCGTTGCGCCGGATTTCGGTCGGCACGGTCGTCAACGCCGGAACCACCATCGCGAGCATCGTCGATCATTCGCGGATCAAGCTCGATTTCACCGTGCCGGAAACCTTCCTGTCCTCGCTCGAGCCCGGCCTGCAGATCGTCGCAAGCGCTGCAGCCTTTCCCGGCGAATCCTTTCGCGGCACCATTGCCTCCATCGACCCGGTGATCGATCCGGTGACCCGCGCTGTCACCGCGCGGGCCATATTGCCCAACCCGGACCTTCGCCTCAGGCCCGGCATGCTGATGACCGTGAACATCAAGGCGGCCCCGCGCCGCGCGCTGACGGTGCCGGAACTGGCGGTCATCGGCGAAGGCAGCGGCGCCTATGTCTGGAAGGTGGATGGCGGGAACCAGGCCATGCGCGCCGATGTCCGCATCGGGCAGCGTCGCGAGGGGCGGGTCGAGATCCTGTCCGGCCTTGAACCCGGTGACCGCATTGTCGTCGAGGGGACGGTGAAGCTGCGCGGCCCCGGCCCGGTCACACCCGTTGAGCAGCAGGCTGACCAGCAGGTGCGCGGCGCCGCCGCCGAAGGCGAGGCGCGCGCATGATCCTGTCCGACATCTCGGTCCGGCGTCCAGTCTTCGCGGCGGTCCTGTCGCTGCTGCTGGTGCTGGTGGGGGCAGTATCCTATTTCCGCCTTCCGGTCCGCGACCTGCCGGCCATCGAGCCGCCAATCGTGTCAGTCGACACCAATTACACCGGCGCCAATGCGCAGGTGGTCGAAAACCAGATCACCCAGGTGCTCGAAGACCGGATATCGGGGATCGAGGGGATCGAGACGATCACGTCGCGATCGCGCGATGGCCGCTCGGACATCACCATCGAATTTTCTGCCACGCGCGATATCGATTCCGCCGCCAATGATGTGCGCGACCGCGTTTCGGGCGTGCTCGACAACCTGCCCCAGGAAGCGGACCCGCCGGAGATCAACAAGATCGACGTCGATGCCCAGCCCATCCTGTGGATCAACGTGATCCATCCCCGCTGGACCGCGATGGAGCTGAGCGATTACGCCGACCGCGTCCTTGTCGACCGCTTCGCCTCCGTCAGCGGCGTCTCGCGCGTCCAGATCGGCGGCGAGGCGCGGAAAGCCATGCGGGTCTGGCTGTCGCGGGAGCGGCTGGTTGCCTTCGGCCTTGCCACCAGCGATGTGGAGCAGGCCCTGAGGCGGCAGAATGTCGAGCTTCCGGCTGGACGGGTGGAAGGGCAGGACGCCAACCTCACCGTCCGCGTGACACGGCAGTTCACCACGCCAGACGACTTCCGGCAGCTCATCGTCGGCCGCGGCTCCGATGGCTATCTGGTGCGGCTGGGGGATGTGGCGCGGATCGCTGTCGAGCCGGAGAACCGCTATAATTTCTTCCGTTCGAACGGCGAGCAGGCCGTCGGCCTTGGCATCGTGCGGCAATCGGGTGCCAATACGCTCCAGGTCGCCAATGACGTGAAGGCGCAGCTGGAAGAAGTCCGCAAGATCCTGCCGGAAGGCATGCAGCTTGCCGTCAGCTTCGACAGCTCTCTGTTTATCGAGCGTTCCATCGACAATGTCTGGATGACGCTTGCCGAAGCCGCCGTGCTGGTGGTCGCGGTCATCTTCATTTTCCTCGGCTCGCTCAGGGCCACCATCATTCCCGCGATCAC
>CAYMZC010000034.1:0-18872 GCA_964394815.1 uncultured Sandaracinobacter sp. | reverse complement strand
TATTCCGCCGCGACCGAGGCGGCAGCGGCTTCGGCCTCCAGCTGGGTGAGGGCGCGGGCATAGTCGCGCGGCATCACCTTCACGAATTTCGCAAGGCTCTGCGGCCATGTGTCGAGCAGTGCCTTTGCCCGCGGACTGCCGCTGTGCAGCAGGTGCCGTTCAAGAAGGATGCGCAGGCGCTCGGCATCATGCCGGAGCATGCTGCCCATGCCATAATCCTGGACACCCGTGCCCCGCTGCGTCGGGCGGATGCTGCCGGCCACCTCGTCTTCGGTTTCGCTGATGGACAGCACGTCCACCATGGCGGTGTTGCAGCGATCGCGGAACTGGCCGTCCTCGTCATAGACATAGGCCAGCCCGCCCGACATGCCGGCCGCGAAGTTGCGTCCGGTGCGGCCGAGAACGACGACGACGCCGCCGGTCATATATTCGCAGCCATGGTCGCCCGTGCCCTCGACAACGGCGATCGCGCCCGAGTTGCGGACGGCGAAGCGCTCGCCGGCCACGCCGTTGAAATAGGCCTCGCCGGCGATGGCGCCATAGAGCACCGTGTTGCCCACGATGATGTTCTCGGTCGGCTCGCGGTTCACATGGGCCGGCGGCCGCACCACGATCCGCCCGCCGGAAAGGCCCTTGCCGACATAGTCATTGGCGTCGCCCGTCAGCTCCATGGTCACGCCATGGGCAAGGAAGGCGCCGAAGCTCTGGCCGGCAACGCCCGTGAAGGCGATGCGGATGCTGTTGTCGGGAAGGCCGGCATGGCCGTGCCGCCGCGCGACCTCGCCCGAAAGCATGGCGCCCACGGTGCGGTTGACGTTGCGGATCTCCCGCTCGATGCGGACGGACTGGCCATTGTCCAGCGCCGGAAGGGAGGCCGCGATCAGGTCGCGGTCGAGCGCCTTTTCGAGGCCATGGTCCTGGGTTTCGGTCTGTCTGAAGGGTGCGCCTTCGGGCAGCTCGACCCGGTGCAGCAGGCGTGACAGGTCGATGCCTTCGGCCTTCCAGTGGTGGATGGCCTTCTTCATGTCGAGCCGGTCGACCCGGCCGATCATCTCGTCGAGCGTGCGGAAGCCCATGTCGGCCATGATCCGCCGCAGTTCCTCGGCCACGAAGAAGAAATAGTTGATCACATGCTCGGGCTGGCCATTGAAGCGCGCGCGCAGCACCGGATCCTGGGTGGCGACACCCACCGGGCAGGTGTTCAGGTGGCACTTGCGCATCATGATGCAGCCAGCCGCGATCAGCGGTGCGGTGGCGAAGCCGAACTCGTCAGCGCCCAGCAGCGCGCCGATGGCGACGTCGCGGCCAGTGCGCAGACCGCCATCCACCTGCACCGCGATGCGGTTGCGCAGGCCGTTCAGCAGCAGCGTCTGCTGGGTTTCGGCAAGGCCGATTTCCCACGGGCTACCGGCATGGGTGAGCGAGGTGAGCGGCGAAGCGCCCGTGCCGCCTTCATAGCCGGAAATGGTGACATGATCGGCCCGGGCCTTGGCGACGCCGGCCGCAACCGTGCCGACACCCACTTCCGACACCAGCTTCACCGAGACGCGCGCGCGCTCATTCACATTCTTCAGGTCGTGGATCAGTTGGGCCAGATCCTCGATCGAATAGATGTCATGGTGCGGCGGCGGCGAGATGAGGCCGACGCCCGGAGTCGAGTGGCGGACACGCGCGATGTTCTTGTCTACCTTGTCGCCGGGCAGCTGGCCGCCTTCGCCGGGCTTGGCGCCCTGGGCCATCTTGATCTGGATGTCGTCGGCATTGACGAGATATTCCGTCGTCACCCCGAAGCGGCCCGAGGCCACCTGCTTGATCGCCGAGCGCATGCTGTCGCCATTGGGCAGCGGGCGGAAGCGGTCGGGCTCCTCGCCGCCTTCGCCGGTGTTCGACTTGCCGCCGATGCGGTTCATGGCGATGGCGAGCGTGGTGTGCGCCTCGCGGCTGATCGAGCCGAAGCTCATCGCGCCGGTTGCGAAACGCTTCACGATTTCGCTCGCCGGCTCGACTTCGCTCAGGTCCAGCGGCTTGTTGGCCATCTTCAGGTCCATCAGGCCGCGGATCGTCAGCAGCCGTTCGGACTGCTCGTTGATGGTGGCCGCGAAGTCCTCGTAGCTCTTCCAGTCATTGCCGCGCACGGCATGCTGAAGGCTGGCGACATTGGCCGGGGTCCAGGCATGTTCTTCGCCGCGGATTCGGTAACCGTAGATTCCGCCGACATCGAGCATGTTGCGATAGAGGGGGTTGTCGCCATAGGCGGCGGCATGGCGGCGGACGGTTTCCTCCGCCACCTGCTTCAGGCCGATGCCCTCGATCGTCGTCACCGTGCCGGAGAAGTAGCGGTCGACGAATTCGCTCGACAGGCCGACGGCGTCGAAGATCTGGGCGCCGCAATAGGACTGGTAGGTGGAGATGCCCATCTTGGACATCACCTTGAGGATGCCCTTGCCCACGGCCTTGATGTAGTTCTTCTTCACCTCCTGGGCGCTCAGCGGCAGCCCCTGGCGGACACGGATTTCCTCCAGCGTCTCAAGAGCGACGTAGGGGTTCACCGCTTCCGCGCCATAGCCGGCCAGCACGCAGAAATGATGCACTTCGCGCGCTTCGCCCGTCTCGACGACGAGGCCGGTCTGCATCCTGAGGCCCTGGCGCACCAGATGGTGGTGGACGGCCGAGGTGGCGAGCAGCGCCGGCATGGCGATGCGGTCAGGCCCCTGCGCCCGGTCGGAAAGGATGAGGATGTTCTTGTCGGCCAGCACCGCTTCGGTGGCCGCCCAGCACATTTCCTTGATCGCCAGTTCGAGGCCCTCGGCGCCGGAGGCGGCATCCCAGGTGGTGTCGATGGTGGCGGTGCGGAAGGCGCCATCGAGCGCCGTCTCGACCGAGCGGATCTTGGCGAGATCGGCGTTGGTGAGGACCGGCTGGTCCACTTCGAGCCGCTTGTGCGTGCCGGCCTCGTGGCCGAGCAGGTTCGGACGCGGCCCGATCATCGAGACGAGGCTCATCACCAGTTCCTCGCGGATCGGGTCGATCGGCGGGTTGGTCACCTGGGCGAAATTCTGCTTGAAATAATCGAACAGCAGGCGCGGGCGGCTGGAAAGCACCGCGATCGGCGTATCGGTGCCCATGGAGCCGATGGGATCGTCGCCGTTCCGGGCCATCGGCTCCAGGAACTTCGACACGTCTTCCTGGGTGAAGCCGAAGGCCTGCTGCCGGTCGAGCAGCGACTGCGGATCGTTCGGCATCGGTGGCTCGATGGCCTCGACCACCTCGAGGTCCTTGAGATTGTACTGGGCGGATTCCAGCCACTTCTCATAGGGCTTGGCGGAAGCCAGCTGGCCCTTGATTTCCTCGTCCTCGATGATGCGGCCCTCTTCCATGTCGATGAGGAGCATCTTGCCCGGCTGCAGGCGCCACTTGCGGACGATGCGCTCCTCGGCGACGGGCAGGACGCCGCTTTCGGAGGCCATGATCACATGGCCGTCATCCGTCACGCAGAAGCGGGCGGGGCGCAGGCCGTTGCGGTCGAGGGTGGCGCCGATCTGGCGGCCATCGGTGAAGGCGACGGCGGCCGGACCATCCCATGGTTCCATCAGGGCGGCATAATATTCATAGAAGGCCCGGCGCTTGGGGTCCATGGTGGTGTGGCCGGCCCAGGCTTCCGGGATCAGCATCATCACCGCATGGGCGAGGCTGTAGCCGCCCGCCACCAGCAGTTCGAGCGCATTGTCGAGGCAGGCGGTATCGGACTGGCCGTGCGGGATCAGGGGCCACATCTTGTCGAGATCCGGGCCGATCAGGTCGGATTCCATCGTCCGCCGGCGGGCGTTCATCCAGTTGACGTTGCCGCGCACGGTGTTGATTTCGCCATTGTGGGCGATGAAGCGATAGGGGTGCGCCAGCTTCCAGGACGGGAAGGTGTTGGTGGAAAAGCGCTGGTGAACGAGCGCGATGGCCGATGTCGTCAGCGGGTTGCGCAGATCATCGTAGAAACTGCCGACCTGGCCTGCCAGCAGCAGCCCCTTGTAGACGATGGTGCGCGTCGAGAAGGACGGCATGTAAAGCTCGTCGAGGCCGGGGATGCCGTTCTTCTCGGCGAGCGTCCGCAGCGGATTCTGCGTCTGCTTGCGGATCGACAGCAGCTTGCGCTCGAAGGCGGCTTCGTCGGGGCAGCTGGCGCTGCGGGCGACGATCGCCTGGCGGATCACCGGCATTTCCTCGAGCACCGTCTTGCCGAGGCCTTCGGTGGTGACGGGCACGTCACGCCAGCCGATCAGCCTCTGGCCTTCCTTGGCGATGAACTGCTCGAAATGGGCGACGGTGAAGTCCCGCGCACGCGGATCACGCGGCAGGAAGCACATGGCGACCGCATAATCGCCCGGCTGCGGCAGTTCGAGACCCTGTTTTGTCGCCCAGTCGCGCAACAGCGCATCGGGGATCTGGATCAGGATACCGGCGCCATCGCCCAGCAGCGGGTCAGCCCCGACCGCGCCACGATGGTCGAGGTTGAGGAGAATCTCCAGACCGCGCCCGATCGTCTCGTGCGATTTCTCGCCACGGATATTCGCGATGAAGCCGACGCCGCAGGCGTCATGCTCGTTGCGTTGATCGTACAGGCCCTGGTTCGGCGGAGTTCCCATCAGACGTTTCTATCCCATGCTGTGCGTGGTTTTCCGTGCGGCACGCTCATAGGGAAAGTTACGAGGAAGTGAAGGGGGCTGGCGCGACGCGGCGTTCAGAAATCCGGTCACTTGCTGTCGCGCCGCTATCGGTTTGGGTCAATTTTCGCGAACAGTTCCGGGCGCTTGGCGCAGCAAAATTGCTGCCCGCGCCCCGCGCGGCGAGATGGCGCATCGACTGCGAAATTGCAGGGGGGGCCGGCGTACAGCCGGTTTCGCCTTGATTCTCCGGGATTCTCCGACCCGGCCGCCCTGCCAGGCAGGGCGGCCGGGGACTCGGCAGATCAGGCCCCGCCGAGGAAGCCCTGCGTCACCATGCAGTAGAGCATGGGCAGCGACAGAAGCGTGTTGGTGCGCGAGAAGAGCATCGCCGTGGTGGCGGCTTTCGCCTTCGTCGCGTCGTCGGCGGCAACGATCCCCAGCGCCTTCTTCTGGTTCGGCCAGATCAGGAACCAGACATTGAACGCCATGACGAGGGCAAGCCACATGCCAAGCCCGATGACCCGGCTGCCGGGCTGGAGCGTCAGCGCCTCGACGAGATAGCCCGAGAGCATGGCGACGACGAGCCCGGTGATCACGGTGAAGAGCGCCGCCCAGCGGAACCAGAACAGTGCCTCGGGGGCGATATATTTCGACACGCCCGGCTTCAGCTCGGCCGGCACCTTCGGCATCGTCGGGATCTGGACGAAGTTGAAATAATAGAGAAGGCCGATCCACATGATCCCGCACAGCACGTGCAGGAAGCGGAATATCCCATTGGCGAAATGTGCGCCCTGGGCCGCAAGATCGCCATGATAGCCGAACAGCACGACAAGCAGCAGCACCGTGCTGAGCAGCAGGGTGTAGTTCAGGTTTCCGAGTAGCTTTGCCATAAAAACGTCCCCTCCATCTGGCGTCCGCCTGCACCTCTTTCCGGGTAGCCTGTCGCAGCGGACGATCCTTGCTGGAATGCCCTTGAAACGAGGCGGTTGCAATCGCTGATCCGCACGGGCATCGGCCAGGAATGCGCGCCGGTCCTGTCCTTCTCTATGTCATCGGGATCGCGATCTTCTGCGCCATGGACGCGGTGATGAACCTGCTGGTCGATCGCAACCCTGTCCTGATGGCGACCTGGTGGCGTTATGTCGTCGCCATCGGCTTCACCTTCGCCATCTGGGCCGGTTCGGGCCGGCCGGCCATCCGGCGCGAGATGCTGCCAGTCCATGCCCTGCGCGGGGCGTTCATCGCGGCGTCGGCCTTCCTCTTCTTCTGGTCGCTCACGCGGCTGACCCTGGCAGAGGCGGTGACCTTCAGCTTCATCGCCCCGCTTCTGGTGCCGCCACTGGCCGCGATGTTCCTGAAGGAGCGCATGGAGGGGGCAAGCCTCGCGGCGGCGGCGCTCGGTTTTCTGGGGGTGCTGGTGGCGGCCGGTGGCGATATCGCCGGGCTGGACACCGCCCGCATCGCCGGGATCGCGGCGGTCCTCGGCGGCGCCTTCACCTACGCCCTTTCGCTGGTGATGATGCGGGCGCGCGCCGCGCGCGACGGCGCCGCCATCGTCAGCCTGCTGGGCGCGGTGTTCCCGATGCTCGTGCTGGCGCCCTTCGCCTGGGCACTGGTGCCCGCGTCGCGGATGATGCCGGGGGCCGGGGACCTGGGCTGGCTGCTTCTGGCCGGGCTGTTCGGGGCGCTGGCGCTGCAGTTCATCGCCCGCGCCTATGCCCGGGCCGAAGCGCAGAAGCTGGCGCCCTTCGAATATACGGCGCTGGGCTGGGCCGCCCTTTTCGGCTGGCTCTTCTTTTCCGAGCCGGTCGGCTGGCGCACATGGGCCGGGGCCGGGATAATCGCCGCCGCATGCCTCTGGCAGGCCAGCAGGGCTGGCCGGGAAACCTGAAGCCCCCCGCCCTTAGACAGGTTGCAAAGGCCTGCCCGCGCAGCCTAGTCCGCTTGGCAGGAGAGACGAGGGAGAGACTGCATGAGCGAGGCTGCCACGATATTCCCCGGCTGGTCGACCGACCGGCTGGACGACCGGATCGTCAACCCCGACAGCTACACGAAGCCGGATATCCTGCATGCCGATTATGCGACCCTGCGGCGCGAGGATCCGGTGCACTGGACGGAGCCGCGCGGTTTCCGCCCCTTCTGGGCGATCACCCGGCATGCCGACATCCTCGCCGTCTCGAAGGCGAATGAGCGCTTCATCAACCGCGAGCGCACCTATCTTTCGCCCATCGAGGGGGAAGAGTGGATCCGCTCCATGACGGGCGACACCCACCTCTTCCGGACGCTCGTCGATCTCGACGACCCCGAGCATCGCAAGCTGCGGCAGGTGACGAACGCCTGGTTCCAGCCGAGTTCGGTGAAGCGCAAGCTGGAAGGCCAGGTGCGGGACATCGCCCGTGCCCATGTGAAGCTGATGCAGGAAAAGGGCGAGACGCTCGACTTCGTGAACGAAGTGGCGCTCTGGTACCCGCTGAAGGTCATCATGGCGATCCTCGGCATCCCCGAGGAGGATGCGCCGATGATGCTGAAGCTGACGCAGGAAACCTTCGGCGCGACCGACCCCGATGTCGTCGCCCGGTCCCAGCACCTGACGACGGGCATCGGCGGGGCGGAAGCCTCGGGCAATGCCTCGGTCGACATGCTGGCCATGGCCCAGGTCTTCTTCCAGTATTTCGGCGCCGTCATCGCCGACCGGCGCGCCAACCCGCGCGACGATGTGGCGACCGTGATCGCCAACGGCACCATCGACGGCCAGCCGATTCCGGACCGCGAGGCGCTTTCCTATTATGTGATCACCGCCACCGCCGGGCATGACACCACCAGCTCGACCGCTTCGGCCGGCTTCGAGCAGCTGGCCCTGAACCCGGCCGAACTGGCCAGGGTGCAGGCGGACCTGTCGCTGGTGCCGTCGTTCGTCGAGGAATCGATCCGCTGGTCGACACCGGTGAAGCATTTCATGCGCACCGCCACCGCCGATACCGAACTGGGCGGCAAGACCATCCGCAAGGGCGACGGGCTGGCGCTTTTCTACTGGTCGGGCAACCGCGACGAGGCCGTCTTCGAGGACCCCTTCACCTTCCGGGCCGACCGCAACCCCAACCCGCACATCGCCTTCGGCAATGGCGGGCACATCTGCCTGGGCATGCATCTGGCGCGGCTGGAACTTCGGGTCCTGTTCGAGGAACTGCTGCCCAAGATCCGCCTGCTGGAGCCGGATGGCGAGCCGAAGCTCAGCTACGCCAATTTCGTCAGCGGCCTGAAGACGCTGCCGGTTCGTGTGCAATGGCGCTGAAATCCGAAGCCTGGCGGCTCGATGCCGCCAGCTATCCGCTTCGTTCGACCCTGCCGACCCGCTATGGCGACATGGACGCCAACGCCCATCTGAACAATGTGGCGATCGCCCGGCTGATCGAAGAGGCGCGCGTGCGCTTCCACTGGCATGCGCGCGCAAGGCTGCCTGATGGATTCCATGTCCGCGTGATGGTTGGCCATGTGGCGATAGATTATCTGCGCGAAGGCCATTACCCCGACGATGTGGAAGCCGCGCTGGCGTGCGTGGCCATTGGTACGCGCAGCTACCGGCTGGCGATCGGCCTCTTCCAGAAGGGGGAGGCCTTTGCCCTTTCGGACAGCGTGCTGGTGTCCCCGCAGGATCCGCTGGACGACAGCTTCAAGGCCTTTCTCGCGACCCTGAAGCCGCGCGGCCTTTCCTGACGCCGGCTTGTTGAAACCGTTCAGGCGGCGGCGGCGATGAAGCCGCCGCCGAGCACGCGGCTTCCCGAATAGCAGACTGCCGCCTGGCCGGGCGCGACCCCATATTGCGGTTCGGGGAAGACGAGGCGGGGCCGGTTTCCTGAATCCGGGTCAGTCGAATGCGGATCAGCCGCAAGCAGGCGCGCGCGCGCCAGCGGCGCCATGGAGCGCAGCTTCACCTCCACGTCCAGCCCATCCGGCGGGATCGGCCCGGCAAGCCAGTTCAGCCCGTCGAGCCAGACGGTCGAGACGGCGAGCGCGGCGCGCGGGCCGACCACCAGCCGGTTCGTTTCCGGTTCGAGGCGGATGACATAGAGCGGTTCGGCCTGGCCGCCGATTTCCAGCCCGCGCCGCTGGCCGACGGTGAAGCCGATCAGCCCGCCATGGTGGCCCAGCACAGTGCCGTGCAGGTCGACGATGTCGCCGGGCCTGTCGGAGCCGGGGCGAAGCTGGCGCACAATGGCGCGGTAATCGCCATTGGGCACGAAGCAGATGTCCTGGCTGTCGGGCTTGTTGGCGACACGCAGCCCGAAATGGCTGGCGAGCGCCCGTACGGCGGGCTTGTCCAGCCCGCCGAGCGGGAAGCCCAGCATGCCGAGCTGCGCTGCTGTCGTGGCGAACAGGAAATAGCTCTGGTCCTTGGCCGGGTCTGCCGCACGATGCAGTTCCGGGCCGGCGGGCGAATCGATTCGCTGCACATAATGGCCTGTCAACAGGGCATGGGCCCCCAGATCGGCGGCCACGCCGAGCAGGTCACGGAATTTGACGGTCTGGTTGCAGCTGATGCAGGGAACGGGTGTGCGGCCGGCCAGATACTGGTCCGCAAAGGCCTCCATCACGTCGGCGCGGAAGGCGCTGGCGTAATCCAGTACATAATGGGCAAAGCCCTGCGCATCGGCGACCGCCCGGGCATCCGCGATATCGGAGCCTGCACAGCAGGCTCCTTCGCGTTTCGGGGCATCGTCCCTGTCGGAAAGGCGCAGCGTGACGCCGATCGTCTCGCAGCCATGGGCATGGGCGAGCGCTGCCACGACGCTCGAATCCACCCCGCCCGACATCGCCACCACGACCCGGGTTCCAGGCGGCGGCAGCAGGGCCGAGACGCGGGCGATGACGGCCTCGATGGCGTCTTCCGGGCAGGCTCCGGGGGCATGGGGCGCGGTCGCCTCGTTATGGGTAACAATGCTTTGCACCACTTTTCCTCGCGTCTGGGGTAATCACAATCATCACTGCGCTCAAGGCCGACGAAAGCCGGCCGTTGCTTGGGAGAAGGCAGGCAGGGCGCGGTGATCAAGGAGCAGGGCGCTGCACGGCCCCTGCGCTTATGCGACACCAGATGGTGGAGCAGGGCGCAAGGCGCAAGAGCAGGCTGCCAGGGTCCGGATCCGGAGCGGAGAGGCCAGGAGGCCGGGTGAAGCATCACCTGGCAACGGCCGGACTTTGCCACGGATCGAGGCTCCCGCTCCGGGACATGTAGGCGTTGAAGCATCGGCTTCGTCGGATGAGCGAGGTGTTAACATGAACAGGATTTCGGTCAGGGACATTCCCGCAATCGGTGCCAGCATCGATTTCGAGCGTCCGCACATGGTGAAGGGTTTCGATGGCAAGCCCATCACGCTGGAGTCCCTGCCATCGCCAGACACCCGCCGCTGGGTCGTGCGCCGCAAGGCGGAAGTGATCGCCGCCATCCGTGGCGGGCTGCTGACGGAAGCCGAGGCCTGCGCGCGCTACCGCCTTTCACCCGAGGAACTGGACCTCTGGGAGGATTCGATCAACCGGGCCGGCATTCCCGGCCTCAGGGTCACGCGGATCCAGGTCTATCGGGACCATGTGCCGGTGCGGCGGGCATCTTCGACCCAGCCGGGCCGGCAGGGCCCGGGCGAGACACGTGATCTCGATCGCGGCTGGATCGCCTGAAGGCCGCCAGCACCCCGGACAAGCAGGACGCAGAGACAATTACCCCGAAGACCAAGGGACGCCGGCCGGAAGCCCGCACGGGAAGGCCATGATCAGGAACGGCAGGGCCGTCAGGGATCATGACCGCATCATCAGGGGCCAGGGACGACAAGGAGCAGCAACATGATGAACAGCATCGGCAATGACGAACGGCGGCGCCCAGCGCATTGTGCCGACCTTTCGGCCAGTATCCGCCTTGCGCTCGGCAATGCCGGCAGCGCCGGGCCGGAGACGAATGCCGGGCTGCTTGCCGGATCCCGCGGACGTGGCGCGGAACCGGCAGGCGCCGCATCCGGTCGTGGCCGCCAGATGGCCCCCGGCCGCACCACGCGCCTGCTGCTGGTGGAGGATGACCGGCTGCTGTCCGACGCCCTGTCGCGGATGCTCGAACTGGCGGGCTTCACCGTCTATGTGACGGCGCTGGGCGAGGATGCGCTGGACCTTGCCCGGGCCTACCGCTTCGATGTCATCGTGCTTGACCTGTCGCTGCCCGACATTCCCGGCCAGCAGGTTCTGCAGCAGCTGCACCAGGCGCGCCCCGACACGCCGGTCATCATCCTTTCGGGTGAAAGCGACATCGAGACGAAGATCGAGAATTTCATGGAAGGCGCGGATGATTACATCACCAAGCCCTTCCACCGCGACGAACTGCTGGTGCGGATCCATGCCGTGCTGCGGCGGGCCCGCGCTTCGGCGCCGTCGGAGATCAGGGTCGGGCCGCTGACAATCGACCTCATCGCCCACCGGGCGATGGTCAATGGCACGCCCGTTCCGCTGACGGGCAAGGAATATGCCTGCCTCGAGTTCCTGGCGATCCGCCGCGGCATGACCGTGACGAAGGAAATGTTTCTCGCCCATCTTTATGCCGGGCGGGACGAGCCGGAGATGAAGATCATCGATGTCTTCATCTGCAAGCTGCGGCGCAAGCTGACGGACGCGGGTGTCCCGCCCGTCATCGAAACGGTGTGGGGCAGGGGCTACACCATCGCCGGCGAGGATTGAGCCTTCGGGCAGGGGCCGCCCGCGAAGGGACTGCCTGCAGAACGACTGACTGCGGAATGTCTGGGCGCGCCCTTCAGGCTTTCATGGATGGATTTTCCGGATGCGACCCGACTTCGGGCCCGGGGCAGACTTTGCCCCGGGCCTTTTTTTGCACGCCATTCAGACCTGACGTTCAGGCCCGCTGTTCGTGCGGCGCTTCCGGGCTTCCGAAAGGGCGCGGATGATCCCCCGCAGCGTCCGAACCTCTTCCGATGTGAAGGCCGGGCGCGTGAGGAGCTGGGCAAGCGAGCGTTTCGTGGCGGGGGTCCGGTCGGGCACATGGAAATAGCCGGCGTTCTCGAGCGCCGTTTCCAGATGGGCGATCAGCCCCGCCACTTCCCCATGGGGGGCGGGCGGCAGGGGCGCGGCGGCTGGCCGGGGCGCGGCTTCCGACTGGAACCATTCATAGCCCATCAGCAGGACCGCCTGCGCCAGGTTGAGCGAGCCGAAGCCCGGGTTCACCGGGCATGTGATGACGGTGGAGACAGGCGCGAGATCGTCGGCGGTCAGCCCCGAGCGCTCCGGACCGAAGAGAATGCCGGCCCTGAGCCCCCGGGCGGCGCCCGCGCGGATCATGGCGGCGGCTTCCCGCGGCGTGACGACAGGCTTCGGCATGTCGCGCGGGCGGACGGTCGTGGCGAAGGTGAGCTGGCAGTCGGCGAGCGCCTCCGCCGGGCTTTCGGCCAGGCGGGCCGATTCCAGCACATGGTCCGCGCCGGCGGCGGCCGGCCCGGCATCGGGGTTGGGCCAGCCATCGCGCGGTGAGACGAGCCTGAGGTCATCGAGCGCGAAATTCGCCATGGCGCGGGCGGCCATGCCGATGTTCATGCCCAGTTGCGGGCGCACGAGGATGATTGCGGGGACCAGATCGGGGTTGCTCATGGGCTGCGCCTTTGCCCGAAGGGGGCGGGGCACGTCGAGTCCGTGGGAGTCATGCTGCCCGGGTAGTTCTGGTGCCCGGAATATCCGGCTCCCGGAATTTCTGGCGCGTCGGCCGGGGGCCGTCTATGGCCGGGCCATGGAACAAGCCGCGCCGACCGCGACGGGAGCACAGCCGCCCCTGCCCGTGATGGACCGCCCTGTGACGGACCGCCCCGTGATGGACCGTCTTGCCGGGCTGCCACGCCCGCTGGCCCTTCTGGCGGCCATGGCCGCCGGCGGTGTCGCGTCGCTCGGCTTCGAGCCCGTGGGCAGCATCGCCGGCCCGATCCTCGGCATGGCCATGTTGCTGCTGCTGCTTGAGGCCAGCCCGCGCAACCGCGCCTTCGGCGCCGGCCTTGCCTTCGGTTTCGGCCATTTCCTCATGGGGCTGGGCTGGATCGCCACCGCCTTCACCTACCAGTCGGCCATGCCGCCCTTCATGGGCTGGGTTGCTGTGGTGGGGCTTTCGGCCTTTCTGGCCCTTTATCCGGCGATCGCCGCCTGGGCCGCGCGCCGGCTTGCCGCCGGCACGGTCTCGCTGGCGCTGCTGCTTGCGGGCTTCTTCATCATCACGGAAATCCTGCGCGGCACGCTTTTCACGGGCTTTTCCTGGAATCCGCTTGGGGCTGGCTGGCTGCAGCTTAAGGGCGTTTCGGCTCTTGCCGCCATCATCGGGGCAAACGGCCTTTCCGGCCTGGCCGTGCTTGCCGGTGGCAGCCTTGCGGCGCTGGTGGGCGGGCGTGGCCAGCCCTGGCGCGGGCGGATGGTGGCGGTCTTTCCCCTGCTGCTGCTTGTGGGGATCATCGTCGAACGGGCGCGGCCGCCGATGGATGAAGCCGCCGGCGCCACCATCATGATCGTGCAGCCCGATATCGGGCAGGATGAGAAGCTGTCGGAAGGCGGGCACGAGCAGGCGATCCTGACGCTCGCTGCGCTCACCCGCATGGGCCTGGAACAGGCGCCCGATGCCGTCGCCATCGTCTGGCCGGAAGCGGCGATCGAATATCCGCTGGAAGAAATGCCGGGCCTGCGCGCCCAGCTGGGCGGCCTGCTTGCCCCCGGCCAGCTGCTGCTGACAGGCGGCGTCGCCATCGAGCGCGACGCGGGCGGCCGGGCGACGGGTGCGCGAAACAGCCTCTATGCGCTCGACAGCAGCGGCGCGATCCTCGCCCGGCATGACAAGGCGCATCTTGTGCCCGGCGGCGAATATCTGCCGCTGCGCTGGCTGGCGGAGCCGCTGGGCCTTGCTCGTCTGGTGCCGGGAAGCCTCGATTTCCTGCCCGGCCCCGGGCCGGCCACCTACCGCCTGCCGGGCGTTCCGGCTTTTGCGCCCTCGATCTGCTACGAGATCATCTTCCCCGGCGCGGTTGCGCCGCGCGATGACCGGCCCGATTTCCTGCTCACCATTTCCAACGATGCCTGGTTCGGTCCGTCCGGCCCGCCGCAGCATCATGCGCAGGCAAGGCTGCGGGCCATCGAGGAAGGGCTGCCGCTGGTGCGGGTGACGCCCACCGGCGTTTCCGGCTTCATCGGCCCGCGCGGGGAGCTTCTGCACAGCCTGCCGCCCCATGCAGCGGCCACTGCCGCCCACCGCGTGCCCGCGCCCCTGCCGGCCACGCCATTTGCCCGGATCGGGCTGTGGGCGCCGCTGCTATTTGCCCTGCTTCTCGTTGGTCTGGGAATGGGCGCGCGTGCCCTGAGCCTGCGCGGCGAGGCGCGCGGAAAGACATAAACAAGTCTTTAAATCCTTGCCAGGCACCCCCGTTCCGGGCTAGCCGTGGCCTGTTCCAAAGGAGTGTCCCAATGGCCCGCAGCAACTTCATCTTCACCTCGGAATCGGTTTCGGAGGGCCATCCGGACAAGGTGGCCGACCAGATCTCGGATGCCGTGGTGGATCTTTTTCTCGCCCGCAGCCCCGAAGCGCGCGTGGCCTGCGAAACCATGGTGACAACCAACCGCATCATCCTGGCCGGCGAAAAGAACGCCCGTGGCGGCGCCGAGCCGACCGATGCCGAAATCGAAGCCGTCGCCCGGGAGGCCGTGAAGCGCATCGGCTATGCACAGAAGGGTTTCCACTGGAAGGACGCCAGCTTCGACAATTTCATGCACCAGCAGTCTGCCGACATCGCCGTCGGAGTCGACGAGGCCGCCGGCAAGGATGAGGGCGCTGGCGACCAGGGCATCATGTTCGGCTATGCGACCGACGAAACCGACGCCCTGATGCCGGCGACGCTGCACTACAGCCACCTGATCCTGAAGCGGCTGGCCGAATTGCGGCATTCTGGCGAGGCGCCCTTCCTGGAGCCGGACGCAAAAAGCCAGGTGACGCTCGCCTATGAGCGCGAGAAGCCCGTGCGTGCAGTGAAGCTCGTTGTCTCGACCCAGCATGCCGAGGGCCATGACCAGGCGAAGTTGCGGAGCTTCGTGAAGGATGTGATGGCAGAAGTGCTGCCCGACGGCTGGATGCCGAAGGACGAGGACGCCATTTTCGTGAACCCCACCGGCGTCTTCGTGACCGGCGGGCCGGATGGCGACGCGGGGCTGACTGGCCGGAAGATCATCGTGGACAGCTATGGCGGCGCCGCGCCCCATGGCGGCGGGGCCTTTTCCGGCAAGGACCCGACCAAGGTCGACCGCTCGGCTGCCTATATGGCGCGCTATCTTGCGAAGAATATCGTGGCCGCCGGGCTGGCGCGGCGCTGCACGCTGCAGCTTTCCTATGCCATCGGCGTCGCGGAGCCGCTGTCGCTCCATGTCGACCTGCACGGCACCGGCCTTGGCGTGACCGAAGACAGGCTGGAACAGGTGATTCCCGAACTGGTGGGGCTGACGCCGAAGAAGATCCGCCTGCACCTCGGGCTGAACCGCCCCATCTATCTGCGCACGGCGGCCTATGGCCATTTCGGTCGCGCGCCCGATGCCGATGGCGGCTTCAGCTGGGAACGGACGGATCTTGCACAGGCATTGAAAGCCGCCGTCTGATCCGGATGGCGGCTAGTCCGTCACCTTCAGCTGGATGCGTGGCAGGCGGTACCAGCCATTGCCATCCATGTCCTCGCGCGGCTCTGCGAAACTGGCGACCGCCGGGCGCAGCAGGCGCGTCACCTCGGCGTCAAGGCTGTCGCAGCCGCTGGGGTTCAGCAGCCGCAGGTCGGTGACGTCCCAGCGGCGGTTGCTGGCGCCGCGCGCCGCGAAGCGCGCCTCGAACGCGTAGGTGTGAAGCAACTGGTCCTCGCCGGGCGCGAGGCCGGGGCAGAGATTATCGCGCGCCACGCGCCCGGCAAGCGGGGCAAGTGGCTCCAGCGCCTGCCCGAAGAGGGCGGGATAGGCCCAGATCTCACCGAAGGGCGCGCGCCCGCTGGCGCCCGCTGGCGCTGCGAGCAGAAGGGCTGCTGCCACCATGGCCGCGGCGTGGCCTGTTATGCGAATGATCCCCATCGGTTCTGCCTCCGCTTGCCGCGCGGCGGGCCTCAGCCCTTGCGGACCAGCGTGCCCGCGCCGCGCCGCGTGAAGATTTCAAGCAGCATGGCATGTGGCACGCGCCCGTCAAGGATGACGGCGGCATCCACGCCGCCCTCCACTGCATGCACGCAGGTTTCGAGCTTGGGGATCATCCCGCCGGAGATGGTGCCATCTTCCACCAGCCCGGCGATGGACGCCGGCGTCAGGTCGGACAGAAGCGCGCCTTCCTTCGAGAGCACGCCGGGCACATCCGTCAGCAGGAAGAGGCGGGCGGCCTTGAGTGCTGCGGCCACTGCCCCGGCACAGGTGTCGGCGTTGATGTTGTAGGTGTGGCCGTCCGCGCCGACTCCGACGGGCGCCACGACGGGGATGAAATCCGCGCCGGCCAGCACGTCGAGCACATGCCGGTCAACCGCCGCCGGCTCGCCCACGAAGCCCAGGTCCACCACCTGCTCTATGGCGCTGCCGGGGTCGCGGCGGGTGCGGTTCACCTTTTCCGCGCGGATCAGCCCGGCATCCTTGCCCGAAAGGCCCACCGCCCGGCCGCCGGCTTCGTTGATCCAGCGCACCAGTTCCTTGTTGATTGCCCCCAGCACCATTTCCGCGACGTCGGCCGTGGCCGCATCCGTCACGCGCAGGCCATCGACGAAACGGCTTTCATGGCCCAGCCGCTTCAGCATCGAGCCGATCTGCGGGCCGCCGCCATGCACCACGACAGGCCGGATCCCCACCTGCTTCAGCAGCACGATGTCCTCGGCGAAGTCGCGCGCCAGTTCCGGGTCGCCCATGGCGTGGCCGCCATATTTCACCACGAAGGTCTGGCCGGCGTAGCGCTGCAGATAGGGCAGGGCCTCCACCAGGACTTCCGTCTTGGCCAGCATTTCAGGGGGCGGGGCGTGGCGGGCGCCGGCGTGCGGCTTTTCGGGTGGATTCGCGCTCATGCCAGCCCCTTGGCAGCGTGCGCGAACATTGAAAAGAGGCAGAAGAGCCCCTTTCGCGCAACGCCCGCGCCCTCTAGATACCCGCCATGGCCCGCCCCCAGCTTCGTTATGTCTGCCAGTCCTGTGGCAGCGTGAGCCCCAAATGGCAGGGGCAATGCACCGATTGCGGGGCCTGGAACAGCCTGCAGCAGGAAGCCTCGCCCGCGGCCACGCCCTTCACCCAGAAACACAGCCTGAAGAGCGGCGGCCGCAAGATCGCCATGCAGCGGCTGGATGACGAGGTTGAGCTGCCGCACCGCCTGCCCACCGGCTTCGGGGAGCTGGATCGCGCGCTCGGCGGCGGGCTGGTGCCCGGCTCTGCCGTGCTGATCGGCGGCGACCCGGGAATCGGCAAATCCACCCTGCTGCTGCAGGCGGCCGGGCGCATGGCGCGCGCCGGCCTTCAGGTCGCCTATGTCTCGGGCGAGGAAGCAGCCGACCAGGTGCGCCTGCGCGCCCGTCGCCTCGGCCTTGCCGATGCACCCGTCCGGCTGGCGGCGGCCACTTCGGTGCGTGATATCCTGACGACCCTGTCGGATGGAGCGCCGCCTGCGCTGCTGGTGATCGATTCCATCCAGACCATGCATTCCGACCAGCTGGAAGGCGCGCCGGGCACGGTCAGCCAGGTGCGGGCGTCCTCGCTCGAGCTCATCGGCTGGGCCAAGCAGTCGGGCACGGCGCTCATCCTTGTCGGCCATGTGACCAAGGACGGCCAGATCGCCGGCCCCCGGGTGCTTGAGCATATGGTGGATGCGGTTCTCTATTTCGAAGGCGAGGGGCGGCACCAGTATCGCGTGCTGCGCGCGGTGAAGAACCGTTTCGGCGGCACCGACGAGATCGGCGTCTTCGCCATGGAAGCCGACGGGCTTGGCGAAGTGCTGAACCCGTCCAGCCTGTTCCTCACCCAGCGCGACCGGCCCGTGGCCGGCGCGGTTGTCTTTCCGGCGCTGGAAGGCACACGGCCCGTTCTCGTTGAATTGCAGGCGCTGACCGTTCGGCTGCCATCGGGCGCCACGCCGCGCCGGGCGGTGGTCGGCTGGGACAGTGCGCGCCTTGCCATGATCCTTGCCGTGCTCGAAGCGCGTGCCGGGCTCGGCTTCGGCAATTCGGAAGTCTATCTCAACGTCGCCGGTGGGCTGCGGGTCGTCGATCCGGCCGCCGATCTCGCCGTTGCGGCGGCGCTTGTCTCGGCGCTGCTCGATGCGCCGGTGCCGGCTGACCTTCTGGCCTTTGGCGAAATCGCCCTGTCGGGCGAAGTGCGGCCGGCCGCCCATGCCGCCCTGCGGCTGAAGGAAGCGGAAAAGCTGGGCTTTGCCGCCGCGCTCGCGCCGCCGGGCACGAAGGGCGTCGGCCGGCTCGAGGTCCGTCCTGTCGCAACTGTCGCCGCCCTCGTTGACCGGCTGAAGGCCAGGCCCTAGCGAGGCGACATGGACATGGCGGCATCCCTGAACGGCTTCGACTGGGTCGTTGTTTCGCTGGTCGCCCTGCTGGCGATCATCGGCCTCATGCGGGGCTTCACCCACGAGGCGCTGAGCCTTGCCGGCTGGATCCTGGCCGCCAGTGTCGTGCGCTTCTTTCACGAGGGCGTGACACGCTGGCTGTCGCCGCACACGGGCGGCGAAGTCTGGGCGGCGATCATCGCCTTCCTCGTGCTGTTTTTCGGAACGGTGCTCGTTGCCGGCATTCTTGCCGGGCTTGCCGGCGGCTATGCGCGACGCAGCATGCTCGGGCCGATGGACCGCTTCCTCGGCTTCGGCTTCGGCGCCCTGAAGGGCGTGATCCTGGCGTCTGTCCTGTTCCTGATGATCGCCTTCGCCACCTCCACCTTCCACCCCGAGCGCCAGCTGCCGGAATGGCTGGCGACCAGCCGGTCTGCGCCGCTTCTGGATCTCAGCGCACGCGCGATGGTGGGCTGGGTCCATGAACTTCGTCGAGAGAATGGCGATTTGCCCGCGCGCGCAGGCGATGCCCCCGATGGCGGTCCGTCGGTCTTTGGCCTGCCACCCGGCCACCCGCCGGTAGAGCCGGAAATGGTCCCCGAGGCAGAGGGCGGCTACAGCTTCGAGGACAGGCGCGCGCTCGACCGCCTGCTGGCGCGGGC
>CAYMZC010000033.1:0-18999 GCA_964394815.1 uncultured Sandaracinobacter sp. | reverse complement strand
GCTCAGCCACGCCGTCGGCAGCCAACCCCACCGCGCCAGCCTGCTGGGCGAAGATGTGGGCGGGCGTGTCGGGTATCGCACGCGGCTCGAATCGCGGGTCGGACCGGATGCGCGCATCGAGTGCGTGACGGAAGGGCTGTTCGTGAACCGGCTGATCGCGGACCCCGGTCTCGAGGATGTCGGTGCGCTGCTGTTCGATGAGGTGCATGAACGAAACCTCGAGGGCGACCTGGGCCTCGCGCTGGCGCTCGATGCCCGCCAGCTGCGGCCCGATCTCCGGCTGCTTGCCATGTCGGCGACTCTCGATGGCGCGCGTTTCACGCGGCTGATGGGCGATTGCCCGCTGCTTGAATCGCAGGGGCGGCAGCATCCGGTCACCATTCGCCATCTTGGCCGCCCGGCCGGCCGGATCGAGGATGCCATGGCCTCGGCCATCCGCCAGGCGCTGTCGGAGGCGGACGGCAGCCTGCTCGCCTTCCTGCCCGGTGTCGGTGAAATCGAGCGAACGGCGGAGCGGCTCAGCCTGCCCGATGGCATCGAGCTTCACCGCCTGCATGGCACGGCGGACCCGGCGGCCCAGCGCGCGGCGCTGAAATCATCGGGCAAGCGCAAGGTGGTGCTGGCGACCTCGATCGCCGAAACCTCGCTCACCATCGATGGCGTGCGCATCGTGGTGGATTCCGGCCTTGCGCGCCGGTCCCGCTTCGATCGCGCATCGGGCCTGTCGCGGCTGGTGACGGAGCGTGTCTCGCAGGCAGCGGCCACACAGCGGGCCGGCCGCGCGGGGCGGCAGGCGCCCGGCCTTGCGATCCGCCTGTGGGAGGAGGGGGAGACGCGCGGCCTCATCCCCTTCGACCCGCCGGAGATTCTGGAAGCCGATCTCGCCCCGCTCGCGCTCAGGCTGGCGGCCTGGGGCGTGCGGGAGCCATCGGACCTCTGCTGGCTCGATCCGCCGCCGCCCGCCGCCATCGAAAGCGCGCGGGCCGATCTCAGGGCCCTGGGCGCGATCGATGCCGATGGCCTGCTGACCGACCATGGCCGGCTGATTGCCCGGCTGCCGCTGTCCCCGCGTCTGGCGCATATGCTGCTGGCGGGTGCGGCGCGCGGGCAGGCGGAGGATGCGGCGGGCCTGGCCGTGCTGGTGGAAGAGCGCGGCCTTGGCGGGCTGTCGACCGATCTGGAAACACGCCTGCGCCAGTTTTCCGGCCTGCAGGGCGGGCGCGCGGCGCAGGCGCGCAAGCTGGCGGCGCGCTGGGCAGGGCAGGCCGCACGGCTTGCCCGGCGCGATGCGTCGCTGGCGCCGCTGTCCCTGCCCCTGCTGCTTGCCGAGGCTTTCCCGGATCGCGTGGCGCGGCGCCGGCGTGCGCCCGGGCCTTCGGATGCGATGGTCGATTACCGCATGGCCAATGGCCGCGGCGTCAGCCTCGAGGCGACGGACCCGCTGGCGCGGGCGGAATGGCTGGTGGTGGTCGATGCCGGAGGGGCCGGGGCCAATGCCCGTGTGCGCCTGGCTGCCGCCCTGCCGCCGGATGAACTGCTGCCATGGCTGGAACCGCGGCTGGAAACGGTGGAAGAGGTGGCGCCCGACCCGGCAAGCGGCCGCCTTGCGCTGGTGCGCATTACCGGCTTTGGCGCGATCGAGGTGGCGCGCCGCCGGCAGCCCGCCCCGCCCGAGGCCGTTGCCGGGGCGCTGATGGCCGAGGTGCGCCGCAAGGGCCTTTCCGCGCTGCCCTGGCCCGAGGGGGAGCGCGCGCTGCTTGCCCGCCTGCGGTTTGCCAGCGCCAGCGGCCTTTCCGGCTTGCCCGGCATGGCGGATGAAGCCCTGCTGGCGGATGCAGAGCTTTGGCTGCTGCCCCGCCTTGCCGGCGCCCAGCGGCTGGCGGACGTGCGGCTGGAAGGCGCGTTGCTCGACCGGCTGGACTGGGCTGCACGGCAGGCGCTGGAGCGCTTTGCCCCGGCCCGGCTTTCCACGCCCGCCGGCACCAGCCACCCCATAGACTATGCGGCAGAGGGCGGGCCGCAGGCCGAGGTGCGGGTGCAGGCGCTGTTCGGGCTTTCGGCCCACCCGATGCTGGCCGATGGCCGCGTGCCGCTGACACTGGCGCTCACCTCGCCGGCCGGGCGGCCCATTGCCCTCACGCGGGATCTGCCGGGCTTCTGGAAGGGGGGCTGGCGCGACGTGCAGAAGGACATGAAGGGCCGCTATCCCAGGCACCCCTGGCCGGATGATCCGGCCTCGGCCAGCGCCACGGTGCGCACAAAGGCAGCCGACGCGCGCCGCAACAGTTGATTTTCCCGCATTGTCGTGGCTTGGGAATGTGCATGGCCAAGGCACGCATCTTCCAGCAGGGCACCCCCGCGACCCAATCGGGCAAGGCCCGCGCGCAGCAATGGATTCTGGAGCGGGAACCCGCCGAAGCAAAGCGGCCGGACCCGCTGATGGGCTGGGCCGGAAGCGGCGACACGGACCAGCAGATCCGCCTGACCTTCCCGACGCTTGAGGCGGCAAAGGCCTATGCCGAACGCCACGGGCTGGACGCCGAGATCGTGCCCCCGGCCCCGCGCCGCCTGATCTTGCAAAGCTACGCCGAGAATTTCCGTTGAACCCCGGCTTGCGCTAGGGTTCCGGCACGCGCCTGTAGCTCAGCTGGATAGAGCATCCGCCTTCTAAGCGGACGGTCGCAGGTTCGAGTCCTGCCGGGCGCGCCATTTGCCATTTTTCAGTATTCGTTCTGAAAATTGCGCTGAAAATCGCTATAAATAATAACTATAGCGACCACAGTCCTGCGTTGTTTAGATTAATGCTCTGCTTTGATAAGGCAGTTTTTTCAGTTGTTCGATGATTTTTTTGCTCTTTTGTGAGAGATCTACAGTCACAAGCCTTATTCTGTGACCTTGGATGATTGCAGATTCGTCTATATCTTTTCCCGCAGATGGATAAAGAAGCCAGCCTTCGCTATCGATGGATAGAGGATCGTCGTGCACCTCCTGGCTTCGTAAATAAGAATAAATTTGATATATATGTGATGACTTGAATCTTTCATAATTGTAGTTTGATGAAGTAATTATATCAGTAAATTCAGTATCAATGATTATGCGGCGTTTCTCTTGTTCATTTTCGAGTATGATGTCCGTAATCATGATGGGCATGTATATTTCAAGGCCACGTGATGCAGATGTCATCGGCCAACCGAACCTCTTTCCAGGATAAATCCTCCAGCCATCTTCACGTGCCAATTCGGTCGCGTAGAAATTGCCTATCGCCTTTTCAAACAGCTTCCTGAAATCTGTTTCTTCACGCCGTACATTAGGTGCTGTCCGTTTTCCTGCTGTTTCCGTGGGTAAAATTATATCAAATACGGCTTTGGCCAGCGAGATCATTAGTCGATCATCGCCTTCATGCCGTGCAATCTGGTCTGCTGCTATTTCTGCACGCGCGGGCTCCGTGCCGGACACGCCTAAGCGTCCAAGGTCATTGCCAAGAGTGCGGCAACGATGCACAAGGTCTTCGTTGTCGAGAATTGTTGACAGGCACATCAATGAGGCCCGAACCAGCCGGTTGCGTGGCGTGTCGATCGTCAATTCTTCGAAGCGACAAGCGACTTCACCGCGCTGGAAGAGATCATCTGAAACTGTTTTCAAGATATCGATGCGCCCTCGGATGCGTTTCAGCGTCTTGTGCCTGTGACGGTAGCCAAAGCTAAGATTTCGGCGGAGTCGCTTTTCGACTGCGTAGCAGAGCAGACGCGCAATCAGCGATTTGAGATCAGGTGACTCTTCAACCTCAGCCTCGAAACGATCACTGAACTGTGCCAGGCCGGAAGCATAGAGGAATAGGAGCCAAACATTCTTGATTGGAATCCTTCCAACCAAGTCGTCATCGTTGGCATCCGGATTACCCACTTCCGCGCTAGGCATCACAGCGCTTCCAGCAAGCGCCTTGTCAGCTTCTTGGCGCGGTCAGGGTTGTCATACCAATATTCATCGAGCAGCGGTGCAATTTCGGTCTCGATAATCTGACGTAGCCACTCGCCCGGATCATGTATCTCGTCTTCCTTCGCCGGCGTAACATAGCTGTGGCCAATCCGGAATTGCGGGCCAAGTGAGCGATCACCCGCGATCTCATTGTTCAATTCAGCAAAGAGCTTCTGGATAAGCGTGATCAACGCATCGTCGATCTTGGCTTGCTCTCTGCACCAAGCTTTCCAGCGATCATTGAGATTAGGTTCGAGTGTGACGAACGCAAAGCGGCGGCGTAGCGCCAGATCGACCAATGCCAGCGATCGGTCAGCGATGTTCATGGTACCGATCACGTAGAGATTCTCAGGAATGAACACACGCTCACCCTCGGCGTGACGATATGCAAGCTCAATGGCCTCATCCTCACGCCTCTTGTCCCGTTCGAGCAAAGTCAACATCTCGCCAAAGATTTGCGCCGGATTGCCACGATTGATCTCTTCAATGACGACGACAAGAGGTCTGTCAGGTTCATCATGTGCGGCCTTGACTGCTTCAAGAAAGAGGCCGTCGATCAGGGAAAGCTTTCCGTTGCCATCGGGGCGCCAGCCACGAACGAAATCTTCGTATAAAAGTGAAGGGTGGAACTGAATTGAACGGAGGCGTTTTCGGGAAACCTCGCGATCCTTTGTGCCGATCAGCGCATAGCCAAGCCGTTTTGCAAGCCATGTCTTGCCTGTGCCAGGTGGCCCTTGTAGAATAAGGTTCCGTTTGGCTTTCAATCGCTCAAAGGCATCCGCAAGCTCGCCATCTTCGAGGAAACAGCCATCTCGCATGATCGTGTCGAGATCATAACGATCGAATGCGCTCTCGTCGTTGTCGATCTCATCATCTACATCGGCACCACCCTTCACCTTGAAGCGCGAATGAACGTCTTTGAATAGAGTAAGCGAGGATGCTTGGTCGAGATGCGTTTCACGTCCCTCAGGTGTCAGTGTCCAAACACCTCGTTTTTCTCCGCTGATAAGACCGGCTTTGGCGAGGTAGAAGCGTGCCCAAGCGACCGTGTTCTCGAAGGATGATTGACCACCTTTTGTTTTTCGGTTTATTTCGTCATCACCAACGATCTCCATGCTGCGAAGTGCAGCATATACATCACGTGGCTCTGCTGCGCCTCCGCGATCACGTAGAATTTCCAAAATGAATGGAAAATAGTGAACGAATCTTGGACCTTCGTTTGAGTTCGATATTGGCGCAGATTCGGTCATTTCTGCAACGTCCTTTGTTGATTCAGCGAGCGATTTGTCAGTGGCATTCTGATTTTTTGGTTGAGGCATAAGGAAATTATCCAGAATTATGTAACAAAGATAGCAGCCTGCTATTCTGGGCCAAGTCAAATCCTTTTCCTGTTGCCTGCGCTCGCTGGCGAGCTTGACGTGACGTTGTTCCGAACCAGTCAGACGGCGGACCAGGCCTCCCGTGATCCTGCCCGCGCCTATCAGCACGCCCAGAAAATCTAGCTCGCCCGTCACCGGGATGCGGGGCAAGATGGGGCGCACAGGAGGATTGAAACATGTCGAAGATCCGCGATGAAGTGACTGCCGCCAATGCGGCCTATGCCGCCGATTTCGGGGACAAGGGCAAGCTTGCCCTGCCGCCGGCGCGTGGCTTTGCCATTCTCACCTGCATGGATGCGCGGCTCGATCCGGCGAAATATGCCGGCCTTGCCGAAGGGGATGCCCATGTCATCCGCAACGCCGGCGGGCGCGCCAGCGATGATGCCATCCGCTCGCTTGTCATTTCGCACAAGCTGCTGGGCACGCGGGAATGGTTTGTCATCCACCACACCGATTGCGGCATGGAACTGTTTGACGGGCCGACCATCGCGACCCTTCTGGAAACCAGCCGCGCCACCGCCAGCTTCGACGGCAAGAGCTGGGCCAACCAGCAGTCCGAAGGCGGAAGCCGGGAAGGCTGGCATGTCGCCTGGCTGAACTTCAAGGATCTCGCCCAGAGCGTGCGCGACGATGTCGCCCGCATCCGCAACCATCCGCTCACGCCCGATGACATCCCCGTCCACGGCTTCATCTATGATGTGAAAAGCGGACAGCTGCTGCCCGTTGACTGAGTTTCCGGCGACCTGACCGCCAATGCCGAAGGATGAACGCCCGGTCTTCGCAGGCCGGGCGTTTCCTTTCGGCATTTCAAGGCCCGCGCGCCTTTCCCGCAGCCTCAAAAGCGAGAGTGGCGCGGGCGTTGCCGGCCGCTGCACTATGCAGCCGCCGGGTGACCGGGCAAACCGCAGGAGCAGGGTGTGAAACTTTCGCTGACGCCGGCCGAACAGGCTTTCCGCGACGAAGTGCGCCGCTTTTTCGCGGAGGACTATCCGCGCCACGTGATCGACAGGATCGCCGCCGGGCAGCGGCTGGAAAAGGCCGATCACATCGCCGCCCAGCAGGCGCTCAACGCGCGCGGCTGGCTGGGCGTGGGCTGGCCGGCCGAGCATGGCGGCACCGGCTGGACCCCGGTGGAGCGCTACATCTTCGACCAGGAACTGGAACTGGCCGGCGCCGCCACCATCATCCCCATGGCCGTCATCTATATCGGCCCCATCATCTGTGCCTTCGGCTCGCCCGAGCAAAAGCGGGACTGGCTGCCCGCCATCCTCGAATCGCGCGCCTTCTGGGCACAGGGCTATTCCGAGCCCGAGGCCGGCTCCGACCTTGCCTCGCTGCGCTTTTCGGCCGAGCGCGATGGCGATCATTATGTGCTCAACGGCACCAAGATCTGGACTTCGGGCGCCCAATGGGCGGACTGGATCTTCTGCCTCGCCCGCACCAGCCGCGAAGCGCGCAAGCAGCAGGGCATCTCGCTCATCTGCGCGCCGCTCGATTCGCCCGGTGTCACCGTGCACCCCATCCGCCTGCTCGACGGATCTTACGAGCTGAACCGGATCGAGTTCGACAATGTGCGCGTGCCGGTCGCAAACCGCATCGGCGAGGAAGGGCAGGCCTGGCACTATGCCAATGTGCTGCTGAAGAACGAGCGGCTTTCCTATGCCCATGTCGGCGCCAAGCGGCGGGATATCGCCCGCGTCAGGGCGCTGGCGCGGCAGACCCCGGCTGGCGGCGGGCGCAGCATGGATGCAGACCCCGCCTTCGCCAGCGCCGTTGCCCGTGTGGAGGCGCGGCTGGACGCGATCGAGGTGTCGATCCTCAATTCCCTGCGCGGCGAAATCTCGATGGCTGGCGCTGCCGCGCTGAAGATCGCCTGCACCGAATGCGCGCAGGCCATCACCCGGCTGTATATCCAGCTGGCAGGCCGCGGCCGCGCCCCCATGCTCGATCGCAGCACGGCGGACTGGGCCACCGCCGCACCCGGTGTGCCGGCCTTCGGCCCGGCGGGCGTGCAGGCTTATCTCTTCGAGCGGGCGCAGACCATCTACGGCGGCTCGACCGAAATCCAGAAGAACATCATCTGGCGCGCGCTCGGCAGCGCGGCAAACTGAAGGGGGCCTGCGATGGACAAGGCTTTCACCACCGAACAGGCCATGCTGCGGGACAGCCTGCGCAACTATCTTTCCACCCGGCAGGATTTCGCCGGCCGCATGGCGGCGGTTTCGGCTGAACCGGGCTATCGCCCCGATCTCTGGCGTTATCTGGCCCGCGACATGGGGCTGATGGATGCCGCCGGCCTTGGCGACACGGAAGCAATGATCCTGATGGAGGAGGCCGGGCGCGCGCTTCTGCCCGAGCCGCTGGCCGAATGCCTGCTGGCTGGCTGGCTGCTGCGCCGCTGTGGCATGCCAGCGGAGGACGAGCGCCTACAGGCCATGGCGTCCGGCGACCTGATCGCAGCCCTTGCCTGGGCGGAACCATCCATGCGCCATGATCTTGCCGACATCGCGCTCGAGGCGCGCCGGGAAGGCGGCGGCTGGCGACTGACGGGCATGAAGGCCATTGTGCCAGCCGGCCCGTGGTGCGGCGCGTTCATCCTTGCCGCCCGCACGGCTGGCAGGGCAGGCGATGCCGATGGAATCAGCCTGTTCCTCGTTCCCGCCGATGCGCCGGGGCTGGTGCGCCACCCCTATGCCACCATCGATGGCCGCCGCGCCGCCGATCTGCTGCTCGATGGCGTGACGCTGCCCGCCGATGCCCTGCTGGGGCGTGAAGGCGAAGCGCTTCCGCTGCTTGAGGAAGCGCGCGACCGGGCCATCGCCCTGCAGGCGGCCGAAGCCGTCGGCGTGCTTGACCAGCTGCTGGAACAGACGGTGGCCTATACCGGTCAGCGTCGGCAGTTCGGCCAGGCGATTGCGGGCTTCCAGGCCCTGCAACACCGGATGGTGGACATGTATCTCGAATGCGAGATGGCGCGCGCCGCAGCCCGGCTGGTGACGGCGGCGCTGGACGAACCTGCCCCTGAGCGCGCGCGGGCAGCCTCTTCGGCGCAGGCAACGATCGCTGCGGCCTGCCGCTTCGTGGGGCAGAATGCCGTGCAGCTTCATGGCGGCATGGGCATGACCGACGAACTGCCGCTTGGCCATTATTTCCGCCGCACAACCGTGATCGAGGCGGAATGGGGCGACGAGGACTGGCACCTCGCCCGAATGGCGCGGCTGGCCGGGGCGGCCTGAACTGCTTCAGCCTTTCCCGGCCTTGCGGGCGCGGCGGATCGCACGGCCGAAATCCCGTTCGCTGACTGTCCCGCGCACGAGGATCGGGCCGATCAGATGGCCCGGCGTGCCGCCAAGCCCAAGCGCAAAGGCATGAAAGGCGCTGCGGCTGAGCTGCCCGTCGATGCGCGCCGCCTCCCGCTCAAGCGTCTGCCTGAGCCGGCTGACATCGCCGCCCGCAGCTTCCAGCGCTGCTTCGGCGGCACCGGCATCAGCCCGGCCGCCAGCCATCAGGGCGGCGTGGACCGGGAGGTAAAGGCCCTGTTCGTCAGCAGCGATGGCAGCCCGTGCCGCTGCGCGCGATGCGTCGCCGAAAACAGGCCAGTCGTGGAAGGCGATGACCACGCCGCCATCGGCTTCTGCTGCTTCCATCATCGGGCCATGCGCCTTGCGGCAGGCTGGGCAGTTGTAATCGGTGAAGACGCTCAGGCGCACATCGCCTGCGGGGTTGCCTGCGGTCGGCACCGGCTCGGCATGGGCGGCGCGGACCACGGGCGTCCAGCCTGTTTCGATGCCCACCGGCTCCAGCCGGCGCGCCGCAACACCGGCAAGCGCTCCGGCCCCCAACAGGCCCCCCAGAACCAGTGCATCACGCCGCGAGATCGTCATGCCCTGCCAATTACGCTGTTGACAGCCCGGCGCATAGCTGAAGGATGGGCAGCGGGAGAGACATCATGTTCGATATTCTGATCCGTGACGCCATGCTCGTCGATGGCACCGGGGCCGCGCCCTTCCGTGGCGACATCGCCGTGAAGGACGGGCTGATTGCCGCTGTCGGCGAGGTTTCCGGGCCTGCCCGCCGTGTCATCGATGCCGGCGGCCGCATGGTGACCCCCGGTTTCTGCGACATCCATACCCATTATGACGGGCAGGCAAGCTGGGATCCCTTTCTCGCGCCGACAAGCCTCAACGGCGTGACCTCGATCGCCATGGGCAATTGTGGTGTCGGCTTCGCGCCCGCACGGCCGGATCGCCACCAATGGCTCATCACCCTGCTGGAAGGGGTGGAGGATATTCCCGGCACCGCGCTTGCCGAAGGCCTCACCTGGGACTGGGAAAGCTTTCCCGACTATCTCGAGGCGCTGGGCCGGCGCCGCTTCACCATGGATGTGGCAGCGCATCTGCCGCATGCCGCCCTTCGCACCTATGTGATGGGTGAGCGCGGCGCCGACCACCGCGAGCATCCGACCGAAAGCGAGATCGCCGAGATGGCGCGGCTGACGGAAGAAGCGCTGGCGGCCGGCGCCCTCGGTTTCAGCACCTCGCGCACCATCGTGCACCGTGCGCGATCGGGCGAGAATATCGGCACGCTCGAAGCCGGGGCCGAGGAACTTCTGGCCATTGCGCGCGCCATGCGCCGGCAGGGCAAGGGTGTCATCCAGCTCATTTCCGACGCCTACATGACGGCCGATGATGATTTCGCCAACCGCGAGCTGGATCTGATCGCCGCCATGGCGCGCGAATCCGGCCGCCCGCTCAGCTTCACCCTGCAGCAGACGGACGAGGCGCCAGACCGCTATCGCCACATCTTCGAACGGGTGGCGGCCATGGTCGCGGAAGGTCTGGACGTGAAGACCCAGGTGGCGCCGCGCGCCATCGGTGCGCTCCAGGGGCTGGAGGTGACGCTCAACCCCTTCCTCTTCTGCCCGGAATGGCGCCGCATCGAGAAGCTGCCGCTGGCCGGAAAGCTGGCGGAACTGGAAAAGCCGGACGTTCGCGCCCGCCTGCTGGAACAGCATCGCCAGACCATTCCGGCAGACGGTTTCGGCAAGCTGATCGCCTTCGGTTTCAACCGCATGTTCCGCGTGACCGATCCTGTCGATTACGAGCCTTCGGCCGACCGGTCGATCGCGGCAGAGGCGAAGGCCGCCGGCCGAGACCCGGCGGATTATATGCTCGACTTGCTGCGCGAGGAAGGCGGCCACCGGCTGATCTACATGCCGCTCATCAACTATGCGCGCGGCAACCTCGACGATGTGCATGCCATGCTGTCTGCCCCGAACACGCTTTTCGGCCTTTCGGATGGCGGCGCCCATTGCGGCACCATCTGCGACGCAAGCTTCCCCACCAGCACGCTTGCCATCTGGGCGCGCGGCAACAAGGCCGGCCACGCCGTGCCGCTGGAATCGCTGGTGCATGGCCTCACGCTCAGGAACGCCCGCCATGTCGGCTGGCATGATCGCGGCGCGCTGAAGCCCGGCCTCAGGGCGGATCTCAACATCATCGACCTCGGCCGGCTGGGACTTTCGCCGCCGCGCATGGTGCATGACCTGCCGGCCGGTGGCGGCCGCCTGCTTCAGACACCACGCGGCATCGACCTGACGCTTTGCCGTGGTGTCGTGACCTTCGAGGCCGGAGAGGCGACAGGGGAATTGCCCGGCACGCTGCTGCGCGCCTGATACCACCCTGCGGCTGGCTGGCCGTTCAGCCCCTGCCGGGGCGTTCGCCGGCCAGCATCAGGGCCAGCGCCGCGGCGGACAGCAAGGCTGCCAGCACGAAGGGGGCGCCCGGTGCGTGCAGCCGGGCTTCCGCGCCGCTGAAGGCCGCGAACAGCTGCGAGAAGATGAGCGGCCCGGCCACGACCGTGATCGAGGCAAGGGTTGCAAGCCCGCCCTGCAGTTCGCCCTGGTCCGTTGCGGATGCGCGCTCTGTCATCAGCGCCTGCAGGGCCGGAATTGTCAGCCCGCCAAGACCGCCCACGATGATGCCGGCATAGGCAAGGGCCGGTACGTCGGCGAAGATGTGCACGACATAGCCGATGGTGCCGGCCATGATCCCGGCAACTGCCGTGCGCCATTCGCCCAGCATGTCCACCGCCCGCTTCACGAGCAGCCCGTTCACCAGAACCGCGAGCACGCCCACCAGCGTCAGTGACAGGCCGATGTCGAACGGGGACCAGCCATAGCGATAGGCGACGATGTAGCTCCAGACGCCGTGCAGGGACTGGATCGCCAGCATCCACAGGAAATAGGTGATGGCAAAGCGCTTCAGCGCGCCGCCCAGTGTGCTCAGCCGCCTCAGGCTGCCCACTGGATTGGCGCGCCGCCAGTCAAAGCTGCGCCGCAGGTGCCGGGGCAGGCTCTCAGGCAGCACCAGAAGGCCCAGCAGCAGGTTGAGCCCCGCCATTCCGGCAGCGGCAAGGAAGGGCAGGCGACTTCCCCCGGCGCCGAGGAAACCGCCAAGGGCCGGGCCGACGATGAAGCCCATGCCGAAGGCCACGCCGACAAGGCCGAAGGCCTGCGCCCGGCGGGCAGGCGGCGTGACATCGGCAATATAGGCATAGGCGGTCGTGTAGCTGGCGCCGGTGACACCAGCGAGGATGCGCGCGACGAACAGCATGGCAAGGGTGCTGGCGGCTGCGGCCCCGAGTGAACTGAGCGCGAACCCCGCCATGGAGAGCAGCAGCACCGGCCGCCGTCCGAAGGCGTCCGACAGGCCGCCGATCACCGGCGAGAAAAGGAACTGCGCCAGCGCGTAGGACATGATGAGAAAGCCGCCCATGGTGGCGGCCTCGTTCATCGGCATCCCGCCCAGTTCGGACACGAGCGCCGGAAGGACCGGAACGATGAGCCCGAAGCCCATCGCGTCGATCAGGACGGTGAGGGTGATGAACGTGAGCGGGCCGCGCGGCGCGACCCCGGCGGCTTCAGCCGTCAAGCCGATGGCCCGAGCTTGCCATGGGCGCGCTCATAGGCCTTCACGTCGCCCGAGGCGAGCAGACGGGCCTGTGACTGCCACTGGTCGCGCTCTGGCCGGCCCTGGAACTGACCAAGCTGGCTGTCCACATGCGCCAGCTGTTCGGGCGTCCAGTCCGCGATCTGGCGATAGTGAAAGACGCCAAGCTCGGCCAGCCGCGCGGACAGCTTCGGCCCGATGCCCTTGATTCGCATCAGATCGTCAGGCTCGCCCTCGGGGCCGGGCAGGAAGGGGGAGGCCGCCATGCTGCCCGCATCTGCCGGCGATGCATCACTGCCGTCAGCGCCGCCGGGTTCGGCCTTTCCGCTTTGCATGGGCGGTTCGGCAGGCGAGACTTCGGTCGGCTCGACAGGCGGGCGCGGCCGCAGGGCCAGCCAGGCGACGAGCAGGGCAATGGCAAGCGCGGCAAGCGCGAACCAGAGCAGGGTGTTGTCGGCTATGGTCATGCCCATTCCCTATGGCCCCATGCGCGCAAAGGTCAAACGGCATGACGCCGCGCACATATTTCGGCTAGGGTCCAGGCATGGAGACAGGTGACACGACCGGACGCGGGACTGGCGAAACCGGGACTGGCGAAAACGCCGCTGGTGCCGTGCTGGTGGATGCGCGCGGCCTGCGCTGCCCGCTGCCGGCGCTGCGGCTGGCGCGCGCGGTGCGCGAAGGCGGGTCGGGCCTCTATCGCCTGCTGGCCGATGACCCTGCCGCCGAGCGTGACATTCCCGACCTTGCGCGTGAACGGGGCTGGCGGCTTGCGGCTGCGGGTGGCGGCGATTTCCGCCTGGACGTGCCGCCCGGCTGAAGCCGGGCGGCACGTTCCTGACAGTTTTCTTTCGACAGCTCGCTCCGGATACCCGCTCCGGCTTCACTCGACGATGGCGCAGGCCTCGCCGGCAACCTTCAGGCGGCCGCAGATTTCACGCGCCGCCGCTGGTGAGCCGGCATTGGTGCGCAGGCGGTAGAGGGTCTTTCCATCCGCGACGACAGGGATGATGAGGGGTTCCATGCCCTGGAGGTAGCGGAATCGCTCGCCTAGCGCCTTGAAGGCCGAACGTGCCCGGCTTTCACTGGAAAAGGCCCCCAGTTGGAGCATCTGCCCGTTCGCAGGTGCCGACGGGCGCTGCGGCGCCGGCTGCGCCACGGCTGGCCTCGGTTGTGGCGCCGGTTTCGGCACGATCGTTTCCACGGGCTTGGGCAGGATGGTTTTCGGTCCAGGGGCCGGCGCCGTCTGGGCAGGCGGCTTCTGCGCCTCGGGCCTGGGGGCGGCAGCGCCGGGTTGCTGCTGAGGCTGGGCGGAGCTTGCAGCAGGGGCCACCGCGCCCGGGGCAGGGGATGAGGTGCGCGCATCCTCGGGTTGCGGCTCGATGATGACCTCCTCGGCAACTGTTCCGGGCCTTGGCAGCGGGTCTTCGGGCATGGCGTCGAGGGCGATGCGCGCCTCGGTCGTGCGGCCATCCCCGGTGCCGAACAGCACCTGCCCCTGGCCTTCGACGGGAATGCCTTCCACGTCGGGGCCGCTGGGCGGTTCCTTCCATGGCCCGGGCGATGCCAGCACCGGAATCTCCTCGCCGGGGCGGGGAACGTCGATCGGGCTATCTTCCCGGCCCGAAAGCAGGAAGATGCCGGCCACGACCCCGGCCGTAAGCAGCAGGAGGGCGGCGACCAGGCCCCAGAAGGTACGCCGGCTCATCAGCGTGTGGGTGGGGCCGTCATCCATGTCCGCTTCGTCGAGCCAGGGTGCGTCCGGCTCCTCGGCGGGAAGGCGCGCGCGGCCGCGCCGCTCCGACTCCGCATGCGGGGAAGGCCGGCGCGCCATCAGCGCAGCTCCTCGGCGGCTTCGACGCCCATGACGCCGAGCGCCGTGCGGATAACCTGCGCCACGCTGCCGGCAAGCGCCAGGCGGGCTGCGGTCAGTTCGGCATCGTCCTCGCGCAGCAGGCGACAGGCGGGGTCGTCATTGCCGCGGTTCCACAGGGTGTGGAAGGCACCGGCCAGATCGGCGAGGTAGAAGGCAATGCGGTGCGGTTCGCGCGCGCCGGCGGCCTGGCGCACCACGCGCGGCCACTGGGCCGCCAGCCGGGCGAGCGCCAGTTCCTCGGCATCCAGGCGTTCGAGCGGGGCGACGGCGGGAAGCGACAGCATCTGCCCCTTGCGCAGCACCGAGGAAATTCGGGCATGCGCATAATGCACATAGAAGACGGGGTTTTCGCGCGACTGCTCGACCACATGGGCGAAATCGAAATCGAGCGGGGCCTCGGGCCTTTTTGTCAGCATCATGAAGCGCACCACATCGCGGCCCACTTCGCGCACCACATCGGCCAGGGTCACGAAATTGCCGGCCCGCTTCGACATCTTCACCGGCTCGCCGTTGCGGAACAGGCGCACCATCTGCACCAGCTTCACATCCAGCCTGACCTTGCCCTGTGTCAGCGCTTCGACAGCGGCGGTGATGCGTTTCACCGTGCCGGCATGGTCGGCGCCCCAGATATCGACGAGGGCGGACGAACGGCGCGCCTTTTCGGCATGATAGGCCATGTCGGCGCCGAAATAGGTCCAGCTGCCGTCAGACTTGCGGATCGGCCGGTCGAGATCGTCCCCGAAGGCGGTGGAGCGGAAGAGCGGCAGCTCGACCGGTTCCCAGTCTTCCTGAATCTCGCCCTTGGGCGGCGGCAGCGTGCCATCATAGACGAGATCGCGGGCGCGCAGTTCCGCCTCGGCCGCAGCGGGGGCGCCTGCGGCCTGGATCGCGGCTTCGGACGAGAAGATGTCGTGCCTTATGCCGAGCAGTGCGAGATCGTCGCGGATCATGTCCATCATGGCGGCGACGGCGCGGGTGCGGAACAGGGCGAGCCAGTCGCTTTCCGGGGCCTGTGCGAAGCGGTCTGCATATTCGGCCGCCAGTGCCGCGCCCACGGGCTTCAGATAGTCGCCGGGGTAGAGGCCTTCGGGAATGTCCCCGACGGCTTCGCCCAGCGCCTCGCGGTAGCGCAGGTGGACGGAGCGGGCGAGCACATCGACCTGGCCGCCGGCATCGTTCACATAATATTCGCGCACCACATCGTGGCCGGCAAAGGCCAGAAGGCTTGCCAGCGCATCGCCCACCACCGCGCCCCGGCAATGGCCCATGTGCATGGGGCCGGTGGGATTGGCCGAAACATATTCGATATTGACCGGCAGGGCCTCGTGCGCGGGATCGCCCCGCCCATAATCGGCCCCGGCCGCGACGATGGCGCGGATCTCGTCTTCCCACACCGTGCGGGCAAGCTTCAGGTTGATGAAGCCCGGTCCTGCCACCTCTGCCGTCTCGACATCGGGGTGGCGGGCCAGCATCATGGCGAGGCGGGTCGCGAGTTCGCGCGGGTTCATTCGCGCGGCCCTGGCCAGCGCCATGGCGGCATTGGTGGCGAGATCGCCGTGTGACGGGTCACGCGGGGGTTCGAGCACGATGGCCGCGTTGGTGGCTTCAGGCGGGACTGTTCCATCCGCCGCCAGCGCTGCCACGGCTTCCGCCACGATGTTCTCGAACCGCTGAAAGACGTCCAAACCTGATCTCCTTCGCCGCTTGCCGTGCGGCCATCATCCCGGCCCCGTTAGCCCGGCCGGGCGCATGCCTCAACGGCCGATGCGGCAGAAAGGCACCGAAACAGCCGGAAACGGCTTTTTGGCAGAAGGTGTGTCGTGTAGCATGTGGCCATTATTTCCTGTCCGGGGGGCAAGCATGCAAGGCGATCTTCAATCTGTTGGTGGCAGCCAGGCAGGGCAAGGCCCCGGGCGGTTTTCCGCGCTTGTGGCATCGTTCGCGATGGTCGTGGCCCAGGTGGCGCCTTTGCCCATTCCGGGCATCGCCGTGATCGGGCAGGCGCCGGCTGCGGCGCAATCCCAGGATTTCGCTGGAACGATCACTTGCCGCAGCCTCAACAATGCCACCCAGCGCTGCAGCGTTTCCACCGGCGGGCGGGTCGAACTGGTCGAGCAACTGTCCAGCTCTTCCTGTATCCAGGGCCGTTCCTGGACCTATGACCGCAACTCGATCACCGTGCGCAACGGCTGTCAGGCCCGTTTCGGTTATGGCTATGGCAGCTTCGGCGGAAGCGGCGGAAGCTGGAACAACAGCGGGCAGGGTTTTGCTGGCGAGATCCAGTGCCGTTCGCTCAACAACCGCTACCAGCGCTGCAACGTCGATACCCGCAACCGGGTTGAGCTTCTGAACCAGATTTCCGGCACCAACTGTGTGCAGGGGCGCAACTGGGGGTTCGATGCCCGCGGCATCTGGGTGAACAACGGCTGCCAGGCGAACTTCGGCTATGGCTATGGCAGCTTCGGCGGCAGTGGCGGCAGCTGGGGCGGCAACAATGGCGCGCAGGGTTTTGCGGGCCAGCTGGAATGCCGGTCTGAGAACAATCGCTACCAGCGCTGCGCCGCGAACACACGCGGTCGGGTGGAACTGCTCCGCCAGTTTTCCAGCACCAATTGCGTGCAGGGCCGCAACTGGGGCTGGGACAACAGCAGCATCTGGGTGGACAATGGCTGTCAGGCCCGGTTCGGCTATGGCTTCGGCAATGTGAGCGGCAATTATGACAATGACAACAATGGCGGCGGAAGCGCTGCCGGGATCATCGCCGGTGCCGCCGTTGCGGCAGGGCTGATCGCCCTTCTGGCGTCTTCCGGCAAGAAGAGAAGCAGCACCGCTTCTGGCGATGCCGCGATCAGCGCCGATTACGCCAGGTTTCCTGCCGATGCCCGTGCCGAGGCGGAGGCTTGCATGAAGGAAGCGGCCCGCCAGGTCGGGACCACCGGTGGCACTAAGGTTCAGCTCGATCAGGTGCGCAATGCCCAGCGTTCCGGCAGCGGCTGGATCCTGGTGGCCGGGGTGACGGGCACATATCCTGATCATGTCCAGGCCATGGTGATGGATTGCCGCGCCAGCGGCGGCAAGGTGACGGCCTTCGACGTGCGCTGAGGGGAACAATCCGTTCGATTCCGGGTTGTATTGGTGTAAGCTATGCACGAATTGCCGCGCTCGCCGCGACTTTTCTGCGTGAAGACGGAATGAAAGGATGGACAGCATGGCAGCCAAGGAAGAACGGAAACCCGCGAAGAAGGAAAAGAAGGCTGTAGCGCCTTCGCCCAAGGCCCTCGATATCGGGATTCCCGCCGACAAGCTGAACGCCATCACCGATGGCCTGTCCCGCCTGCTTGCGGATACCTACACGCTCTATCTGAAGACCCACAATTTCCACTGGAACGTCACAGGGCCGCAGTTCAACGCGCTCCACACCATGTTCGAGACGCAATATACCGAACTGGCGCTGGCCGTGGACGAGATTGCCGAGCGCATCCGCGCGCTGGGTGCCTGGGCGCCGGGCAGCTACAGCGAATATGCGCGTCTTGCCACGGTCAAGGAAGCGACCGGCGTTCCCTCTGCTGACCAGATGGTTGCCGAACTTGCGGCCGATCAGGCAACCATCGTGCGCACCGCCCGCGCAATCTTTCCGGCGGTCGAGGATGCCAGCGACGAGCCGACGGCCGACCTGCTGACCCAGCGCATGCAGGTGCATGAAAAGACGGCCTGGATGCTGCGCTCGATGATCGCCTGATTCGGGCCTTGGCCCTTATGGTGGCTGTGAAAAGCCCTGCGCCGCAAGGCGCCGGGCTTTTTCATGTCTGCCTGTCTTTGCGGAAGAGCAGCTTTGGTCGCGCCCGAAAAACGGCGCCCAAAAAAACGGCGCCTGGGGGAACCGGGCGCCGTTCAGGGGGGGTCAGAGGGTGTCCCCTGCCTGTTAGACCGCTCTGCCTGACTGCCTGCTGAACGGGCCTTCGCACCCTTCAGATCAAGAAGCTCCTTTCCCCCCAGAAACAGCAGCGCGAGCAGGAAAGGCAGCCAGTAGTAGAGGATGCGATAGAGGATCAGGGCCGATACCAGCGCCGGCCGGTCAACTTCGGGCAGTGTGACGAGGATGACGGCTTCGAAGACTCCAAGCCCGCCGGGCGCATGGGTGATGAGCGCCACCACCATGGCCACCACATAGGCAATGATGAAATCCGGATAATGGTGCCAGGCCGATTCCGGCAGCAGCACGAGAAGCGCTGCGCTGGCGATGGCGATGTCGGTTGCAGCGAGTGCAAATTGCATGAGCGCCTGCCTGAGCGTCGGCACGGGCAGTCTCCAGCCGAGGATGACGAGCGGGCCGGTCTGCCGAGCGCATGCGACGAGATAGAGCGCCATGGCGACAAGGATGGCGCCGCCGATGGCCGCCTGTGTCGGGTAGGAGAGGACCCTGTCCTCGATGCGCAAGGCCCCGGGAAAGCTGACGAGAAAAATGCCCAGCAGCACCAATATGCCAAGCCAGAAGGTCACCCCGGCTATCACCACGATGCGGGCGATGTCGGGCGCGTTGACGTTGGTGCCGCGATAGGCGCGCCAGCGGGCTGCAGCCCCCGTGATGGGCGCGAAGCCCAGATTGTGGCTGAAGGTATAGGCTGTGAAGCTGCCCAGCGCCGCACGCCAATAGGCTTGCGGCTTGCCGATTGCGCCAAGCGCCAGCACGTCATAGCCGGTCAGCACGACATAGGAGAGGGCGCACAGGCCGAGCGAAAGCAGGATCTGGCCTGTCGTGATGGCGGACAGGGCGCCCCGGATTTCATCCGGGTGAATGTCTTCGAGGATGCGCGCAAGG
>CAYMZC010000032.1:1897-19556 GCA_964394815.1 uncultured Sandaracinobacter sp. | reverse complement strand
GATTTCGCGGAGTGACTGGAGTTCAGACGTGTGCTCTTCCGATCTTCGCTTTCGCTGTTTTCGCGCTGGTGAAGGTGGAAGACCTCAGTCTTCCACCTTCACCATATGCCGCACCTTTGCAATCATTCCACGAACTTCCGGGGTATCCTGAAGCTCGCGGGTGCGATGCATCTTGTTGAGGCCGAGCCCGATGAGGGTGGCCCGCTGGTCCTGGGTGCGGCGGATCGGAGAGCCGGTCTGCGTCACCTTGATGGTCTTAACCTCAGCCATTGGTCACTCTCCTCAGGCGACTTGCGCGTCGGCGTCGGCCTGGGCCTGCGCGTGGCTGATGTCGCCACGGCGGGCCAGCAGGTCGGCAACTTTCTTGCCACGCCGCTGGGCAACCGAGCGCGGGCTCGTCTGGCCTTCGAGCGCTGCGAAGGTCGCACGCACCATGTTGTAGGGGTTGTTGGAACCGGTGGACTTGGACACGACGTCCGCGATGCCCAGCGATTCGAAAACGGCGCGCATGGGACCACCGGCGATGATGCCGGTACCGGCCGTCGCCGAGCGCACATGCACCTTGCCAGCGCCGAAATGGCCATAGCCATCATGGTGCAGGGTGCGGCCCTCACGCAGCGCAACGCGGATCATGGCCTTCTTCGCAGCAGCCGTCGCCTTGGAAATGGCTTCCGGCACTTCGCGGGCCTTCCCGTGGCCAAAGCCGACGCGGCCCTTGCCGTCACCGACGACCACCAGAGCCGCAAAGCCGAAGCGCTTTCCGCCCTTCACCGTCTTGGAGACGCGGTTGATGTGGACGAGCTTTTCGATCAGCTCCTGGCCATCATCGCCCTCGGTTGCACGCGGGTCACGGCGGCGACGGTCGCCATCGCGACCACCACGTTCACCACCACGACCACGGCCAGGGCCACGGCCACGGCGTTCGCCATCGCGGCCACGGCGTTCTTCGGTGGGTCCTTCGGCGGCAGGCGCCTGGATTTGGTTCGTTTCGTCGGTCATCTCAGAACTCCAGTCCGCCCTCGCGGGCAGCATCCGCCAGCGCCTTAACCCGGCCGTGGAAGATGAAGCCACCACGATCGAACACAACCTTGCCGACACCGGCAGCCTTGGCGCGCTCGGCCAGAAGCTTGCCGATGGCGGCAGCGGCCGCGACAGTGGCGCCCGAACCCTCGAAATCCTTTTCAAGGGTGGAGGCCGATGCCAGCGTGCGTCCGGCATTGTCGTCGATGACCTGCGCATAGATATGCTGCTGGGAACGATGCACCGAAAGGCGCGGACGCCCGGCGGACTTGGAAAGAAGCGCAGTCCGCACGCGGCGGCGACGGGCCTCGAAGGGGGAGAGATGCTTCACCATTACTTCTTCTTCCCTTCCTTGCGGAAGATGAATTCGCCGCGATACTTGATACCCTTGCCCTTGTAGGGTTCGGGCTTGCGCCAGCGACGGATCTCGGCAGCGACCTGGCCAACCTTCTGTCGATCGGATCCGGAAATCTCGACAGTCGTCTGGTCGGGCGTCTTGATCGTGATGCCGGCCGGGATGGGATACTCGACGTCATGGCTGAAACCGAGCTGCAGCTTCAGGGTCGAACCCTGGACTGAAGCACGATAGCCGACGCCGGTGATTTCCAGCACCTTCGTGAATCCATCGGAAACGCCGACGACCAGGTTCGAGACCATGGTGCGCTGCATGCCCCAGAAGGCACGTGCGCGCTTGGTTTCGTTGGCAGGATTCACACGGATTTCCTGGCCTTCGATCTCATAGCTGATATCGTTGACGAGCGGCATCGAGAGCGAACCCTTCGGGCCCTTCACCTCGATGATGCCTTCGTTGATGGCTGCGGACACGCCGGCAGGCATCATGACGGGCTTCTTTCCAATCCGCGACATATCAGAACACCTGGCAGAGAACTTCGCCGCCGACGTTCTCGACGCGGGCTTCCGCGTCGGAGAGAACGCCCTTGGGCGTGGAAACGATGGTGATTCCGAGGCCGTTCTTTACGCGGGGCAGGGACTGCGCACCGGCATAGACGCGGCGGCCGGGCTTGGACACACGCGAAACGTGCTGAATGGCCGGCTGACCTTCGAAATATTTCAGTTCGATGCGGATGGTCGGCGTGGGGCCGCCCGTCTCTTCCTTGCTGTAGCCACGAATATAGCCTTCGCGCTGCAGAACATCGAGAACGTTGGCCCGCAGGCGGGACGCAGGCGTAAGCACGCTGTCCTTCCTGGCGGACTGGCCGTTGCGGATACGGGTAAGCATGTCACCCAGGGGATCGGTCATGTTCATGTGCGGCGGCCCTTACCAGCTCGACTTGGTGACGCCGGGGATAAGGCCTTTGTTGGCCAGTTCCCGAAGCATCACGCGCGACAGCTTGAACTTGCGATAATAGCCACGCGAGCGGCCAGTCAGTTCGCAGCGGTTCCGAACGCGCGTCGGATTTGCATTGCGCGGAAGTTCCGCCATCTTCAGGCGAGCCATAAGGCGCTCGCCCTCGTCGCGGCTCTCGTCATTCGCGATAGCCTTCAGCTTCTCGAATTTCGCCGCATACTGCTTCACCAGCGCTTTGCGCCGTTCGTTCTTGTTCACAGAACTCAGTTTCGCCATGACTTAAGTTCCTTGTCCGCTCAGGCCGCAGCCTGCTGGCGCGCTTCCGCGTCGCCAATGAAGGGCATGCCGAAGTGGCGCAGAAGCGCGCGCGCCTCGTCGTCCGTCTTCGCCGTGGTGGTGATGATGATGTCCATGCCGCGGATCTTGTCGATCTTGTCGTAGCTGATCTCGGGGAAGACAATCTGCTCTTTCAGACCCATGGCATAGTTTCCACGGCCGTCGAAGCTCTTCGGGTTAACGCCCCGGAAGTCCTTCACGCGCGGCAGGGCGATCGTGATGAGACGGTCGAGGAATTCATACATGCGGTCACGGCGCAGGGTCACCTTGCAGCCAATGGGCATGCCTTCGCGAAGCTTGAACTGCGCGATGGATTTCTTGGCCTTGGTGACCACAGGCTTCTGGCCGGCGATAGCCATCATCTCGGCAAGCGCGACTTCCACCTTCTTCTTGTCCTGGGTGGCTTCACCGACACCCATGTTGATCACGACCTTCTCGATCCTGGGGACCTGCATCGGGTTTGCATACCCGAATTCGGAGGTCATCGCAGCCTTGACGCTCTCTTCATAGAGTGCCTGCATGCGGGGCTTCACGCGTTCGTTAGCCATTGAGCACCTCGCCCGAGCCCTTCAGGACCCGCACCTTCTTGCCGTCGCGCACCTCAAAACCGACACGGGCGGCCTTGCCCGTCTGCGGATCCTTGATGGCCACGTTTGAAACATGGATCGGCGCCTCGCGCCGCTTGATACCGCCTTCCGGGTCCGACTGGCTCGGCTTGGTGTGACGGGCAATCATGTTGATGCCCGAGACGATCACCTTGCCATCCTTCGGCATGGAACGCAGCACTTCGCCTTCGCGGCCCTTGTCCTTTCCGGCAAGAACCAAAACGCGGTCACCCTTGCGGATTTTCGCCATCGACATGTCAGAGAACCTCCGGCGCCAGGCTGATGATCTTCATATGGCCAGTCGAGCGCAGTTCGCGGACGACCGGGCCAAAGATACGGGTGCCAATCGGCTCCTCGTTCTTGTTGATGAGAACAGCAGCATTGCCATCGAAACGGATAACCGAACCGTCGGCGCGACGAATGTCCTTGGCGGTGCGAACGACGACAGCGCGGTGCACGTCACCCTTCTTGACGCGGCCACGCGGGGATGCCTCCTTGACGGAAACAACAATCACGTCACCCACACCGGCAAAGCGACGCTTGGAGCCGCCGAGCACCTTGATGCACATCACGCGCTTGGCGCCCGAATTGTCGGCGACATCCAGATTTGTCTGCATCTGGATCATGTCAGCTCACCTTTTCCAGCACACGCCAGGTCTTCAGCTTGGAGACAGGCGCACATTCCTCAATCCGCACGACATCGCCTTCCTTCACGGAATTGGCTTCATCATGGGCATGATATTTCTTCGAGCGGCGGATGATCTTGCCGTAAAGGGGGTGCGGAACCTTCCGCTCCACGAGCACGACCACCGTCTTGTCGGTCTTGTCGGAGACCACGGTCCCCTGAAGCACGCGCTTGGGCATGGGGCCTCCTTAAGCCTGCGTGGCCTGGGCCTTTGCCCGGGCATTCTGTTCGGTCTGGATGCGGGCGATGGCACGACGCACCTCGCGCACGCGGGTTGCCTTCTCGAGCTGCTGCGTAGCGGCCTGGAAGCGAAGGTTGAGCTGCTCGCGCTTCAGCGCCTGCAGGTCATTCGCAAGGTCTGCGTCGGAGCGGGCCTTGTAATCGGTCTTGGCCATTGGCTCAGCCTTCCTTCTGTTCACCCAGTCGGGTGACCATCTTCACTTTGATGGGGAGCTTGGCTGCAGCACGCTCGAAGGCACCGGCAGCAATTTCATGGCTCACACCGTCAATCTCGAACATGATCCGGCCCGGCTTCACGCGGGCGGCCCAGAATTCGGGCGACCCCTTGCCGGAGCCCATGCGGACTTCGGCGGGCTTGCTCGAAACAGGAACGTCCGGGAAAATCCGGATCCAGAGGCGTCCCTGACGCTTCATGTAGCGGGTGATTGCGCGACGGGCGCTTTCGATCTGGCGGGCAGTGATCCGTTCGGGCGCAAGGGCCTTCAGGCCATAGGCGCCAAAATTCAACTGGGTGCCGCCCTTGGCATCCCCATGGATACGGCCCTTGAAGGCCTTGCGGAACTTGGTCCGTTTCGGTTGCAGCATCTTGTCTCGCCTTCAGACAGGGATTGGCCCCCCGATAAGGCGACGCGTGTATCGCGTCGCTTATCGGGCGGGGCGCACTCCCGACGTTTGGGATTCCATCATGAGCCGGTCCTGGGCCATCGGGTCGTGGCCGAGGATCTCACCCTTGAAGATCCAGACCTTGACACCGCTGACGCCGTAGGCGGTGTGCGCCTGGGCCTCTGCATAGTCGACATTGGCACGCAGGGTGTGCAGCGGCACACGACCTTCGCGGTACCACTCGATACGCGCGATTTCCGCCCCGCCCAGACGGCCGGAACAGGTGATCTTGATCCCCTCTGCGCCGAGCCGAAGCGCCGATTGAACGGCACGCTTCATGGCACGACGGAAGGCAACGCGACGCTCAAGCTGGTCAGCCACACTCTGTGCAACAAGCTTGGCATCGATTTCAGGCTTGCGGATCTCAACGATGTTGAGCGAAACTTCGCTCTTGGTCATCTTCTGGATCTGCTTCTTCAGCTTGTCGATATCGGCGCCCTTCTTGCCGATGATCACGCCGGGGCGTGCGGCATAGACACTGACGCGGGCAAGCTTCGCCGGCCGTTCGATGACAACCTTGGAAATCGCAGCCTGTGGGTGGGCCTTCTGGATAAACTGCCGGATCTTCAGATCCTCAAGCAGGAGGCGGCCATATTCATCGCCAGTCGCATACCAGCGCGAATCCCAGGTACGGTTGATCTGCAGCCTGAGGCCGATGGGTGACGTCTTCTGACCCATGTTACTCGCCTGCCTCCTGGTTGATGTCACGCTCCTGCACAATGATGCGCAGGCGGCTGAACGGCTTGATGATGCGGCTGGAGCGACCACGGGCACGGGTCGCGAAGCGCTTCATGGTGATCGCCTTGCCGACGCTGGCTTCCTTAACCCACAGACGGTCCACGTCAAGGTTATGGTTGTTTTCAGCATTGGCAATTGCGGACTGAAGGCACTTCTTCACGTCCACGGCCATAGCCTTGCGGGAGAAGGCGAGCGCGGTGATGGCTTCCTCGGCCTTCTTGCCGCGGATCAGACCGGCGACGAGGTTCAGCTTGTAAGGCGAACCGCGAACGGTGGTCGCGACAGCGAGCGCTTCACGCTCGCCAACCTTGCGACCTGCTTGGGGTTTCGACATCGAGCTTACCTCTTCGACTTCTTGTCGGCAGCGTGGCCGGGGAAAGTGCGCGTGGGCGCGAACTCGCCGAGCTTCATGCCAACCATCTCTTCGGAAACGGAGACGGGGACGAACTTCCTGCCGTTGTACACGTTGAACGTATGACCAACGAACTGGGGGAGGATGGTGGAGCGGCGCGACCAGGTCTTGATCGGACCCTTGGCTCCGGATTCCACCTTCTTCAGCAGGTGCAGGTCGACGAACGGACCCTTCCAGACGGAACGTGCCATCGCTTACCTCTTCTTCTTCGCGTGGCGGGAACGGATGATCATGTTGTCCGTCGCCTTGTTCGAGCGGGTCTTCGCCCCCTTGGTCGGCTTGCCCCACGGCGTGACCGGATGACGGCCACCCGAGGTCCGGCCTTCACCACCGCCATGCGGGTGGTCAACCGGGTTCTTCGCAACACCACGGGTCAGCGGGCGAACGCCGAGCCAGCGCTTGCGACCAGCCTTGGCAAGCGTCTGGTTGCTGTTGTCCGGGTTCGAGACGGCACCAACGGTCGCCATGCACTCGGCGCGAACATACCGCTGCTCACCGGAGTTGAGGCGGATGATGACCATGCCACGGTCGCGGCCGACAACCTGAATGAAGGTCCCGGCAGCGCGGGCGAGCTGTCCGCCCTTGCCGGGCTTCAGCTCGACATTGTGCACGATGGTGCCAACCGGCATCTGGCCGATTTCCATGGCATTACCGGGCTTTACGTCGGTCTTCTTGCCAGCGACGACGCTGTCGCCGGGGGCAAGACGCTGCGGAGCCAGGATGTAGGCCTGATTACCGTCAGGATAGGTGATCAGCGCGATGAAGGCGGAACGGTTCGGGTCATACTCGAGGCGCTCGACCGTGGCGGGAACGTCCCAGGTGCGCCGTTTGAAGTCGACGATCCGGTACTTCTGCTTGTGGCCGCCACCGATGCCGCGAGCAGTCGCATGGCCCATGTTGTTGCGGCCACCGGACTTGCTCTTGCCTTCGGTCAGCGCCTTGACAGGCTTGCCCTTCCAGAGCGCCGAGCGGTCGACGAGCACAAGCCCGCGCCGGGCCGGGCTCGTCGGGTTGTAGGTTTTCAGTGCCATGGCGCTCAGATCCCCGTCGTCACATCGATCGACTGGCCTTCGGCCAGAGTCACGATTGCCTTCTTGGCGTCAGAACGGCGATAGGGCTTGCCACGCCAGCGCTTGGTCTTGCCCTTCTGGACGAGGGTGTTCACAGCCGTCACCTTGACGTTGAACAGCGCCTCGACCGCCGCCTTGATTTCCGGCTTCGAAGCGGTCTTGGCCACTTCGAAAACCAGCTGGTTATATTCACCGACCATGGTCGACTTCTCGGTGATGATGGGCTTCACCACCACGTCAAAGTGCTTCAGGTCGATCGCTTCGGGGGCCTTAGCCATTGAAACGCGCCTCCAGGCTTTCGACCGCGGCGCGCGTCAGCACCAGATGGTCATGGTTCAGGATGTCATAGACATTCGCACCGACAGCCGGCAGCACATCCACCTTGTGGAGATTGCGGCTGGCAAGCGCGAAGTTTACGTCGACGGCGGAACCATCGATGAAAAGGCCGCTGGAGACGCCAAGCTTGGCAAGGCTGTCCTTGAGCGATTTCGTCTTGGCAGCATCGAGCGCCAGATTGTCGAGGACGAGCAACTTGCCGTCACGGGCCTTGGCGCTCAGCGCGATCTTCAGGCCCAGCGCACGAACCTTCTTGTTCAGGCTGGGGTTGAAGTCACGAACGCGCGGACCGTGAGCCTTGCCGCCACCGATGAACTGCGGCGCAGCACGGTTGCCGTGACGGGCGGTGCCACCACCCTTCTGGCGACCGAACTTCTTGCCCGTACGCGAAACGTCCGAACGCTCCTTGGCGGCGCGGGCGGTGCCGCGGCGCTTCTCGAGTTGCCAGGTGACAACGCGGTGCAGGATATCGGCGCGCGGATCGAGATCGAAGATCTCGGGGTTGAGCGTCAGTTCGCCAGCGTCCGAGGCTGAGAGTGTCTTGACCTGAACCTTCATCACGCTTGCTCCTCAGCCGGAGTTTCGACGACCGGAGTCTCGGCGGCAGGCGATTCGGCGACAGCAGACCTGACTGCGGCGGGATAGGGCACATCAGCCGGGCGGGCGACTTTTACGGAGTCGCGCACGAGTAGCCAGCCACCCTTGGAACCGGGGACGGAACCACGAACGAAAAGCAGGTCGCGCTCGGGATCGGTCATCACGATCTCGAGATTCTGCTGAGTGCGGTTACGATCACCCATGTGACCGGCCATCTTCTTGTTCTTGAAGACCTTGCCCGGATCCTGGCGCTGACCGGTCGAACCATGCGAACGGTGCGAGACCGAAACACCGTGGGTGGCACGAAGACCTCCGAACCCCCAGCGCTTCATGGCGCCGGCAAAGCCCTTGCCCTGCGTCGCACCCGTCACGTCGACAAGCTGGCCGACGAGGAAGTGATCAGCGCCGATACGGGCGCCGACATCGACGAGCGCATCCTCGGCAACGGAAAATTCAGCAAGGACAGCCTTGGGCTCGACTTCAGCCTTGGCGAAGTGGCCACGCTCAGGCTTGGTGAGGTTCTTGGCCTTGGCGCTGCCGGAGCCGAGCTGGACGGCGACATAACCGTCGCGATCAGCCGTCTTCTGAGCAACAACCTGGCAATTTTCGAGGGCCAGGACCGTGACGGGCACATGGACCCCATCCTCACGGAAAAGACGGGTCATGCCCATCTTCCTGGCGATTACGCCGGTTCGCATTTCCATTCCTTCAACAGAGGCCCCGTCGAACAACAATTGCCGTTCTCAGGGGCTTGCCACGACATTCGCGGAAATCAGCCCTGGAGCTTGATTTCCACATCCACACCCGCCGCAAGGTCGAGTTTCATCAGAGCATCGACGGTTTGCGGCGTCGGCTTCACGATATCGAGAAGCCTCTTGTACGTCCTGACTTCGAACTGCTCCCGCGACTTCTTGTCGACGTGCGGCGAGCGGTTCACAGTGAATTTTTCGATCCGGGTCGGAAGCGGAATCGGACCGCGCACATCAGCACCCGTGCGCTTGGCGGTATCGGCAATTTCACCGGTCGCCGCGTCGAGCACACGGTGATCGAATGCCTTCAGCCTGATGCGGATATTCTGCGTTTCCATCTGGTCCAACTTCTTCCCTGGCGGCGCTGAGAGCCCCGCTTGTTCCGGTCTCGACAGTTCAAAAAACATCCCGCCCGGCCAGCGACGAATCACCGGCCGGGCGGGAGTGGTGCCTTACTACTTAATGATCGACGCGACAACCCCTGCGCCGACGGTCCGGCCACCTTCGCGGATGGCGAAGCGCAGGCCCTGGTCCATGGCGATCGGAGCGATCAGCTTCACGCCGAGCGTGACGTTGTCGCCAGGCATGACCATCTCAGTGCCCTCCGGCAGCTCGACGGTGCCGGTGACGTCCGTGGTGCGGAAGTAGAACTGCGGACGGTAGTTGGCGAAGAACGGCGTATGACGGCCACCTTCATCCTTCGACAGCACATAGACTTCGGCCTTGAACTCGGTGTGCGGCTTGATCGAGCCGGGCTTGCAAAGCACCTGGCCGCGCTCGACGTCTTCACGCTTCGTGCCGCGCAGCAGGGCGCCGATGTTGTCGCCGGCCTGCCCCTGATCGAGCAGCCTGCGGAACATTTCGACGCCGGTGCAGACAGTCTTCACCGTGTCCTTGATGCCGACGATCTCGACTTCCTCGCCAACCTTGATGATGCCGGTCTCGACACGGCCGGTAACGACGGTGCCGCGGCCCGAGATCGAGAACACGTCTTCGATCGGCATCAGGAACGGCTTGTCGAGCGGGCGCTCCGGCTGCGGGATGTACTCGTCGACGGCCTTCATGAGCTCGAGGACCGCGTCGCGGCCGATTTCCGGGTTCTTGTCTTCCAGAGCCATCAGGGCCGAACCCTTGATGATCGGAATGTCGTCGCCCGGGAATTCATACTTCGACAGCAGTTCGCGGATTTCAAGCTCGACGAGTTCGAGGATTTCCGGGTCATCAACCTGGTCGACCTTGTTCATGAACACGACGAGAGCCGGCACGCCGACCTGACGGGCAAGCAGGATGTGCTCGCGGGTCTGCGGCATCGGGCCGTCGGTCGCGGACACGACGAGGATTGCACCGTCCATCTGCGCGGCACCGGTGATCATGTTCTTCACATAGTCAGCGTGGCCGGGGCAGTCGACGTGCGCATAGTGGCGCTGGTCGGTTTCATACTCGACGTGCGACGTCGAGATGGTGATGCCGCGCTCGCGCTCTTCCGGGGCCTTGTCGATGTTCGCATAGTCAACGAACGTGGCGCCGCCGGTTTCAGCCAGCACCTTGGTGATGGCCGCCGTCAGCGAGGTCTTGCCATGGTCGACATGACCGATGGTGCCGATGTTGCAGTGCGGTTTGTTCCGCTCAAACTTCGCCTTCGCCATTTTGGTTCCTCTTTGCGTTTCCAGGTTTTGCTTGTGTTGCAGCCAAAGCTCAGGCGAGCTTCGCCTTCACTTCTTCGGCCACGTTCGCAGGCACTTCGTCATAGTGGCTGAACTGCATCGTATACTGTGCCCTGCCCTGCGTCATGGAGCGGAGCTGGTTCACATAACCGAACATGTTCGCCAGCGGCACCATGGCTTCAATCACCTGCGCGTTGCCGCGGGTGTCGGTGCCCTGGATCTGGCCACGGCGGCTGTTCAGGTCGCCGATGCAGTCACCCATGTAATCCTCGGGGGTGACCACCTCGACCTTCATGATCGGCTCGAGCAGCTTGATGCCAGCCTTGGTGGCAGCTTCGCGCATCGCGCCACGGCCGGTGATTTCGAACGCCAGGGCCGAGGAGTCGACGTCGTGATAGGCGCCGTCAACGAGCGTTGCGGTGAAGTCGATGATCGGGAAGCCGATCATGGAGCCGCTGCCCGCGACTTCCCTGATACCCTTCTCGACGGCGGGGATATATTCCTTGGGAACGTTTCCGCCCTTCACTTCGTCGACAAAGACGACGCCCGAGCCCCGTTCACCGGGTTCCACCACGATTTTGATACGGCCGAACTGACCCGAGCCGCCCGACTGCTTCTTGTGGGTGTAATCGACCTCGACCTTGCGGGCGAGCGATTCACGGTAAGCCACCTGCGGCGCGCCGACATTGGCCTCGACCTTGAACTCGCGCTTCATGCGATCGACAAGGATTTCAAGGTGAAGTTCACCCATGCCCTTGATGATCGTCTGGCCGCTCTCGATGTCGGAGTTGACCCGGAAGGATGGATCCTCCTGCGCCAGACGGTTCAGAGCGATGCCCATCTTTTCCTGGTCGGCCTTGGTCTTCGGCTCGACAGCCACTTCGATCACGGGCTCGGGGAATTCCATCCGCTCGAGAATGATCGGCTTCATCGGCGTGCAGAGCGTGTCGCCGGTGGTCGTGTCCTTCAGGCCGACCAGCGCGACAATATCGCCGGCATAGGCTTCCTTGATGTCTTCGCGGCTGTTCGCATGCATGAGCAGCATGCGGCCGATCTTCTCGCGCTTGTCCTTCACGGAGTTGAGCACGCTCGTGCCCGCCTCGAGCTTGCCCGAATAGATGCGGGCGAAGGTCAGCGTTCCGACGAAGGGGTCGGTCATGATCTTGAACGCAAGCGCCGAGAAAGGCGCTTCGTCGCTCGTCTCGCGGCTGTCGACTTCCTCGGTGTCGGGCTTGATGCCCTGGACCGGCGGAATGTCGAGCGGGCTCGGCAGATAGTCGATGACTGCATCGAGGAGCGGCTGGACACCCTTGTTCTTGAACGAGGAGCCGCAGAGCACCGGCACGAAGTCGAACGCAAGCGTTCCTTTGCGGATCAGCCTCTTCAGCGTGTCGACATCCGGCTCCTGGCCTTCAAGATAGGCCTCCATGACGGCCTCGTCCTGCTCGACGGCGAGTTCGATGAGCTCGCTGCGGGCAGCAGCGGCCTCGTCCTTCATATCCTCGGGAATGTCGCGATATTCGAACTTGGCGCCAAGGGATTCCTCGAGCCAGATGATCGCGCGGTTGTGGACAAGGTCCACCATGCCCTTGAAGTCGCTCTCGATGCCGACGGGCAGGTAGAGGACGGCCGGGCGGGCGCCGAGACGGTCCTTGATCATCTGGACACAGCGACCGAAGTTCGCGCCGGTGCGGTCAAGCTTGTTGACGTAGCACATGCGCGGAACCTTGTACTTGTCCGCCTGGCGCCACACGGTCTCGGACTGCGGCTCGACGCCGGCAACGCCATCGAAGCAGGTGATGGCGCCATCGAGAACGCGCAGCGAGCGCTCCACCTCGATGGTGAAGTCCACGTGACCGGGCGTATCGATGATGTTGATCCGGTGGTCATTCCAGAAACAGGTCGTCGCAGCGGAGGTAATGGTGATGCCCCGCTCCTGCTCCTGCTCCATCCAGTCCATCGTCGCCGTGCCTTCATGCGTTTCGCCGATCTTGTAGGACTTGCCGGTGTAATAGAGGATCCGCTCGGTCGTGGTCGTCTTGCCGGCATCGATGTGCGCCATGATGCCGATATTGCGATACTTTTCGAGCGGGTTAGAGCGGGGCATGTTATACTCCGAGAGCTGTGCTTCGGTTGACTGGTCGTGCTTCTCGCGCTGTCGCCGTTACCAGCGATAGTGCGAGAATGCGCGGTTGGCTTCGGCCATCTTGTGCGTATCTTCCCGCTTCTTCACTGCGGAGCCGCGATTGTTCGCCGCCTCCATCAGTTCGGCGGACAGACGGGCCGACATGGTCTTCTCGGGCCGGTTGCGGGCCGATGCGATCAGCCAGCGGATGGCAAGCGCCTGCGCACGCTCGGGGCGGACTTCGACGGGCACCTGGTAGGTGGCGCCACCGACCCGGCGGGACCGGACTTCGACGAGCGGACGCACGTTCGCAAGGGCTTCATGGAAGACGCCGAGCGGCTCACGCTTGGCGCGGGCCTCGATGGTGTCGAGGGCGGAATAGACGATCGTTTCGGCGACCGACTTCTTCCCCTGATACATCACGAGGTTCATGAATTTGGTGAGCACCTGATCGCCGAAACGGGGATCGGGCAGGATTTCGCGCTTTTCGGGGCGACGACGACGGGACATGGTTCTGGCCTCCCCTTACTTCGGACGCTTCGCGCCGTACTTCGAGCGCGATTGCTTACGGTTCTTGACACCCTGCGTATCGAGGACGCCGCGCAGCACGTGATAGCGCACGCCGGGCAAATCCTTCACGCGGCCGCCGCGAATCAGCACGACCGAGTGCTCCTGCAGGTTATGGCCTTCACCGGGGATGTAGCCGATCACCTCGAAGCCGTTGGTAAGACGGATCTTGGCGACCTTGCGGAGCGCCGAGTTCGGCTTCTTCGGGGTGGTGGTGTACACGCGGGTGCACACGCCGCGCTTCTGCGGGCATGCTTCCATCGCAGGCACCTTGTTGCGCGCCTTCTGTGGCTCGCGGCCCTTGCGAATCAATTGGTTGATCGTCGGCATACGGTGTTCGCATCTTCCTGCTGTTCGACACTGCCGTACCGGCACTGCCTACTCCAGAACCCTTCCGCCCCTGGTCGCCAGCCTTGCGGGCAGCATGTCCACGGCATAAGCGCGAGCGAGCCCGCAATCGGGCTCCCACGCGCACGGATGGGTCTGTCGTTCCTTTGTTCACCCGCCCCGCGTGATCAGCCGGCATGACCGGAAAGCACCCGGGAGCGAGCGCGGCCCATACCCCCGGCACGATAGCGCGTCAACAGGCTTCGCACCGGCGCAAAGCTCGTGCATGAGTGTTCTGCATGTCTTCAAAGCCTCACAGAAGCGCCCGGATCGCGCGCGAAGCCATCACCGGCAAGGAAGTATCCCGCCACGCGCTCGTGCACCTCGGGTCGCTTCGCCCCGCCATTGCCGACATGATCCGGAACGATCATCCCGGCCTGGCCGACGACGCGCTCATCGCCTTGCAGACAGTCAACCGCTATCGGGGCCGATATGTCGAGCAGCTGTTGCGGACGGAGCGTGGCGCCTTCAGCGAACTGGACGCCGAAATCGTGCGCGCCATCGCAGACCAGGAGATGATGGTCGAAAATGTTGAGAAGGATTATGCGCGAACGCTGTCCCTGGGCGACCATGCGGCTGACCTGCTTGCCCGCTTCGGCGGCAGCTGGGCTTTCCTCATTACCTTCGCGGCCTTCATCACCTTCTGGATGATCCTCAATCATGCCGGCGGCAAGGAGGCCTATGATCCGTTCCCGTTCATTCTCCTCAACCTCCTGCTGTCGACACTGGCGGCCGTGCAGGCACCCATCATCATGATGAGCCAGCGCCGGCAGGAAGAACGGGACCGCATGCGGGCGCGCAGCGATTATCAGGTCAACCTGAAGGCCGAGCTCGAAATCCGCATGCTGCACGAAAAGATCGATCATCTCATCCAGCGCGAATGGGACCGTCTGGCAGAAGCGCGCTCCGTCCAGATGGAACTGCTGGATGCAATTGAGAAACGGCCCGGGCAGACATGAACCCGGGTCTGGCCCGCCCTATCTTGCCAGGCCTTGCGCGAATCAGCGCCGGTCAACCACCAGTGCGCCACTTTTCAGAACAGCCCGCGCCCGTTCGAGCGCAGTGACATCGGCAAGCGGATCCCCCTCGACCGCCACCATGTCGGCAAGGCGGCCCGGTGCGATTGCCCCGAGATCCTTCTCGCGGTTCAGCGCCTCGGCCGCCGTGCTCGTGGCAGCGCGCAGCGCCTGCAGCGGGCTCATGCCGTAGCGCACCATGACCGCAAACTGGCGCACTGCCTGGTCGTGCGGCATGACGCCGGCATCCGATCCGAACAGCATCTTCACGCCGGCGGCGCTGGCCTTGCGGAATCCTTCGCGCTGCACATCGGCCACTTCGCGGTCCTTGCGCAGATTATCCTCCAGAACGCCGTTCCGCGCGCCTTCTGCCTGCGTGTAATCGGTGTTGTAGATGTCCATTGAAAGATAGGTGCCATTGACCTTCGCCAGGCGGATGCCCTCGTCGTCGATCAGACTGGCATGCTCGATCGTGGTGATCCCGGCGCGAATGGCCGCCTTGATACCGGAAGCGCCATGGGCATGGGCCGCGCTGCGCAGGCCCCACATCCGCGCCTCGTCGGCGATGGCCTTCAGCTCTTCCTCGCGCAATTGCTGCTGGCCGACTTCGGTGTTGCGGCTGAACACCCCGCCCGTCGCACAGACCTTGATGACCTCCGCCCCATATTTGCGGATCTCGCGAACCTTCGCGCGCAATGCCTCGACACCATCAGCCACCCCGCGCGACCGGGCGTTGAAACTGGGCGGCAGGAAAGTGCTGTCACAATGCCCGCCTGTCGCGCCGAGCGAATAGGCCCCCGGCACGATCCGCGGACCCCGGATGCGGCCATCCTCGATCGCCTGCTTCAGCGCCACGTCGTCGAAATTCTCCGAACCGACGTTGCGAACCGTGGTGAAGCCCGTTTCCAGCATCCTGCCGGCGTTTGCGGCCCCGACGAGGGTCCAGTAATTGTCCGTCCGGACAAAGGCCTCCATCGGCGGCATCGCCGGGTCCGTCGTCAGGTGGACATGCATGTCGATGAAGCCGGGCACCAGGGTCAGGCCCTGCAGGTCGATGTGGCCGCCATCGGGCAATGTCACATCCGCCTGCGTTCCAACCCTGGTGATGCGGCCATCCTCGACAAGGATGGCCGGTTTTTCCACCATGCGCCCGCCCAGCACGTCGACCATGCGGTCGGCGGTGATCAGCACGCTCTCCGCCGCGACAGGGGCGGAGACAATGAGTGCTGCGATGATCAGGGCTGGTTTCACGGGCAAGGCCTTCCTACTGCTGACGGCCCCGGGCCTGCACCGCTTCGCGCCGCCGTGCAACCTCGTCCGGCGTGACGGCGCTGTTGGCGCTGGCAGACCGCTCCGTCTCGAGCGCCAGGGCGGCTCCGAAATTCGTCGCGAAACCGTCGTCGATCAGCTTCTTGTAGGCAGCGGAGAAACCGGGATCGATGGTCGCCATGTCGGCCGCGAGCCTGCGGGCGCTTTCGAGAAGCTCACCGGCCGGCACCACCCGGTTCACCAGCCCCCAGGCCTCTGCCGTCCTGGCGTCGAGGAAATTGCCCGAAAGCGAAAGCTCCTTGGCGCGATTGATGCCGATCAGCCGGCTCAGCTTCTGCGAAAGCCCCCAACCCGGCATGATCCCGACACGGGCGTGCGTATCGGCAAAGCGGGCGTTCTCCGATGCGATAAGCACGTCGCAGGCCAGCGCCACTTCGAAGCCGCCGGTGATGGCGACACCATTGATCGCGCCGATGACGGGCTTGCGGCACTGCTCGATGGCCTTGACCGGGTTGGCAAGCGGCGTCGTGCCCGTGGCATCGCCCATGGCCGTGGCATCCGAGCCCAGTTCCTTCAGGTCCAGCCCGGCGGTGAAGGCGCGTTCGCCAGCCCCTGTAAGGATGACGACGCGGACAGCATCATCCTCGTCCATGCGCTTCATCACATCGGCCAGTTCCGCGCGCAGCGCCTTTGACAGCGCGTTCATCGCGTCGGGCCGGTTGAGCGTGACGGTGGCGATCCCTTCAGAAACCGCGACTTCGACCAGTGCCATCTGTTCCTCCCTCATGTGCCTGCCGGTAGCCGGCTGCGAAAATGCTTGCGTGGCATGCCTGCCCTGCCTGCCCCCATAGGCCGGCGGCGGGCGGCTTGCACCCTCTTCCTCTGATTGGGGGAAAGCTGCACTCCCCTCTTTCCCGCCAAGCGCATCTGGCGCATTGTCGGTTGCATGTCAGCCACATCTCTTCTGCTCGCGCTTGCCGCATTGAATGGCCTCATGGCCGTGGGCTTCGGCGCCTTCGGGGCGCATGGCCTTGCCGATGCACAGGCCCGGGCATGGGTCGAGACAGGCGCACAGTTCCAGCTGCCGCATGCAGCCGCGCTGCTCGCGCTCGTTGCGCTGGGCGGCGGAAAGCCCATGCGCCCCTTGATGGCGGCGGGCGGCTGGGCGCTCGGCCTTGGCAGCCTCGCTTTCGCGGGTGCGCTCTACGCGCTGGCCCTCGGCCTGCCGCGTGGCCTTGCCGCCGTGGCGCCGCTGGGCGGCACGGCGATGATGCTGGGCTGGCTCGCCCTTCTCTTCACCGTCATCCGCAAGAGCTGACAGGACTCGCCGAAAGGCGCTTCCGCCGGCACGGGGGCCGACGGGATGCATGGGCCTCAGCCCGGCCTCAGCCGTTCAGACCGTGGCAGTGCTTGAACCGGCTGCCGGAGCCGCAGGGGCACTGGGCGTTGCGCGGAACGCTGCGCTGCCAGGTCTCGGGATCCTCGGCCACGAAATCAGGACCGAACTGACCGGCGACGGCACGTGCCGATTCCACCTCGTCCGGGGAAAGCGGATCCCCCATGGCGAAGATGCCGGGTGCTGCCGGCGTGCCGATCCCGAAACCGGGAAGCGGCTGGATCCTGTTTTCCGGCTGTTCCGAAGGAAGCGGTCCCCCTTCCAGCTTCAGGAAATCCGGAAGGTCGGGCATGGGCATGGGTTCGGGCATGCGGAATTCGGCAAAGGCCAGCATCCGAGTCACATCCTCGCGCACCAGCCGCAGCATCCGCTCGAAAAGCTGGAAGGCCTCGGCCTTGTATTCGTTCAGCGGCTGCTTCTGGGCATAGGCGCGCAGGTGCACGACCTGGCGCAGCGCATCGAGCGTCGCCAGATG
>CAYMZC010000032.1:0-1887 GCA_964394815.1 uncultured Sandaracinobacter sp. | reverse complement strand
CGCGGAGTGACTGGAGTTCAGACGTGTGCTCTTCCGATCTAGATGCTCCTTCCAGTGATGGTCGAGGCTTTGCAGAAGGAAGTTCTTTTCCATCTGCACCCAGTTTTCTTCCGGAATGCCCTTCTGCTTGCCGTCCATCTTCTCGTCGACAAGCGCGACGAGACGATCGACGAAGATTTCCTGATCGACCGCTTCCTCCTTCACCCAGTCGGCCAGCGGCACCTCCAGGTTGAGGGTGGTGGCAATTTCCATGCCCATGCCCTCGATGTCCCACTGCTCGGGATAGGTTCCGGGCGGGGCGAAGCGTTCGACAATGTCCTCGACGGTATCGCGGCGGAACTCGACCACGATATCGGAGACCTTTTCGGCATCCATGACGTCGGCGCGCTGCTCATAGACGACCTTGCGCTGGTCGTTCATGACATCGTCATACTGCAGCAGCTGCTTGCGGATGTCGTAGTTGCGGGCTTCCACCTTCTTCTGGGCGGTCTCGATGGCCTTCGAGATCCAGGGGTGGACGATGGCCTCGCCATCCTCGAGGCCGGAATGCATCACGCGGTGCAGCAGGTTCTGCTGGCCGAAGATCCGCAGCAGGTCGTCGTCGAGGCTGAGATAGAAGCGGCTGAGACCCGGGTCGCCCTGCCGGCCGGACCGGCCGCGCAGCTGGTTGTCGATCCGCCGGCTCTCGTGCCGCTCGGTGCCAAGCACGAACAGGCCGCCCGCCTCGCGCACCTTCTCGCGTTCGGCCTGCACCTCGGCCCTGATGGCGGCGATGCGCCGGTCACGCTCGGGGCCTTCGGGCACGCCCGAAAGCTCGTCCTCGATACGGAATTCGACATTGCCGCCAAGCTGGATGTCCGTGCCGCGGCCGGCCATGTTGGTGGCGATGGTCACGGCGCCAAGCCGCCCCGCCTGGGCCACGATATGGGCTTCCTGCTCGTGGTAGCGGGCGTTCAGAACCGAATGCTTCACCCCTTCCCTGGTCAGGAAGTTTGAAAGCGCCTCGGACTTCTCGATCGACACCGTGCCCACGAGCACCGGCTGGCCATTGGCCGCCGCTGCGCCGATCGCCTTGACGATGGCGGCGAACTTGTCGGCTTCGTTCTTGTAGAACTGGTCCTGATCATCCTTGCGCTGCACCGGAAGGTTGGTGGGAATTTCCACCACGTTCAGCTTGTAGATGTCGAAGAATTCGCCGGCTTCCGTCGAAGCCGTGCCCGTCATGCCCGAAAGTTTCGGGTAGAGGCGGAAATAATTCTGGAAGGTGATGGAAGCCAGTGTCTGGTTCTCGGGCTGGATGTCCACCCCCTCCTTGGCTTCCACCGCCTGGTGCAGGCCATCTGACCAGCGGCGACCCTCCATCATGCGCCCGGTGAACTCGTCGATGATGACGACCTTGCCATCGCGCACGATATAGTCGGTATCACGACGGAACATCATGTTGGCGCGCAGGGCCTGGTTCAGGTGGTGGACCACCTGCGTGTTCTCGAAGTCATAGAGATTGGCGCCCTCGAGCAGCCCGGCCGTTTCCAGCGCGCGCTCGGCAAATTCGGTGCCATCTTCCGTCAGGATCACGGATTTCGCCTTCTCGTCCCGCTCATAATGGTCGGGCTGGAAGGTCTTCACGATCCTGTCGACCAGGATGTAGAGTTCGCTCTTGTCGTCGGTCGGGCCGGAAATGATGAGGGGGGTGCGCGCCTCGTCGATCAGGATCGAGTCCACCTCGTCGACGATGGCGTGGTTGAAGGCGCGCTGCACCATCTGCGAGCGCTCATACTTCATGTTGTCGCGCAGATAGTCGAAGCCGAATTCATTGTTGGTGCCGTAGGTGATGTCGGCGGCATAGGCATCGCGGCGCTGGATGTCGTGCAGGTTGGGCACGATGAC
>CAYMZC010000031.1:0-19861 GCA_964394815.1 uncultured Sandaracinobacter sp. | reverse complement strand
GCCAGCCGCTGCGTCGCGATCACCCCGGCAAGGCCGCGCTTGCGCCCGCGGCACATCAGGTTGGTCATCGCCGACAGGCTGATCCGGCGTGCGGCGTCCGTCACGTCGCCCGAGGCCGAGGGGGCGAACATCTGCGCTTCGTCCACCACCACGAGGGCCGGGTACCAGTGATCGCGCGGGGCATCGAACAGGGCGTTCAAAAGCGTGGCCGCGCAGGTCATCTGTGCATCCACTTCCAGCGATTCGAGGTTGAGGACGACCGATGCGCGATGTTCGCGCACGCGCGCACCCATCAGCGCGATCTCGCGCTCGTTCAGGGCGCCGCCGTCGATCACCACATGGCCGAAGGCATCGGCCAGCGTCACGAAATCGCCTTCGGGGTCGATAACCACCTGCTGCACCATGCGCGCGCTTTCCTCCAGCAGGCGGCGCAGCAGATGCGACTTTCCCGAACCCGAATTGCCCTGCACCAGCAGGCGGGTTGCGAGCAGTTCCTCGATGTCGATGACCACGGGCTTGCCCGCTGCATCGGTTCCGATGTCGATTTCGGCCGTCACCCGCCTGCCTGTGGCCGCTGGGCCATGATTCTGCAACCGATGCAGGGGTAGACGAAAGCCGAACCGCCCTTCAGCCCGTCCAATCGAGCAGGCGCTGCATCAGCCAGGCTGCCGCCGGGCCGGGCGGCGTATCGGTCCGGTGGATCAGGGACAGGCCGTGCGTGGCTTCGGGCTGGTCGGGCATGGCAAGGCGCACCAGCCGGCCGGCTGCGATATCCGCTTCCACCATGTGGGTCGGCATGTTGCCCCAGCCGATCCCCTCCTTCAGCAGGGCATGCTTTGCCCCCAGGTCGGCCACGCGCCATGTGTGCGGGCTGAGCACGGCGAAATCCTGCCCGCGCGTCAGGTCCGACCGGTCTGAAAGCACCAGCTGCACATGATCGCGCCCCATGCCGGGGGCAGGCGGCCCCTGCGCCAGCGGGTGGCCCGGCGCCGCCACCGGGATCAGCGGCACCGTGTAGAGCGCCACCGAATCCAGCCCCGGAAGGCGCGCGGCGAAGCTGCCGGCCACCCCGATGACGGCCCGCCGCGTCAGCACGAGATCGGCCACGGCGCCCAGCGCTTCGACATGCAGGCTAAGAGCCACTGTTGGAAACGCCTGTGAAAAGGCGCGCAGCGCGCCTGCCAGCCGTGCGGTGGGCAGGAACACATCGACAGCAAGGCCCACTTCGGCCTCGATGCCCTGCTGCAGGCCGGCCACCCGGGCGCGCAGCCTGTCCATGCCGAAGCCGATGGTGCGGGCTTCGGCCAGAACCGCGCGCCCGGCCGTTGTCAGCTGCGGCCGGCGACGGCCCTGACGGTTGAACAGCATGACCCCAAGCTGCGCCTCCAGATTCGCGATGCCGTAGCTGATCACCGAAGTGGCCCGGTTCAGCCGGCGCCCGGCGGCGGCGAAGCTGCCCGTATCCGCCACGGCCTCGAAGATGCGCAGCTGGTCGAAGGTGGGAACGCCGGTGCCTGACATTACAATTCCTTCGAACAGATTGAACGATATTATGCAGGTTTTTGCAAAAGACAGGCGCGTCTACAAGAGCGGCATGACGCAACAGATTTGCAACATCAGGACGCAGGAGCTGGACAGATGATCGAAATCCGCCCCTTCGCAAGCCTGGGCGCCGCCGATCACGGCTGGCTCGATGCGCGGCATCATTTCAGCTTCGCCGGCTATCATGACCCCGCCCGCATGGGCTGGGGCGCGCTCAGGGTCTGGAACGATGACCGCATCGCGCCGAAAAGCGGGTTTCCGCCGCACCCGCACCGCGACATGGAAATCATCACCTATGTCCGCACCGGCGCCATCACCCATCAGGACAGCCTCGGCAACCGCGGGCGGACCGAGGCCGGCGACGTGCAGGTGATGTCCGCCGGAACGGGTATCGTGCACGCGGAATATAATCTGGAGGCGGAGGAGACGACACTCTTCCAGATCTGGATCCTGCCGCGCCGGCAGGGGGAAGCCCCGTCCTGGGGAACGCAACCCTTCCCGAAGGGCGCGCGCGCCGGCCGGTTCGTGGCGCTGGCATCCGGCCTGCCGGGCGATGAGGACGCCTTGCCGATCCGCGCCGATGCCCGCGTGCTCGCGGCAAGCCTTGGCGCAGGGCAGGGCGACAGCCTTGGCCTTGCGCCGGGGGAGCGTGCCTATCTCGTGCCCGCAACAGGCCGGCTCATGGTCAATGGCGTGACCGTCGAGGCCCGCGATGGCGTCGCCATCAGGGATGAAGCAGCCATTGACGTGATCGCCATCGAAGACAGCGAAGTCGTGATCGTGATCACGGCCGGATGAACCAAACACATATCGGAAAAGGAAAACAGATGACGAAGATTCTCATTCTCTACCATTCGACCTACGGCCATATCGAGACGATGGCGAAGGCCGTTGCCGAAGGCGCGCGTGAAACCGGCGCGACGGTCGATATCCGGCGCGTGCCGGAAACCGTGCCGGAAGAGATTGCGCGCAACAGCGGCTACAAGCTCGATCAGGAAGCGCCGGTTGCCACGATCGCCGAACTCGTGGCCTATGACGCCATCGTGGTGGGCTGCGGCACCCGTTTCGGGCGCATTTCCTCGCAGATGGCGGCTTTCCTCGATCAGGCCGGCGGCCTGTGGGCGCGCGGCGCGCTCAACGGCAAGGTGGGCGCTGCCTTCACCTCCACGGCCACCCAGCATGGCGGGCAGGAAACCACGCTGTTCTCGATCCTGACGAACCTGCTGCACTTCGGGATGACGATTGTCGGCCTTGATTATGGCTATGCGCCGCAGATGGCGAACGACAGTGTCGAGGGTGGCGCGCCCTATGGCGCCACGACGATCGCCGGCGGAGACGGCAAGCGCATGCCCAGCCAGATCGAACTGGATGGCGCCCGCTACCTTGGACGCCGCGTGGCGAACACGGCCGCGAAACTGTTCGGCTGAAGCCTGCCTGTCCAGTGTTGTCCGGTCAGCCCTGACCGAAGTTCGGCCGCCTGCCATTTTCGGCCAGCCTGCGGCTGAAGGCGCGAAACAGGGCGTCGAGGTCGTCGACATCGATGTCGACGACCTCGTCCCATTCGGCGAGCAGCGCTTCGAGCTCCGCGCGCTCATAATGGACCACCGCATCGGCGGGCAGGGGTGGCAGCGGTTCGGCCCGGTGGGGCCAGGCATGGCCGGTCAGGCTGTTGTAGGCCCAGGCCGCAGCAGCAAGGGCAAGCATGTTCAGCACCACAGCTGCCAGATGCGCATAGCCCCAGGCCTCGGGACCGGCGGCGCCCAGTGCGCAGAGCAGCGCGCAGGCCCCGCCCGGCGGGTGCAGGGACCGGGTCAGCGACATCAGCATGATGGCAAGGCCGACGGCAATGCCGGCCGCCAGCAGGGGATGCCCCGTCAGCTGGCCGATGCCGATGCCGATCAGCCCGGACAGGACTGTACCGCCCACCAGCGGCCATGGCTGTGCAAGCGGGCTTGCCGGAACGGAAAAGACAAGGACGGCCGATGCCCCCAGTGGGGCCACGAGCCATGGCAGGCCCGGCGCGACATCGCCCAGGGCGATCAGCGTGATGGCGCCGGCGCCCAGGGTTGCAAAGGCAGCGCCCAGTGCGCCGCGCATCCAGCCAAGCTTGCCCAGAGCCTTCTGGGGTTCAAGCATAGCGGCTCTGGTAACCAGGTCTTTCAGCACGGGTGATGCGAGCTTTCCGATGGAGAGTGGAAAAGCCGGCAGGAGGGCCGGCACGCCCCTTCCCTGCAGCAGGGAAGGGGGCGCGTCGAACAAGAAGATCTTTTCCGGACCCTGGTGCCCCGGTTTTCCGGCGGTCAGGCGGCCAGAAGCTCGTCTGCCGGTCCGAAGAACTCATAGTGGATGCGCGATGCCGGCACGCCGGCAAGCGACAGGGCCGAAACAGCCGCCCGCAGGAAGGGGCGCGGACCGCAGATGTAATAATCCGCTCTGGCGACCGGCGTGTTCGAAAGCAGCCACGCATCGGTGATGATGCCTGCATGGTCATAATCCACGCCGGGCTGTTCGCCGGGAAGCGGCGTCTGGTGGAAATCGACGCAGCTGAAGCCGGGGTTGGCCGCCGCGATCCCGCGCACATGGTCGCGCATGGCATGGGTGTCGCGGTTGTGGGTGCCGTGGATATAGTGCACCGGCACATCCAGCCCGCGCGCCGCCATGTCTTCCAGCATCGCGACCATGGGCGTCAGGCCGACACCGCCGGACAGCAGGACGACGGGGTTTTCGGGGTGCTGCGGAAGGAAGAATTCGCCGGCCGGTGCTGCCACCTTCAGGATCGTGCCGGGCTGAGCGCTGTCGTGCAGCCAGCCGGATGCCAGCCCCTGCGGCTCGCGTTTCACGGATATGCGATAGCCCTTGCCATCGGCTGCGCCCGAAATCGAATAGTTGCGCTTCACGGGCGCATGGCCGGGGATATCGAACCAGAAGGTCAGATACTGGCCGGGCTTGTGGCGCATGACCGGGCCGCCATCGGCCGGGCGAAGCAGAAAGGATGTGATCACGCTGCTTTCGCGGATCTTCTCCGCGACATGGAAGTCCCTCCAGCCGTTCCAGCCGCCTTCGCTGTCCTTCTGTGCCTCGTAGATGCGATTCTCGCGGGCGATCAGGATGTTGGCGAGAAACCAGTAGGCCTCGCCCCAGGCAGTCAGGATTTCGGGGGTCGCGGCCTCGCCCAATATGGCCTCGATGGCGCCGAGCAGGGCCTCGCCCACATGCGGGTAATGGTCCGGCAGGATCTGCAGGCCGGCATGCTTCTGGGCGATGCGCTCGACGGCCGGGGCCAGGGCGGACAGATTGTCGATGTTGCTGGCGTAGGCCAGGATCGCGCCCGTCAGCGCCTTGGGCTGGGATCCGGAATCCCCGTGGTGGGACTGGTTGAAGAGATCGCGGATCTCATGGTTCCGGAACATGCGGTCATACATTTCCCGCACGATGTCGAGGCCATGGGCCTCCAGCGCCGGCACGGTGGCCTTTACCAGTGCGATGGTTCGTTCGTCGAGGGTCTTCGACATGCCTGGTCTCCAGTCTGAAAGATGAGGGCAGTAGGTGTCAGTTCATATGCATCCCGCCGCGCGGAACGGCGGAGGGCAGGCGGAAATACATGGCCAGTTGCAGGCTCCCGGCGATCCGCCCGGCCTTGTCCTGAAGGGCGCGGGCCGCCGCGGGCTCCATCAGTTCGTCCGTCACCTGCCGCCACAGGGCGAGCCAGCGGTCGAACATGTCAGGCGTGATGGCATGCCGGTGCTTCATGTGCGCGGGCACCGGCTGGCCCTTGTAGCGGCCGGTGGTGAGCATGACGGAAGACCAGAAGGCCTTCAGCTTGGCGAGATGCGCTGGCCAGTCATCGATGGCGCCATTGAAGACGGGGCCGAGCACATCATCGGCGCGAACGCGTGCGTAAAAGGCGTCCACAAGCTGGTTCAGCCCCGGTTCCGAGAGGTGCAGGGTGTTCATCGCATCTCCAAACATGCGTTTCATATGCATCTATAGGGCCATGCCTATGCCGGCGGGCAAAAACATGCAAATGGAAATCATCTTTTCAGGAGAACCGCGTATGCGCCTGACCCGCTACACCGATTATGCCATGCGCGTGCTTCTTTATCTGGGTGCGCGGGATGGCGCGCTCAGCTCGATCCAGGACATGGCCCTTGCCTACGGGATCTCCCGGAATCACCTCATGAAGGTGGTGAGCGACCTTGCGCGCGCAGGTTATGTCGATGCCGTGCGGGGCAGGGCGGGCGGCATCCGGCTCGCGCGGCCGGCCGGCGAGATCAACATCGGGGCCGTGGTGCGCCACACCGAGGCGGATTTCGACCTTGTCGGCTGCGGTGCATGCCTGATCGCGCCCGCCTGCGGTCTCAGCTGTGTGCTGAAGGAGGCGGTGGACCAGTTTCTGGCCGTTCTCGACACGTACAGCCTCGCGGATGTGCTCGCCCGGAAGCCGGATTTCACGCGCCTTCTGCATCCCGCCAGCTGATCTTCATCGCCATGCCGGCCATGCGCGGCTCCCGCTGGCGTTCGCGGGCATGGCCGGACTGTGCCTGGGCCTTCAGGCGATGCCGCCGACGAAGCCGCTGGCGTCACCGGTGCGGAGCAGGGCGAGGCGCATCGGGCCATTGCAGCCGCGTTGCCGGCAGCGGGCGCGGGCCTCGACCTGGTCGAGGTAGAGCATGGCGCCGCCGCGGCGTGCGAGGATGGCTTCGGCCGGCAGGCTGCGCACCGCGCCGCACAGCCGGCAGGTCAGTTCCAGTCGCATGTCGGCATCGAGATCCGATGCCCTGAGGTCGGTCTTCCAGTTCATCACCAGAAATCTTCGGCGGAAGGAATGCGGGTGAAGGCGATCTTGCCGCCGACATTGCCGCCCTTTGGTGGTTGCCACGGCCCGATGCTGACCACCGTGGACGAAAAGCGGCTGTTGAGCGCATCCATGGAGGCGCCAATGCGTTCCCAGCGTTGCCGTTCGGCATCATCGTCGATGATCCAGTCAAGCTGCCGCGCGCTGGCAGCAGACAGGTGGAAAAGGGTGACGCCCACCCGCATCACCCGCAACGAGCCGGGCCGCTCGGCGCGCAGTCGATGCCACAGCCGCGACAGGCCCTGCAGCAGCGCGGCATCGTCATGCACGGTCGGCAGGCGCTGTTCGCCGCTCCAGCCGCTGTCGAAGGACCGGACCCACAGCCACAGGCCCGAGCAGGCATAGCCGGCCCGGCGCATCCGCCGCGCGGCCTTGGTGAGCAGCAGCCGCGAGATCAGCTCGGCATCGGCAAGGCGGCGCTGGTCGGGCGGCAGCACGCGGGCATGGCCGAACATGCCGCGCCCGCTGGCGGGCGCCGTGATGCTGTAGCCATGGAGCGCATACCACAGCCGTTCCCCGGTCACGTTCCGCCACAGGGCGCGCATCTGCTTGGGCTGGGTTTCGTAAAGCTGCCGCGTGCTGTGGATTCCAGCCAGCGCAAGGCGCGCCGCCATGCGCCTTCCGACGCCGGGAATATCCTCCAGCGGGATGGCGAACAGCGGCCCGGGCATGGCCCCGGGGTGCCAGATGGTGAGCCCGTCGGGCTTGTTCACCTTGCAGGCGATCTTGGCGAGATGGCGGTTGGCGGCAAAGCCGATGGAGCAGGTGATGAAGGGGCCGACGTTGCGGGCGATGGCGGCCTTGATCGCGACCGAGACGCCCTCCGGGTCGGCCCGCTGCGCCTCGTCGAGCCGGCAGGAGAGTTCGTCGATCGATTTCACTGCATCGACAGGAACGACGCTTTCGATTTCGGCGACCAGCGCATTGTGGGCGCGGCGGTACATGGCCGGCTGCTGCGGCACGAGCAGGAGATCGGGGCAGATGCGCCGCGCTTCGGCCACGTCCATGATGCTCTTCACGCCCGCGGCCTTGGCCTCGCGCGAGGCGGCGATGATGCATGTCTTGCCGCCTTCATAGGGCACCACGCCGACAGGCCGCCCCCGGAGTCGCGGGTCGAGCTGCTGCTCGACGGAGGCGAAGAAGCCGTCGAAGTCGAGATAGAGATGTTCGATGCTGTCGGGTTTGTACATGGCCGGTCGAATCGCTGGAACGAAATGAGAACATAAAGCGAACGAATGCGCCCGCCAATCCGCTGGTTCACTCAGGCCGGGGCAGGGGTGACAGGCGCTGGCATGGAGCAGCGCATCCGGGGGCATCGCGGGTGCCGCATGCTGTTTCTGTTCAGGAACCGGGGATGAGAGGCTATCGAAAACGGGGAGGGGAGGGCACGCCGATGTCGACATGCATGGAAGATGCGCGACGGAGTCTCCCGGACCTTGGGCCTGACGCCTATGCGGCATGGCGCGCGTCGGACGTTGGCAGAATAACGGAAGACCTCGAACGCCGGCTGATCCTCGAACTGGCGGTCGAATTCGCCAGGCGCGGGGCCGTGGTGACAGCCATGGACTCTTCCGAAGCAATGATCGGGGCAGCCAGGGCGCGGGCGCTGCGGGAAGGCGTGGATGTCGATTTCCGGGTCGGGCTGGCGCAGGATCTTCCCTGCGGGCGCGATCGGTTCGATCTTGTCACGGCAGTCACGATCCTGTGCTTCGTCGAGCATCCGCCCCCGGTTTTCCGCGAGGTTGCGCGTGTCCTGCGGCCAGGCGGACGCCTCGTGATCGGCGAACTCGGCAAATGGAGCCTCTGGGCCGCCCGGCGCCGTGTTCGCGCATGGCTGGGCTCACGGCTCTGGCAACAGGCCTGTTTCCGCACGCCGGGCGAATTGCGCCGCTATGCCGGAGAGGCCGGTTTGCAGGTCACCGTGATCCGCGGGGCCATATTCTACCCGCGGATCAGCCTGGCCGCGCGGCTGTCGAAACGCTTCGACCTTGCCCTCGGCCGTCACACGACAGTGGGTGCAGCCTTTCTCGCGCTTGCCGCCAGCAAGCCGGGCTGACGGCGCGGTCTTCCCGTGACCGTCAGTCCACGGGCTGGCGTTCCTCCACCGTTACCCCGTCACGGATGTGATAGAGGCGCCTGAAGGTGGGGATGATCTTCTCATCGTGCGTGACGACGATGATCGCCGTGTCGAACTGCCGCGCCATGTCATTCAGCAGCGCCACGACGGCCAGCGCCCGCTCGCCGTCCAGCGGGGCGGTGGGTTCGTCGGCCAGGATCACTGGCGGCCGGTTCACGAGGGCGCGGGCAATGGCCACGCGCTGCTGTTCGCCGCCGGAAAGCTGCGATGGCATGGCCGCGGCCCGGTGTCCGACATCCAGCGCATCCAGCAGGGCGCGGGCTTCCTTGCGCGACTCGGCGTTCGACTTGCCAGCCAGCATCGGCAGCAGCGCGACATTGTCCGTCACGTCGAGGAAGGGGATGAGGTAGGGCGCCTGGAAGATGAAGCCGATCCGGTCGCGGCGCAGCGCGCGCAGGTCATCGACCTTCCAGCCATCGTCGAAGATCACGTCGGTGCCGATGGTCATCCGCCCCGATGTCGGCGCGATGACGGCGCCGAGACATTTGAGCAGGGTGGACTTGCCGGATCCCGATGGCCCGATCAGGCCGACAACCTCGCCGGCCGCCACCTCCATCTCCACCCCGCGCAAGGCATGCACGGCGGTGTCGCCGCTGCCATAGGTCTTGACCAGCCGTTCGATGCAGATGCCGTCAGCCACCGATCGCCTCCGCCGGATCGATCTTCAGGGCGGCCTGGATGGCAAACAGGCTGGCAAGGGCGCATATCAGCATGACGGCGACAAAGCCGAGGATCGAATCCGCCGGCAGCAACAGCACATATTTTGGGAAGAAGGGCGCCCATAGCGTGGCGGCGATCTTGCCCACCATGAATCCGATCAGCCCCAGCCCCAGCGCCTCCTGCATGATCATGCCGGCAATGGTGCGGTTGCGGGTGCCGATCAGCTTGAGCACGGCGATCTCGCGGATCTTGCCGATGGTCATGGAGTAGATGATGAAGGCGACGATGGCGGCGCTGACGACCGCCAGGATGACAAGGAACATGCCGATCTGGCGCGCCGAATTGGCGATCATCTTGTCGATCAGGATGGTTTCCATCTGCGCCCGGGTATAGACGGTCAGCCGCTGCCAGCGGCGGATGGCGGCGGCCACATCCTCGGCATCGGCGCCGGGCTTCACGGTGACCAGCACGGCGTTGACATTGCCGCCTGCCTCCTGCGCAGCCGCGACGGCCGTGGCCACGGCGGGATTGCCGGGCGGGTTCAGGACCGGGCTGGCGGCCGTGCGCGCACGCTGGCGCATGATGGCGTCGCTGTCCTTCTCGAACTGGGCATCCTGCGCATCCTTGAGCGACAGGAACAGCATCGGATCGCCGCCGGATGAAACCATGCGGCTCGTAAGGCCGACAATGTGATAGAGGTTGCGCCGCACCCGCACCTGATCGCCAATGGCGAAGCCGGTCTTCACATCGGCCATGGCTTCATAATGACTCTGCACGATGCGGCGCCCGGCCAAGAGGTGCGGCGGCTGGCCCGGTTCCCCCGGTTCGGCCACCTCGACCCCCACCACCATGACCCGCACATCCTTGTCTGCGCGCGCGATCTGCATGGTGAGATAGGTGATGCCTGCGGCACGATCGACACCGGCCATTGCCCGGATCGGCCGCTCCATGTCTTCCGGCAGGCTGGATGGCTCGGCATAGGGGCCGAGCGTGTCCTTCTGGACAACCCAGAGATCCGCCCCGCTGTTGTCCAGCATGGCCTGGGCATCATCGACCATGCCACGGTAGACACCCGCCATCGACAGGGTGACGCCAATCAGCAGGCCCAGCCCGACACCCGTGGCAACGAACTTCCCCCAGCCGTGCAGGATATCGCGACCGGCAAGGCTGATCACGGCAGGCGTTCCACGATGTTGATCCGGCTGCGGCTGGAAACCGGCCTGGCGCTGTGCAGGATGATGCGATCGCCTTCGGCAAGGCCCGACAGAATCTGCACCCAGCCATCCCGGTCTTCCACGCCCAGCGTTACCGGCGCGAATTCCGGGTCTCCGTCCCGGATCGCCCAGACGCCGATCTCGCCATCAACCCGGAGGATGGCTGCATTGGGTATGGCCGGTTGCGGCTGGCGTGGCGGCAGGCTGACCGTCACTTCCGCAAGTTCGCCAACCGGCACCGCGCCAACCACTTCGTCAAACCCGATCTTGGCCAGGATTTCCTCTGTCTGGGCATCTGCCAGCGGTTCAACCCGCGTCACCTTGCCGGTCAGCGGTGCATCGGCGCGGGATCGCAGGGTGATCCTGGCCGGCAATCCGGCCGCTAGGCCGCCGGCGCGGGTCTGGTCGAAACGGGCCGCAATCCACAATTCCGCCGGATTGACGATATCGATTACCGCCTGTCCCGCCACCACCGTGGTGCCCGGCTCGGCCAGCCGGCGCACGATTAGGCCGGCAACCGGCGCGACCAGTCGCAGATTGGCCTTCTGTTCCTCGAGGGCCATGCGCTCGGAGCCGGTTCTGTTGCGTTCATTGCCGGCAGCGCGGCGGCTGGCTTCTGCGGCCGCCAGCGCGGCTTCCGCCGCGGCCAGCGCCTGGCGTTTCTGGTCGACGGCAGCGCGTGTCACCCAGCCTTCGGCGAATAGCTGCTCGCTGCGCCGGGCGTCCTCGCGCGCGAATGCCAATCGGGCACGGGCATCGGCTATCTGGGCGACCGCCGCCTGTTCCAGCGCGCCGGCACGCTCGGTGGAATCGACGGCCGCTTCTATGCGCGCGTCGAGATCAACAGGATCGATACTGGCCAGATGCTGCCCGGCCGCCACCCTGTCGCCAACATCGACCAGAACCCCGGTAACCCGCCCCGGCGCGGTCGGGCCTACCCGGTGGGTATAGCGCGCCTCCACCGTGCCGATGCCGAACAGCGCCGGCCGGACCGCGCGATTCACCACTTCCGTTGTGGTGACGTCCACAGCCGCCAGCGGGCCGGACCGCAGCGCCACCCATGCGAACAGCAGCACAAGCGGCAGCAGCACCGCCAGAAGCATCAGGACACGTCGGCTCAGTGCAGGCATGGTCATGAGCCACTCCCCAGGCTTGTGCGAAACTGGGCATACAGGCGCCGCGCCATGGCGGCGGCCGCCGAAAAATCATCCATCGCCAGTGACTGCATCACCAGGCCCTGCACCATGGCAAGAAAAAGCATCGTTGCCGCCTCTGTGTCGGCCTGTGCGGCAATGGTCCCGGCACGGCGGGCTGCCTCCAGTTCCCGGGCGACACGCTGGCGATAATCCTGCATCAGCGATCGCACGATCGCCTTTGTGGGCGTGTCGCCGGCCCGCTGCAGCTCACCGAACAGGATGCGCGGAACCCCGGGCTGCCCGACCACGAAGGCGATGTGCGCTTCCATCATGGCTGCCAGCCGGTCGAGTGGCAGAGTGGCGGCAATGGCATCAAAGCGCACCTCCAGTTCGGTTCTGGTCCACTCCAGCACCGCCATCCACATGGCCTGCTTGTCAGGAAAATGCCGGAACAGCGCCCCCTGGGACACACCCATGGCCGCCGCGATCTGGCTGGTCGTCATCGTTGCCGGATCCTGGCTTCCCGCCATCTTCACGACAGTGGAGATGGTCTCGGCCCTGCGGAGGCTGGCTGGGAGATAGGGGCGGTTCATGGATTTTTCTTAACCCAAAAAAAGCATGCAGTCGCTTTCTTTTTCGGGCTGATTCCTGTCGGGAACGCCTCATTATCCCGATCACATGCATGGCAACCGCCATGCCGGTCCGCCATGCCGGTCAGGTCAGATGATAATAGTCTGCGGCGTCTGCTGTCTCTTTCCGCAAGCTGTCACGGATTTCTGCCAGCAATGCGGCTTCGGCACTGGCCTCGGGCGGTATTGTGGCCGCGATCTGGTCGATTGCCGTGTCGATGAGGCCGGTAAAGCATCGGACCGGGACTTTCAGCGTATCCCCATGGTGGGGAACGGTGGAAAACAGGACGATGGCGACTTCGGCCGGATTCTCGATCCATGACATGATGCAGTAAAGGACGGACTCGATCATTTCGCCTTCCAGCTTCTGGCGATTGTTCAGCCCATGCTCCTCGAACAAGGCCAGAGCTTCGGGGAAACGCCTGTAATAATGCTGCATCACCGGTTCGCGCAGATCGCCCAGCCGATCGGCCGCGCGCGTCAGTATGCTGTCCAGGATGGCTGTCCTTTCTGCCTTCACGCGTTCTTTTTCCGTCATGGCTTCGGTGTTCGGCAGCATTCGGCGCTCCACTTTTCGCCCGCTGCGGCCCATCGTCCATGGCGCGCAGACGGCATCTGGCAGTGCGCGCAGACTACACATCGCGCCGGCGAAACCATCTGCGAAATGACAAGTCCGCATTTGACCATCATCAATCCGGCCGGTGGGCAAAGGGCTCATGAAGCGGAAATGCGACGCATTTCCTGCCTGCTTCCCGCCATCCTGATGGCCTTGCCGACAGCAGCCCATGCCGATGGCGGTTTCGATCCCTATGCCGATCTCCGCTGGCGGCTCGAGCTTGTGGACCAGGGCGGGCTAGCGCGGGAAGCGACGGCCTCGACATTGCGGGTCCGTGCCGGTCTGAGGGCCGGGCCATGGAACGGCGTGACCGCGCAGGTTGAAGGCGAGGCAATCGCGCGCGTCGGTCCCGAGGATTACAATGACACGGTGAACGGCCTCACCCGGTTTCCCGTTGTCGCGGACCCTGCCGACCATCTCCTGAACCAGGCGATCCTGGGCTGGAGCGACAAGTCCGTCGGCTCGGTCTCTGTCGGCAGGCAGGCTGTGAATTACGATAATCAGCGCTGGGTCGGCTCGGTCGGCTGGCGCCAGAATGACCAGACGCTCGACATCGTGCGGGCCGACGTGACGGCGCTGAAGGGCGTGACACTGGGCTATGGCCATGCCTGGCGGGTAAACCGCGTGTTCGGGCCGCGCTCTGCGCAGGGAAGCTGGCGGAACAGCGACATCCACCTGCTGCGCGCCAGCGCCGAGGTGAAACCGCTCGGAACCGTGCTGGCCTATGCCTGGCTGCTCGACATTCCCGACAGCCCGTCATCCTCGTCCAGCACCTTCGGGGCACGGCTGGCAGGGCGGCAGCCGCTCGGAGATGTGGCACTTCTCTATACCGCCGAATTTGCCCGGCAGAGCGAGCGCGCCGACAATCCCGGCGATTTCGCGCTCAGCTATCTGTTGCTGGAGCCGGGTGTCAGCGCCGGGCCGGTCACGGCAAGGGTCGGCTATGAGCGGCTGGAGGGCAATGGCGCAACCGCGCTGCAGACACCGCTCGCCACGCTCCACGCCTTCAATGGCTGGGCCGACAAGTTCCTCGTGACGCCGCCGGACGGCCTGCGCGACCTCTATCTGGATGTGGCCGTGACCCCCAGGGCCAAAGGCGTTCCTAAGGGCCTGTCCCTGCGTGCGGTTCTTCATGATTTCCGCAGCACGAACGGTGACCGGCCCTATGGCCGTGAACTGGATGTGCAACTGGGCCTGCCTGTCTGGCGGCAGGTTTCAGTGCTTGCCAAGGCGGCTGTTTACGAGGCGCGCGGTTTCGCAACCGACACGACGAAGCTCTGGCTTCAGGCAGAGGCCAGGTTCTGATGAAGCCGTCCAGCGGCAGCCGGGATGCGGGCGAAAAGCGCAGGGCCTATGCGGGGCCTGCGCTCTTCAGCTTCGGCTTCCGTCCATTCTTTCTCTTTGCCACTCTGTTCGCAGGCCTGGCGGTTCCGGTCTGGCTTGCGGCCTTCGCGCATGGCTATGCTGTCGGGGCTGGCGGTGATGCCCTTGGCTGGCACGCGCACGAGATGATCTTCGGCTATACCGGGGCCGTTGTCGCCGGCTTCCTCCTGACCGCCATTCCGAACTGGACCGGGCGCGCCCCGGTTATGGGCGTGCCGCTTGCGCTGCTCTTCGGCCTTTGGCTGGCTGGCCGCATCGGCATGGCGCTTCCCGATGCGGGTCCTTTCGGCAGGATCATCGAAAGCCTGTTTCTGCTGGCGCTTGCCAGTGCTGTCTGGCGTGAGATCATGTCCGGGCGGAACTGGCGCAACCTGCCGGTCGCCGGCCTGCTGACTGCCTTCACGCTTGCCAATATCCTCTGGCATCTGGAAGAATCCGGCGCGCAACTGGAAGGCCTCGGTCAACGGCTGGCGCTGGCATCCCTCGCCCTGCTGATGGCGCTGATCGGAGGGCGCGTGATCCCCTCCTTCACGACCAACTGGATGAAGAAGGCGCAGATTGCGCCCCTGCCACAGCCCTTCAACCGGTTCGACAAGGCGGTGCTGGCACTCACCATGGCGGGCCTGGCCGGCTGGCTGGTCTTTCCTGCCTCGGTCGTCACAGGCTGGCTTCTGAGCCTTGCCGGCGTTGCCCATGTGGCGCGCCTGCTGCGCTGGCGCGGCTGGCTGACCGGCGCAGAGCCGCTCGTCACCATTCTCCACATTTCCTATCTGTGGCTGGCAGTTGCCTTTCTGCTGCTGGGGGTCATGACCCTCGCGCCCGGCCTGTTCGAGGGCACGAGCGCGCTTCATGCCCTTACAGCGGGCGCCATCGGGCAGCTCACCCTGGCCGTCATGACCCGCGCCACCCGGGGCCACAGCGGACGCGCGCTGGAGGCGGACGCGGTGACCGTCGGCATCTATGCCTGCATTTTCACGGGCGCCCTGCTGCGCCTGCTGCTGCCCTTCACGCCCCTGTCCTATTCGCTGGGGGCATCGGTTGCGGGCGTCTTCTGGTCGGCGGGCATGCTGCTGTTTGCCATTGCCTATGGCCCCATGCTGGCGAAAAAGCGCCCGGCGGCGGTAGCGCCGCGCAGCTAGGCCAGCTGGCCGATCATCCTGACAGGTTGCCCCGCACGCCGCGCCGCCATGGAGCGGGAGAGGCGCTGCTGATCCGCCGCAGTCAGGCGCAATTGCGCGATCGGCATGACCACGGCATTTTCAAGCGCAATGTGGCGCCGTTTGTGGGCAGCAAAACACCTTATCATCCTGACCAGCGCCGGCTGGGTTGCGAAGCCGCCGCCACCTGAAGCGTCCAGCCGGGCTTCCAGCTCCAGGGCCATGGCCCGGTCGGCATCATGGTCGGCGCTCAGGATGCCGATCACGCGCCCGATATCGTCTTCGGGCGCGGCCCGCTGGCAGAGAATGGGAAACAGACCCTCTTCCTCGTCACGGTGGTGAAGCGGCATGCCGGTCTTCAGGAAGTTTGCCAGCCACTGCAAGAGATCCGGCGGCACAGCCTGCATGACAGTCACCTCTTCGAGGGCGCGGCATTGGTGGCGAAAGTGCAAATGCTCGGCCAGCAGGAAGGCCAGCGGCCTTGCAAGCAAACCGGCCGGGACTGCCCGCACAGCATGCGCTGGCGACAGTTCCGGCGGGCTGTTCATCCTGCCTGTTCTTGCGCGAGGGACCAATCGAGCATCACATGCAGGGCGGCAAGACCGGGGCTGTCGCCATCGCGCACCGCCGATACCAGTCGAACCCAGTCCTCATGCCCGGCCGAATGCGCAAAGGCGCCAACGGCCGCCCTGATATGCCCGATATGCGTTTCACCGGGGCCCAGGGCGGCGCCGAGCCGCGCATGAAGCGGCGGATCGTTCCGCATCAGCCAGTCCGCAAACGCGCCGGACTGGCTGCGCGCCGAGGTCAGTATCTCGCCCAGCGTGGGTGCGGCTTCCGTCGTCGTGCTCATCCCGCCGCCTCCAGCGTCAGGCCCTCGATCAGCGCCTTGCGGCCAAGCCCGGCAACATAGCGGGTGGCAGCCGTGGTCCAGGCGCGCGCGCGCAGCCTGTCACGGATGCGGTCGTGCATGACCTCGAAGGGGATGAGGCGTGCGGGCACCTTGCGGTCGAGCCGCACCACATGCGCGCCGAAACGGCTGCGCACCGGCACGTCCGCGATCTGCCCGCTTTCCAGACTGGCGAGCGCGACTTCCACTTCTTCTGCAAGATCACCCGGCCTAAGCTGCCCCAGCGATCCTCCCGCCGCCCCGCTGGGACATGCGGATTCCGTTCTGGCGAGTGCGCGAAACCGGTCTTCACGCCCGTCGATGCGGGCAATGGCCGCGGCGGCCCGGGCATCGGCCGAGGGCAGGTCCGGTGCATCCTCGAACAGGATGTGGCTCGCTTCCAGCAGGGCAGGGGCCGTGAACGCCAGCGAATTGGTTCGCCAGTAGCGCAGGCATGCTTCCTCGTCCGGCTCCTCGGGCGTGAGTTCGAGTTCGAACAACTGCCGGATCAGCGCTTCTTCGCCTGTCTCACGGCGGCCGAGCTCGTCCGTTTCGGGCGCGGGCTCCAGCCCCAGCTCTTCCGCCCTTTTGAGGAGCAGATGCCGGATCACGAGCGCACGTGCGGCCGTTGCCCTGGCGGCGGCAGGGTTTTCGGCCGGATGGTTCTGGGCTTCGGCCGCGATCGCCTCTTCCGGAATTTCCACACCGTCGACGAACACCGGCGGGGCCGATGCCCCGCGTATGGCTGCCGGGCGCGGGCCGGAGCCACAGCCGCCGCAGCCGCCCGCGTCGGCGATGGTGCCGCTTCCAGCAAGCCCGCTCACCGGAACTGCTCCGAGGGGATGCTCGTCGGGATTTCGGACGGTGGAGTCATGTCGGGCCGTGCCGTGCGCACCACCTGCCAGCCTTTCCGGTTCAGATACCAGATCGGTGCGGACAGCATGTGCACAAGGCGGGTGAAGGGGAACAGCAGGAAGATCGCCATGCCCAGCAACAGATGCACCTGATAGGGCCAGTCCAGCCCCTTCACATAGTGTGCGACGCCCGGCTGGAAGGTCAGAATCCCCTGCGCCCAGGACGACAGCCTCAGCATCACGCTGGCATCCGCATGTGAAAGCGAGAATGGAACCGTCACCAGCCCCAGAACCAGCTGTACGAACAGGATAACGAGAATGGCGTTGTCACTGAAGGTGGAAGTCCGGCGGATGCGTGGATCCAGAAAGCGGCGATGCATGAGAATGACAAGCCCGACCAGGCAGACCACGCCCGCGATCGAGCCCGCGACGATGGCAAGCAACTGCTTGGCCTCGGCCGTGATCACATGGCTGTAGATGGAATGCGGGGTGAGCAGGCCCACCGTATGGCCGAGAAGAAGGAACAGGATTCCCAGGTGGAACAGGTTTGATCCCCACATCAGCTGTTTTCGCCGCAGCAACTGCGAGGAGCCGGTGCGCCAGCTATATTGTTCACGGTCGAACCGCACGATCGAGCCGATGATGAACACGGAAAGCGCGATGTAGGGAAAAGCCCCGAACATCAGCTGGTTCATCCAGAAGTCCAGCGTGATGGGCTCGAGCGCGGGATGCGCGACATTGTCCGACATGGGTCAGGCTCCCTTGGTGACGGTATCGGCCGTCATGGTGTCGACATTCATGCTGTCGATGATGGCGGCTGCGCGGGGGCAGCCATCGGTGGAGCCGGGGGTCGTAGGCCCGAAGGCCACGGCTTCCTCGGCCCAGATACGGTCCAGTTCCTCCAGATCGTCCGGGTCGTCCTCCGGCTGGGCCAGCAGCGACTGCAGCGCGGCCGGATCCGTCCTGGCGGCGAGATGGGCGAGCGCCAGCATCGGCCACTGATAGGGTGTTTGGCGCTTCTTCAGCCGCTCCGCCAGCGCGGCGACCACATGGCTGGCTTCGCTCAGCAGCGCCCGTGCCTCGTCCACCGGCAGCCCCGACAGGAATTCCAGGAACAGCGGCAGATAATCCGGAAGTTCGCGGGCATCGAGCATGTAGCCATGGGATTCATAAAGGCCGAGCAGCTCCACCATTGCCTGCCCCCGGTCCCGGCTTTCGCCGTGCACATGCTCGAACAGGTTGAGCGAAAGGGACCGCGACCGGTCGAACAGCTGATGATAGCGGCCCTCCAGATCGAACCGGTCTTCGGTCGCCAGTTCGTCAGCCAGAAGCCGAAGCTGGCTGACCAGCTGCGCGGGCAGCAACCTTTCCGCGGCAATGGCTTCGACTGCGGCCTGCGCCACGTCGATCACATCGGCGGACGGATAGCTGAGCAGCATGCCCAGCGCCTTGAAGGTGCGTGCCATGTCTCAGTTCTCCTGCGGCATCATCGGCTTCGGCGAGCGGCGCTTCACCTGTCCGAACAGCCCCACTTCCGAGAGTCCGCCCGAAGCCTGGTTGCCGAAGCTGAAGCCGGTCGTGCCGCGCAGATGATAGGCGTCGGTCGCCTTTTCGCGGTGAACCGTCGGGATCACGAAACGGTCCTCGTAGTTCGCGATCGCCATGACATGATACATGTCCTCGATGGCGGCCGGCGTCAGGCCGACCCGGGCGGCGGTGCCTTCGTCGATCACGCCCTCGATCGTCTTGGCGCGCATGTAGCTGCGCATCGCGAGCATGCGCTCCAGGGCGGATACGACCGGGGCCTCGTCGCCTGCCGTCAGGAGATTGGCGAGATACCTGACCGGGATCCTGAGGCTTTTCACATCGGGCATTCCACGGTCATCGGCGATGGCGCCCTTGGCTGCAGCCGACTGGATCGGCGACAGCGGCGGTATGTACCAGACCATTGGCAGGGTGCGATATTCCGGGTGCAGCGGGAAGGCGACGCGCCAGTCGATCGCCATCTTGTAGACAGGGCTCTTGCGGGCGGCGTCCAGCCATGGTTCCGCAATGCCATCCGCCCGCGCCTGCGCGATCACCTTCGGGTCATTGGGGTCGAGGAAGATGCTGAGCTGGCGTTCGTAAAGCTCGTCTTCAGGGCCAGATGCCGCCCATTCGATGCGGTCGGCATCATAGAGAACGACACCCAGATAGCGGATGCGGCCGACGCAGGTTTCCGAGCAGACGGTCGGCTGGCCTTCCTCGATCCGCGGATAGCAGAAGATGCATTTCTCGGATTTGCCCGAAGACCAGTTGTAATAGATCTTCTTGTAGGGGCAGGCCGAAACGCACATGCGCCAGCCGCGGCACTTTTCCTGGTCGATGAGGACGATGCCGTCCTCCTCGCGCTTGTAGATGGCACTAGACGGGCAGGCGGCGACGCAGGTGGGGTTGAGGCAATGCTCGCACAGCCTCGGCAGATACATCATGAAGCTGTTTTCGAACTGGCCGTAGATTTCTTTCTGCACGCCCTCGAAGTTCACATCCTTCGAACGCCGGGAGAATTCGCCCCCGAGGATCTCTTCCCAGTTCGGCCCCCACTCGATCTTCTCCATCCGCTCTCCGGTGATCGCGGAACGCGGGCGGGCGGTTGGGAAGGCCTGCAGTTCGGGCGCTGTCTGCAGATGGGCGTAATCGAAGTCGAACGGTTCATAATAATCGTCGATTTCCGGAAGATCCGGATTGGCGAATATCTTGGCAAGGATTCTCCATTTGCCGCCAAGCTTCGGTTCGATCCTGCCATTGGA
>CAYMZC010000030.1:0-19862 GCA_964394815.1 uncultured Sandaracinobacter sp. | reverse complement strand
GGACAGGAGGAGGAGGAGGAGGGTGATGCTGGAAGAGGGCGCGAAGGAAGGCGGGCAGGTCGAGATCTGATGCTGAAGCTTTACGATACATTGTCGCGCGAAAAGGTCGCGCTGCGGACCCCGGAACCGGGCCGGCCCATCACGCTCTATGTCTGCGGGCCGACTGTCTATGGCCGCGCGCACATCGGCAACGCCCGCCCGGCTGTGGTGTTCGACACGCTCTACCGCCTGCTGCGCCACCTGCATGGGCCGGAAAATGTGCGCTATGCCCGCAACATCACCGACATCGACGACAAGATCATGGCCAAGGCGGTGGAGGAGAACCGGCCGCCCGCTGCCGTCGCCGCCGAATTTGAGGCGCATTATTTCGCCGACATGGCGGCGCTGGGCTGCCTGAAGCCGGATTTCAACCCGCGCGCGACCGAGCATGTGGAAGGCCCGCATGGCATGATCGCCATGATCGAAGCGCTTGTGGCGCGGGGCTTTGCCTATGCCGCCGATGGCCATGTGCTGTTCGAGGTGGCGCGGTTCGACGGCTATGGCGCACTGTCGAAACGACCGATGGACGAGATGATCGCCGGAGCGCGGGTCGAAGTTGCCCCCTACAAGCGGGCGCCGGGCGATTTCGTGCTCTGGAAGCCCTCGCGACCGGACCAGCCGGGCTGGGACAGCCCCTGGGGCCGGGGGCGGCCGGGCTGGCACATCGAATGCTCGGCCATGATCCGATCGGTGCTGGAAACCGACACGATCGACATCCACGGCGGCGGGCTGGACCTGCAGTTTCCCCACCATGAGAATGAGCGCGCGCAGAGCTGCTGCGCCCATGACGGCACGGAACTGGCGCGGATCTGGATGCACAACGGCTTCCTCACCATGGGGGAGACGAAGATGTCGAAGTCGCTCGGCAACATCATCACGCCTGCCGACCTGCTGGAGGCCGGATGGCCCGGCGAGGTGATCCGCCTGGCGCTGCTTTCGGCCCATTACCGCCAGCCGCTCAGCTGGACGGATGTGCTTCTCGAACAGTCGCGCGCCAAGCTGGACCGCCTTTATCGCCGCAAGGCCGAGGGCGAGGCCGGCGCCGCCGATCCGGCACCGGCGCTGCTCGATGATCTCAACACGCCCGAAGCGCTCGCCGCCCTGCCCGATGGTGCGGCCGTGCTGGGGCTGTTGCAGCAGGCGCCGGACGACTGGTTCCGGGGTGATGCCGATGCCGCCGCCATCGAGGCGGACCTTGCCCTGTATCGCGCCGCCCGCGCCGCGAAGGACTGGGCCGCCGCCGACGCCATCCGGGATCGGCTCGCGGCCGACGGGATCGCCATTTCGGTCGCAAAGGACGGCCAGACGAGCTGGCGTCGCGCCTGAGGGCGAGATGCGATGATCCCGGCGCGGGCTTTGCGTTTGCGGCTTCGCTTCCTATAACCCGCCTGTGGATACGCCCCTCTATAATGCGGAAATATTGCGGCTGGCCGCCAGCATCCCTCATGTCGAGCGCCTTCCGGCGGCTGCCGGCACGGCGCGGCGCAGCTCGCCCATCTGCGGCAGCCGGGTCACGGCGGATGTCACGCTTGGTCCAGATGGCCGCATCGCGGCCTTCGGCCAGGAAGTGCGGGCCTGCGCCCTCGGGCAGGCATCCGCCGCGATCCTCGGCGAAGCCGTCATCGGGGAGACGGCGGACAGCCTTGCCGGCGCGCGCGACCTTCTGGCGGCCTGGCTCAAGGGCGATGGCCCGCTGCCCGAAGCGCTTGCCGCCCGTTTTCCGAAGCTTTCCCTGTTCGAGCCGGCCCGCGCCCATCCGGCCCGCCACCCTTCCATCTGCCTTGCCTTCGATGCGGCCGCCGCCGCCGCCGAAGCGGCCGCCGCCGAACCCGCCGAACCCGCCACCCGATCCGGCGGGCGCTGAGGCATGGCGGCTGCAACCGACACCGGCATACTGACGGAAGCCGTCATCTTCCTGGGCGCCGCCGCCCTTCTCGTGCCACTGTTCCTGCGCCTGAAGCTCGGCGCGGTGCTGGGCTATCTCACGGCTGGCATCGTCATCGGTCCCCATGCTTTCGGCTTCATCACCGAGACCGAGGACATCATGCGCTTCGGCGAATATGGAATCGTGCTGCTGTTGTTCGTCATCGGGCTGGAGCTTCAGCCGTCGCGGCTGTGGGCTTTGCGGCGCGACATTTTCGGTCTTGGCACGGCGCAGGTCATACTGTCGGGCGCGGCGATCTTCGCCATGCTGCGCCTTCTCACGACTCTGAGCTGGCAGTCGGCGCTGGTCGTCGGCCTTGCGCTTGCGCTCTCATCCACGGCGCTCATCATCCAGTATCTCCAGGAAAAGGGCGAGCTGAACACCCGCATGGGCGAACGCAGCTTCTCCATCCTGCTCTTGCAGGACATCGCCATCGTGCCGCTGCTTCTCGTCGTCAGCGCCTTTTCGCGCGCGCCGGTGGAATCCACGGGCCCCGAGGGCGTGATGCTTGTGGTCTACAGCCTTGCCGCCATCATCGGGCTGGTCCTGGCGGGCCATTATCTTCTCAACCCGGCCCTCAGGATGTTCGGGCAGCTGGGCAGCCGCGACATCTTCGTGATTGCCGCCCTGCTCACCGTGCTGGGGGCTTCGCTGCTGATGGCAAGCTTCGGGCTGTCCATGGCGCTGGGCGCCTTCATCGCCGGCGTGATGCTGGCCGACAGCCCCTATCGCCACGAACTGGAGGCCGACATCGAGCCGTTCCGCGGCCTGTTGCTGGGCCTGTTCTTCCTTGCCGTGGGCATGACGCTCGACATCGGCGTGGTGATCGACAATCCGCTCCATGTTCTGAAGCTCGTCATCGCGCTGCTGCTGGTGAAGACGCTGGTGATCGCTGCCCTTGTGCGGCTCTTCGGCTCCCCCTGGGCCGAGGCCTTCCAGTCCGGGCTGCTGCTGTCGCAAGGCGGCGAGTTTGCGTTCGTGCTGCTGACGGCGGCCGTCGGCGGCATGCTCATACTGCCCGAGGCCGCCTCGCTGTTTACGGCGGTCGTCACGCTATCCATGCTCGCCTCGCTGCTTGCGCTGGCGCTCTATCGCCGGTTCGCCAGGGCCGGCAGCGCCATGCCATCTGGCGAAGGGCTTGAAGGCCCCGAGGCTGCGCCGCCCGGCACCGTGATCGTTCTGGGCTATGGCCGCTTCGGCCAGATCGTCACCCAGCTCTTGCACGCGCGCGGTGTCGAGGTGGTGCTGATCGACACCAAGCCCGACCAGATCGAGCAATCCCGCGCCTTCGGCTGGAAGGTCTATTATGGCGACGGCTTCCGCCCGGACGTGCTGCGCGCCGCCGGCGCCAATGATGCGAGCCTGCTGATCGTGACGACAGCCGGCGCCTGGGATCCGAAGCGCCTTGACCCGGTGCGCAGCGCCTTCCCGCACCTGAAGATCATCGCCCGCGCGCATGACCGCCGCCACTACATGCGACTGGTGGCCGCCGATCTCGACCTTTCAGTTCGCGAACTCTTCCACGGTGCGCTGGAAGCCGGGCGGCTGGCGCTGGCGCAACTGGGCACGCCGCATGACATGATCGAGGCGATCGCCGACGAATATGTGCGCCGGGACAAGGAGCGGCTGGCGCTTCAGATCGCATCCGGCGACATCATGGCCGGGCGCGAAAAGGTGTTCCGCCCCGGCCACAACTGGAAGCCCGACAGCCCCGACACCGCTCTGGGCGAGATACCGCCTTCGGGTCGCGAAGATTGAGCCCGCATGCCGGCCGGGCAGACGAGATTCGCGTGTGACCCCATCCCGCAGCGCGGCTTTCAGGGCCATTCTGCCCTTTTAATGGGCACACTGCCTCAAAACCGGGCAGCAGGGCTGCGCCTGATTGCTTCCTCAGGCCAGCCGCCATGCGATATCAGAGTTGGCATGGCGCTTGCATGGTTGTTGGCAGCATATCAGGCGTAGCGGAGGGGCGCGGCGGCTTGTGGCCTGTGCCACGCCCCCGCTCCGGCTCAGGGAGCAGTGAAGGCGAATGAAAAAGGTCGAAGCCATCATCAAGCCCTTCAAGCTGGATGAAGTGAAGGAGGCGCTGCATGAAATCGGCGTTTCCGGCATCACCGTGACCGAAGCCAAGGGCTTCGGTCGCCAGAAGGGGCACACCGAACTCTACCGCGGGGCGGAATATATCGTGGATTTCCTCCCCAAGGTCCGGCTCGAAGTCGTTGTCGACGACGGACAGGTCGACCGTGTGGTGGAAGCCATTGCGACCGCCGCCCGCACCGGGCGCATCGGCGATGGCAAGATCTTCGTTTCCACGATCGACCGGGCGATCCGCATCCGCACCGGCGAAACCGATCTCGACGCGATCTGACCAGCATCAGGGTCAGCATCGATCCTGCCCATAAACAACGGTTTCAACCCAGCGAGGACAAGATGGCAAACACGCCCAGCGACATTCTGAAGATGATCAAGGAAAAGGAGATCGAGTGGGTCGATCTCCGCTTCACCGACCCGAAGGGCAAGTGGCAGCACCTCACCATGGCGCCTCGCGTCATCGACGAGGACAATCTCGCCGAGGGCTTCATGTTCGACGGTTCCTCGATCGCCGGCTGGAAGGCGATCAATGAATCCGACATGATCCTGAAGCCGGACCTGGACGCCGTCTATTTCGACCCGTTCAGCGCCACGCCGATGATGGTCCTGTTCTGCGACGTCGTCGAGCCGTCGACCGGCGAACTCTATGGCCGCGACCCGCGTTCGACGGCCAAGCGCGCCGAAGCCTATCTGAAGGGCACTGGCATCGGCGACACCGTCTATGTCGGCCCCGAGGCCGAGTTCTTCATGTTCGACGACGTGAAGTTCGGCCAGACCTATGCGGGCGGCCATTACAGCTTCGATGACATCGAACTGCCCACCAACACCGGTCGCAGCTACGAGGAAGGCAACCTCGGCCACCGTCCGCGCGCCAAGGGCGGCTATTTCCCCGTGGCCCCGGTGGACAGCGCCACCGACATCCGCGCGGAAATGGTGCAGACCCTGCTCGACATGGGCCTGCCGTGCGACAAGCACCACCATGAAGTGGCGGCCGCCCAGCATGAACTCGGCCTGGAATTCGGCACGCTCGTCGAAACCGCCGACCGCATGCAGATCTACAAATATGTCGTCCACATGGTGGCGCAGGCCTATGGCAAGACGGCGACGTTCATGCCCAAGCCCATCAAGGAGGACAATGGATCGGGCATGCATGTCCACCTGTCCATCTGGGCGAAGGGCAAGCCGCTGTTCGCTGGCGAAGGCTATGCCGGCCTGTCGGAAACGGCGCTCTACTTCATCGGTGGCATCATCAAGCACGCCAAGGCCTGCAACGCCTTCACCAACCCGTCGACCAACAGCTACAAGCGCCTGGTCCCGGGCTATGAGGCGCCGGTGCTGCTTGCCTACTCCAGCAGCAACCGCTCGGCCTCCTGCCGCATTCCCTATGGCACGGGCGCCAAGTCGAAGCGCGTGGAAGTCCGCTTCCCCGATCCGCTCGCCAACCCCTATCTCGCCTATGCGGCGCTGATGATGGCGGGCCTCGACGGGATCGAGAACAAGATCCACCCCGGCAACGCGATGGACAAGAACCTCTACGACCTGCCACCGAAGGAACTGAAGAAGGTCCCGACCGTGTGCGGCTCGCTCCGCGAGGCGCTCGGCGCGCTCGACAAGGGCCGCGCCGTCTTCACCAAGGGTGGCGTGTTCACCGACGAGCAGATCGACAGCTATATCGCGCTGAAGATGGAAGAGGTGATGCGCTGGGAAATGACCCCCACGCCCGCCGAGTTCGACATGTATTATTCCGGCTGATCCCTTCTGGCCGGGGCGCACGCCCCGGCCGCCAGGGTCGCCACAGGCAGGGGGCGGGTCTTTCCATGCGGAAGGGCCCGCCCCTTTCCGTGTGACGCGGCCTTTTTTCCACTGATTTGTCAAAATCCGCCAAATCGGCACCAATGCGCCGCTCTTTGCCTTGAAGCCGGCGGGTGCTGAAGTTAGTGTCCGGGCCGGAAGGTTGGCCAGCAAGAATTGCGCCAATCATCTCCGCCATCGGGCGGCAAACTGGCATCTCCGCCATCGGGCGGCACACTGGAACAAGCGCCGCCCCACGGGCGGCCGGATGGAAGGGATCAGGCGCTGGCTACGATGCTTGCCGAACGGGACGAGACGGTCGCTGCACCGGTGTCGGGCCTTGCCGTGATTTCCATCGGCAAGTCCTATGATCGCCGGGTCGTGCTGCGTGATGTCTCGCTTTCGGTGAACCGGGGCGAAGTGGTCGGCCTGCTCGGCCCGAACGGCGCCGGCAAGACGACCTGCTTTTATTCCATCATGGGCCTCGCCGCGCCGGATCAGGGGCGCATCCTGCTCGATGGTGTCGATATCACCCGCCTGCCCATGTATCGCCGCGCGGCCCTCGGTCTTGGCTATCTGCCGCAGGAAACCTCCATCTTCCGCGGGCTGAGCGTGGAAGAGAATATCTCCGCCGTGCTGGAAGTGTCGGAGCCGGACCCGGCCGCGCGCGCCGCCCGGCTCGAGGAACTGCTGGGCGAATTCAACATCACCCGCCTGCGCGACGCACCCGCCATGGCGCTTTCCGGCGGGGAACGCCGCCGGGCCGAAATTGCCCGCGCGCTTGCCGCGTCGCCCTCCATCATGCTTCTGGACGAGCCCTTCGCCGGGATCGATCCCATTTCCATCGCCGACATCCGCACCCTTGTCAGCCATCTGAAGGACCGTGACATCGGTGTGCTGATCACCGATCACAATGTCCGCGAGACACTGGAGATCGTGGACAGGGCCTGCATCATCTATGATGGACGGGTCCTCTTCGAGGGAACGCCGGAAGCCCTGGTGCGCGACGAAACGGTCCGCCAGGTCTATCTGGGCGAGGATTTCGCGCTCTAGGGCGGCCCATGGCACTCGGTCCCCGCCTTGACCTGCGCACCAGCCAGACGCTCGTCGTCTCGCCGCAGCTGCAGGCGGCGATCAAGCTTCTCACCCTGTCCAACATGGAACTGCTGGCGGAATTGTCTGCCGAACTGGAGCGCAACCCGCTGCTGGAGATGGCGGAAGACGGCCTTGGCGCGGACGGCGATTCTGCCGGGCCGGGAGAGGGCGGCGAGAGCGGCCCGGAAGCCGCGGAGCCGGCGGCCGGCGAGGATGCGCAGGGCGGGCTGGACCGGGAGCTTGGTGCGACTGAAGGGGTTGCCCCGTCGGCCGATCTCGATGTCGATTATGTGGAAGAGCGCTTCCACCATGACTGTGCCGCCGACAGCGGGCCAGGCGGGGAGCCGCCGGAGGATTTCGGCTTCGACCAGGTGGCGGCCGAGGAACTGACGCTGGCCGAAGTGCTGGAGCGCCAGACCATGGGCCTGAAGGGGCTGGATCTGGCCATTGCCCTCCACATCATCTCGCTGATCGACGAAGCCGGCTATCTGACCGAGCCGCTGGACATGATCGCGGAGCGTCTCGGCATCACCGTGGCCGAAGCGGAGCGCGTGCTCGGAATCGTCCAGACCTTCGAGCCGACGGGTGTGGGCGCGCGCAACCTTGCCGAATGCATCGCCCTGCAGGCGATCGAGGCCGACCGTTACGACCCGTGCATGCAGAAACTTATCGCCAACCTCGACCTGGTGGCGCGCGGGGATCTCGCCCAGCTTCGCCGCCTGTGCGACGTGGATGCCGAGGACATGGCCGACATGCTGCGTGAACTGCGCAGCTACAATCCGAAGCCCGGCCTGATCCATGGCGGGGCGCGGACCATGGCGGTGGTGCCCGACATCTTCGTGCGGCGGACGGCGAAGGGCTGGGCGGTCGATCTCAACAGCGGAACCCTGCCGCGCCTCATCGTCAACCGCCAGTATCAGGCCCGGCTTTCCGACCATGCCGGAAGCCGCAAGGGCGCGGCCGGCCGGCCCGAGCGCCAGTTCATTGACCAGTGCCTGTCGCAGGCCAGCTGGCTCATGAAGGCGCTGGACCAGCGGGCCAATACCATCCTCAAGGTGGCGACAGCCCTTGTCGAGCAGCAGCAGGCCTTTTTCGAAAAGGGCGTGCAGCATCTGCGGCCGCTGACCCTGCGCCAGATCGCCGACATGATCGAGATGCATGAATCGACGGTCAGCCGGGTGACGAGCAACAAATATCTCGCCTGCGAGCGTGGCGTCTTCGAGCTGAAATATTTCTTCACCACGGCCATCCACGGCACCAACGGTGGCGCGGATGCATCGGCCGAAGCCGTGCGCCAGCGCATCAAGGCCCTGATCGAGGCCGAGCCGCCGCTAAAACCCCTGTCGGACGACCGGCTTGTCGACCTGCTGAAGGCCGAGGGCCATGAACTGGCCCGGCGCACAGTTGCCAAATATCGCGAGGCCCTCGGCATCCCTTCCAGCTTCGACCGGCGCCGCCGCGCGATCGTTCAGGCGGCCTGAGCCGCGCGATCGTCCAGGCGGCCTGATCAGCTTGGCCGTCAGGCGGCAGCCGGGAAATCGAGGCCGAGCAGCCGGCTCAGATCATCGAGCGCCTGCGCCTCGCCGGTGACCTTGATGGCTGTCATCCCGAGGCCGGCTGCCGGCTTGCAGTTGATGCCGAGGTCATCGAGGTAGATGCAGGCGGCCGGGTCCAGCCCGAGCGTTTCGCACATCAGCTGGTAGATTCGCGGATCAGGCTTGCGCAGGCCGACCTTAGAACTTTCGAGCACATGGTCGAAGCGCGCCATGATGGCTGCGATCTCGTCCGACTGGCGGCGGCTTCCCGCCATGCCGGCGCCATGGCCGATGCGGGCGTTGTTGGTGATGCAGCCCAGCCTGAGCCCGGCTTCGCGGCAGCGATCCAGCGCCGCCACCATGCGCGGCCGCACATCCCCCGATAGCAGCGGCAGCACCTCCGACCCGCGGATGTCAAGGCCGAGGGCGGCGGCTTCTTCGGCGAACAGCCGGTCGAAGCTGTCCGCGTCGATCTCGCTGCGCTCCAGCATGGCCCAGGCGTTGCTGTCCGGGTTGGTGGCGTTGATGCGGCGGATGCTGTCCTTCGGCAGGCCGCGCGCGGCTTCGTGGCGGTTGAAGGCCTCGAAGGGGGATGTGGTGATCACACCGCCGAAGTCCCACAGAACGGCCTCGAATCCCGTTGTCACGCGCATGTCTCCCCTTGCTTTCCTTGCTGCCCCTGTTGGCCGGGCTTTCAGGATGTTGCAACCACGGGTTCGCCTCTTGCCGGCACGCAATCAAGCTGGCACCTCTGGCCTATGGCCAGAAAGCTCACCCTGTGGATCCTGTTCGCGCTCGTCGCGGGCCTTGTCGTCGGCTTTGTCGTCAACCAGCGGCTCGATGCCGAGGGTGCGCGCGCAGTGGCCGATGGATTTTCGATCATCACCGATGTCTTCCTGCGCCTCATCAAGATGATCATCGCGCCGCTGGTGCTGGCAGCGCTGATATCGGGCATCGGCCACATGGGCGGCGATGTCGCCGCACTGGGGCGGATCGGGGGGCGGGCCATTGCCTGGTTCCTCGCCACTTCGGTGGGCGCGCTCTTCATCGGGCTTTTCGTCGTCCAGTGGCTGGAACCGGGCGCGGGCCTCAACCTGCCACTGCCGCCGGTCGATGCCTCGGCCGGGCTTGAGACGGACAAGTTCACGCTGAAGAATTTCGTCACCCACCTCGTTCCGAAATCCATCTTCGAGGCGCTGGCCACCAACGAGATCCTGCAGATCGTTGTCTTCTCGGTATTCGCCGGCATCGCGCTCGCGGCGATCGGGGAAAAGGGAAAGCCGCTTCTGCACGGGGCCGAGGCGCTGATGGCGCTGATGCTGAAGGTCACGCAATATGTGATGATCTTCGCGCCGCCGGCCGTGTTCGCGGCGGTCGCGGCCACCATCGCGGTCCAGGGCCTCGCCGTGCTGAAGACCTATGGCCTCTTCATGGGCGGCTTCTATGTGTCCCTGCTGCTGCTCATGGCCTTCAACATCATCGCCTGCGCCTTCGTCATCGGCTGGCGCGATGCGCTGCGGCTGATGGTCGAGGTGAAGGACGCCTTCCTCCTGTCCTTCTCCACCGCGAGTTCAGAGGCCGCCTATCCGCGCATCCTGGAAGCGCTGGAGCGCTACGGCATTCCCAACCGCATTTCGAGCTTCGTGCTGCCGCTGGGCTACAGCTTCAATCTCGATGGTTCGATGATGTACTGCGTCTTCGCCGTGCTGTTCATCGCCCAGGCCTATGGAGTCGAATTCACCTTCATCCAGCAACTGGGGATGATGGCGCTGCTGATGGTGACATCGAAGGGCATCGCCGGCGTGCCGCGCGCCAGCCTCGTCGTCATCGCCGCGACGCTCACCTTCTTCGACCTGCCGGCGGGCGGGCTGGTGCTGATCCTCGCCGTCGACCACTTCCTCGACATGGGGCGATCGGCCACCAATGCCATCGGCAATTCCATTGCCGCAGCCGTCGTTTCCAAGTGGGAAATGGACCGCGAGGCCCGCGAGGGCGACGCACCGCAGACGGAGATCGCCGATGCACCCAGATGACGCGCCCAAATGACGCGCCGTCTGGAGCCGCAATAATGCGGAGTATCTCTCCGCACTCTCTTGACTTGAGCCGTGCATGCGGTAGCTTTCCCGCATAAAAGCGAGGGAGAAAATTCATGGCGACTCTGGCGCGGGAGACCGGGCTGCCTCTCGAGGTGCTCGACATCGGCAATCCCCACCTCTGGGTGGAATATAAGCATATCCTTGAAAACTTTGCGACAATGCGTCGGCACGGCCCAGTGCACTACTGCCCGCAATCCATGTACGGGCCCTATTGGTCTGTCGTGTCGCATCACCACATCATGGAAGTGGAGGGGCGCCCCGACATCTTCTCCTCCTCGTGGGAAAAGGGCGGCATCACCATCGTCGACCGGCCCGAGGGTCGTGACGACGAGCCGCAGATGCCCATGTTCATCGCGATGGACCGGCCGCAGCACACCGGGCAGCGACGCACCGTGGCGCCGGCCTTCACCCCGGCCGAGATGGTGCGCCAGTCCGGCGACATCCGCCGTCGCACCGCCGAACTGCTCGACAGCCTGCCTACCGGCGAAGTCTTCGACTGGGTGGACCGGGTTTCCATCGAGCTGACGACCGGCATGCTCGCCATCCTGTTCGACTTCCCGTGGGAGGACCGCAGGCTGCTGACCAAATGGTCCGACACGGCAACCGACTTCGAATCCATCGAGGATGAGGAAAAGAACAGGCAGCGCTGGGAAGTGCTGTTCGAGATGGTGGCCTATTTCACCAACCTCTGGAACGAGCGTGCCAAGAAGGAGCCGCGCCCGGATCTCATCTCGATGATGATCCATTCCGAGGCGACGCGGAACATGACCCCGCAGGAGTATCTGGGTAATCTGGTGCTGCTGATCGTGGGTGGCAACGACACCACCCGCAACACCATGTCCGGTTCGGTGATGGCGCAGAACCTGCATCCGGCCGGCTGGCGCAAGCTGATGGACAACCCCGGCCTGATCCAGAACGGCGTGTCCGAGCTTATTCGCTGGCAGACACCCCTTGCCCACATGCGGCGCACCGCCCTTCAGGATTTCGAGGTGGGCGGCAAGCTCATCCGGGCCGGCGAGAAGGTGGTGATGTGGTATCTTTCCGCCAATCGGGATGAAGGCGTCTTCCCCGATGGCGACGTGTTCGATCCCGAGCGCGAGAATGCACGCCGGCATCTGGCGTTCGGCTTCGGCATCCACCGCTGCGTCGGCGCGCGCCTGGCCGAAATGCAGATCTCGGTCCTGCTGGATGAAATGCAGAAGCGCCGGATGAAGGTCGAGCTCGCCGGCGAGCCGGAGCGGGTCTATTCCTCCTTCGTGCACGGCTTCCGCAAGATGCCTGTCATCATGCAGCGCGGCTGAGCCGGGCCTTTCCCGGCTGAAACACTCAATCGTAACGCGGCGCGGGCCGGGCCTTCGGGTCCGGCCCGTAGCGGTTGGGGCCGGGCGTGCCATCAAGCAGGTAGAAGATGATCAGCACCAGGGCGCCTGCGGGCAGCAGGTTCAGCAGCAGCCACCAGCCGGATTTGCCGCTGTCATGCAGGCGCCTGACGGACACGGCGAAGGCCGGCAGGAAGACGAACAGGTGAAAGAGACCGAAGGCCATAAGCGCCAGCCCGGTCTGGGCTCGCACCTCGAAGGCGGCGTCCGCGATCGGCAGGCCGCCGGTGGTGCTGGCAATCCATGCTGAAAGCAGGGCCGAAACAAGCGCCACGAACAGAATGAACAGCCAATATTCGCGGCGCCGCGCCCGGCCGGAAAATTGCGCATAGCGCCGGAGGGGAGCGAACATCAGCGACATGGGCGGCCCTTTTGCCTGTTATTTGCGAGTGACGACAAGGACTGGCCGGGTTGCGCCATCGGCGGCAAAGGCAAGGCGCGCCGGATCCATGCCGGCAGCCTCCGCGCGGGCAAGAAGCGCCGGCTGCGGGGCCTTGGCGGGCGCGCCGCCCTGGGCCTCCATTCCGCTTTCAGGGGTGATGACGGCCCCTTCTTCCAGCGGTTCGTCAGCTGGGCCGCGCAGCTCCATGGCCATGCCCGGATAGGCGCGCATCAGGGCGGAAAGCGCGGGAAACAGCACGGCCGGATCATCGGGTATCGCAAAGGCGCGCGGCGCCGGATCGGGGCCATCGAGGAAGGCCGCAATGGCGATGGCGGGGTGACCGTGGTCCAGCATCAGCGTGCTGCCATCCGGAAGGGCGAGGTTGCGCATGCCATCTGCTGCCTCCGTCACGATGGCGGTGCCTGTGGAGGGCGCTGGCGGGCCGCGCCGTTCCCCGAGCTTGCCGGGCGCGAAGATCAGCACGAGGACAAGGGCGAAGGCGATCGCCCATGGAAGCAGCCGCGTGGCCGCACCGGTCATCCTTTCCCTTGCCATGCTTCAACGCTCCTTTCCCGGTGCGCCTGATGCCCGCCCAGGCCCATGGGAGGCAGGCTAGCCCGTGCCGGCGCCCGATTCCAGCCCTGCCGGCTTTCAGCTGGCCAGCGCCTGCCGGCGGAAGGCCAGCGCCTCCGCCACATGGATGCGGCCTGTCACCGGCGCGCCGGCGAGGTCGGCGATGGTGCGGGCGACGCGCAGCGTCCGGGTCCAGGCGCGGGCGGACAGGCGCATCGTCTCGGCCGCGCGCGTCAGCAGCTGGCGGGCCGGTTCTTCCAGCATGTCCGCCGTTTCCAGCAGCCGGCCTTCGGCTTCCGCGTTGGTTCGGGCCTGCGTGCCCTGGTAGCGGGCTTCCTGCAGGCGGCGGGCGGCGGCGACGCGGGCAGCGACATCGGCGCTGCGCTCGGCAGGCGAAGGCAGGGCAAGGTCGCTCGCCTTCACCGCCTCGATGTCCACGAACATGTCGATGCGGTCGAGAAGGGGGCCGGATATCTTCGACTGGTAATCCGCCGCGCAGCGGGGCGCCCGCGCGCAGGCCAGGGCGGCATCGGCCAGATGGCCGCAGCGGCAGGGGTTCATCGCCGCGATCAGCTGCACGCGCGCCGGATAGGTGACGTGCAGGGCGGCGCGCGCCACTTCCACGGCGCCACGCTCCAGCGGCTGGCGCAGCGCATCGAGCGTGCCGCGCTGGAATTCCGGCAGCTCGTCGAGGAAGAGGACGCCCAGATGCGCCAGGCTCACTTCGCCCGGCCGCGCCTGCCGGCCGCCGCCCACGAGCGCCGGCATGGAAGCGGAATGGTGCGGGCTGCGGAAGGGGCGTGTGCGGGCGATGCGCCCGCCTTCGAGCGAGCCGGCGAGCGAAGCGATCATCGCGACTTCCAGCGCCTCGGCCGAGGTGAGTTCGGGCAGGATGCCGGGAAGGGCCGCCGCCATCATCGATTTTCCTGCCCCCGGCGGCCCGCACATCAGCAGATTGTGCCCGCCCGCAGCCGCAATCTCCAGCGCGCGCTTGGGCACTTCCTGCCCCTTCACGTCGCCAAGGTCGGGGCCGGTGAAGGGCCGCGCTTCCAGTCGCGCAGGGTCGGGCGGCGGAATGAGGGAAGTGCCCTTCAGATGGGCGACAAGGGCGTGGAGGTCGGGGGCTGCAATCACCTCCATCCCGGTGCCGCCTGCCGCCCATGCGGCTTCCGGACCCTGCGAACCGGGGCAGATCAGCCCCAGCCCGCCCCCGGCGGCATGGAGCGCTGCCAGCAGCACACCGGGCGAAGCGGTGATACGGCCGTCGAGCGACAGTTCGCCCACCGCCACATAATGGGCGAGCGATTCGGCATCGACCACGCCCATCGCCGCCAGCAGCCCGAGGGCGATCGGCAGGTCATAGTGGGAGCCGGCCTTTTCGAGATCGGCCGGGGCGAGATTCACGGTGATGCGCTTTGCCGGCATGGCAAGCCCGAGGGCAGCGAAGGCGGCCGTCACGCGGTCGCGGCTTTCCTTCACCGCCTTGTCGGGAAGGCCCACCACCACGAAGCTGACAAGGCCCGGGGCCAGCTGCACCTGCACGTCAACGGGCCGGGCTTCCAGCCCGACATAGGCAAGGGTTGCCACACGGGCGACCATATCGCATTCTCTCCGCCATGGTCCGACCCCTGGGGAAGCCCGGGCTAGCGCCAAAAAGACTGCGGCGGAAGGCCTCGTCTGCCGCAGGTTCATTGCGAAACGCCACACCATCGCCTAGATGGGCCTCGGCGCGCCGGATTAGCTCAGCTGGCAGAGCAGCGGTTTTGTAAACCGAAGGTCGCGGGTTCGACCCCTGCATCCGGCACCACGCGCCTTTTCGGGGGGGATGCCCCCGCTGCGGAGAAGCCGGATGGCGGATTACCACACCCTTGATGACGATGCGCCGCTGGAAGGCGAGGATCGTGACGCCAGCATCCCGGCCGATGTGCTGGAGGCCGTGCGCACCCTGATCCGCTGGGCCGGGGACGAACCGTCGCGCGAGGGCCTGCTGGACACGCCCGGCCGTGTGGCGCGCGCCTATCGCGAATATTTCCGGGGTTATGGCGAAGACCCGCGAATCCATCTTTCGCGCACCTTCGAGGAAGTCGGCGGCTATGATGAAATCGTCCTGCTGCGCGACATTCCCTTCCAGTCCCACTGCGAGCATCACATGGCGCCCATCATCGGCAAGGTGCACATCGCCTATCTGCCGAAGGATCGCGTCGTCGGCATATCCAAGCTTGCCCGCGTTGCCCATGGCTATGCCCGCAGGCTGCAGGTGCAGGAACGGCTGACCGCCGAAATCGCCGACGCCATCCAGGAAGGGCTGGAGCCGCGCGGCGTTGCCGTGGTGGTGGAAGCCAGCCATGCCTGCATGTCGGCCCGCGGCGTGCTGACGCCGGGCGTGACCATGACGACCAGCCGCATGATGGGCGTGTTCCGCGAGGACGAGCGCAGCCGCAAGGAAGTGCTGACGCTGATGAAGATCGGTTCGAACTGAAGCCCATGACCGACCAGCGCAGCATTCTTCCGCCCCGCAAGGTGGGCATGGTTTCGCTCGGCTGCCCCAAGGCCCTGGTGGACAGCGAGCGCATCCTCACCTCGCTCCGGTCCGAGGGCTATGCCATGTCGGCCGATTATGCCGGGGCCGATGTGGTGATCGTGAATACCTGCGGCTTTCTCGACAGCGCCAAGGCCGAAAGCCTCGACGCCATCGGCGAGGCGATTGCCGAAAATGGCCGCGTGGTTGTGACAGGCTGCATGGGTGGCGAAGCCGACGCCATCCGCGCCCGTTTCCCCGATGTGCTGGCGATCACCGGGCCGCAGCAATATGAGGCCGTGGTCGGCGCGGTGCGCGCGGCGGCGCCCATGCCGCCCCAGCCCTTCGTCGACCTGGTGCCCGAGGCGGGGCTGAAACTGACCCCGCGCCACTACAGCTATCTGAAGATTTCCGAAGGCTGCAACCATCGCTGCGCCTTCTGCATCATCCCCTCCATTCGCGGCGATCTCGCCTCCCGCCGGCCGGATGCCATCCTCCGCGAGGCGGAAAAGCTGGTGGCGGCCGGCACGCGGGAGCTTCTGGTCATCAGCCAGGACACCTCCGCCTATGGCCGCGACCTGCGCCACGCCCGCTATGGCAAGGGCGAGCTGCGCGCCCACATCACCGACCTTGCCCGCGAACTGGGCAAGCTGGGGGCATGGGTGCGGCTGCACTACATCTACCCCTATGCCCATGTGGACGAGCTAATCCCGCTGATGGCCGAGGGGCTGGTCCTTCCCTATCTCGACATTCCCTTCCAGCATGCCGCCCCAAATGTGCTGAAGGCGATGCGCCGCCCGGCGAACGAGGAAAAGGTGCTGGAGCGGATCGCACAATGGCGGCGGCAGGTGCCCGACCTTGCAATCCGCTCGACCTTCATCGCCGGTTTCCCCGGCGAGACGGAAGCCGATTTCGAGCATCTCCTCGGCTGGCTGGACGAGGCGCAACTCGATCGCGTGGGCTGCTTTGCCTATGAACCCGTGGAGGGGGCTGCCGCCAATGCCCTGCCCGGCGCCCTGCCGCGTGCGGTGCGCGAGGCGCGGCGCGACCGCTTCATGGAAAAGGCCGCCGCCATTTCGGAAGCGAAGCTGGCAGCCAAGGTGGGCCGCACCCTCGACGTGATCATCGACGAGGCGGACGCCGATGGCGGGGCCACCGGCCGCAGCAAGGCCGATGCGCCCGAGATCGACGGCCGCGTGCTGCTGCGTGATGCGCCGGGCCTCAATCCGGGGGACATCGTTTCGGTGCTGATCGAGGATTCGGACGCCTTCGACCTCTATGGCGTGCCGCTTGGCTGAGGGGCAGCCCCCCGGAATCACGCTCCTGACCCCGCTTGGACGGCTGCTGCTGCGGCACGACGCCGACGGCGCCCTGCACGAGGCCATCTTCGAAGACGGGCCATCGGCAGAAGACGTGCGCCCGATCGACGGCCCGGCGCAGACGGACGCGGCGGCGCAGAGGATCATCGAGGCCTTCTCACGCTATTTCGCGGGCGAGGCGGATGCGCTTGCAGCCCTGGCCGTGGCGCCGTGCGGAAGCGATTTCGAGCGCGCCGTCTGGGCCGTGCTTCGCCGCATCCCGCCCGGCGAGACGCGCAGCTATGCCGATGTCGCCCGCGCCCTTGGCGGGGCGGCGACAGGGCGCGGGCCGAACGCGCGCGCCGTGGGCCGGGCCAATGGCCGGAACCCGATTGCACTTGCCATTCCCTGCCATCGTGTCATCGGAGCGGACGGAAGCCTGACGGGCTATGCCGGTGGGCTTCATCGCAAGCGCTGGTTGCTGGCGCATGAAGGCTGGCGGCCCGCCCAGGAAAGCCTGATCTGAAGGAGATGCCCGTGGCGGCAGGGGTCGAGACTGCGGATTTTGCGCGCACGGCAACACGCCTGCCCTTGCGGCCGCTCTTCATCGCCATCCTGTTCCTTGGCAGCTTTCTCCTGTTTCTCATCCAGCCACTGTTCGCGCGGCTGGTGCTGCCGGTGCTGGGCGGAAGCCCCAGTGTCTGGAACACGGCCATGCTGTTCTACCAGGCGGTGCTGCTGCTCGGCTATGCTTATGCCCATGCGCTGCAACGCCTGCCGCTGAAGGCGCAGCTTGCAGCCCATGGCTTCGTCTTTGCCCTTGCCGCCATCACCCTGCCCATCGGCATCGCCGACATCGGCCCGGCCGATACCGGAAGCGCCGCCGCCTTCTGGCTGCTGAAGCTTCTGGCCCTGTCGATCGGGCCGGTGTTCCTGTGCGTATCGGCGCAGGCCCCGCTGATGCAGGCCTGGTTCGCGCGCGCACCCGACAAGGCGGCGGCCAGCCCCTTCTTCCTCTATGCCGCGTCCAACGCCGGCTCGCTGCTGGGGCTTCTTGCCTATCCCTTCCTGCTGGAGCCCTTCACCAGCCTGCCGCAGCAGCAGGCGTTGTGGTCTGTCGGCTATGGCCTGCTGATGCTGCTGATGCTGGCAGGCGGCGCCGTCATCCTGCGGCTTGGCGCCCGCCTGCCCGCCACCGCGCCCGATACCGCCGGCGCCCGCGCCGCCCGGCCCGTCACCTGGCGGCGCAGGCTCTACTGGCTGCTGCTGGCGGCCGTGCCCTCGGGGCTGATGCTCAGCACCACCACCCACATCACGACAGACATCATGGCGATGCCGATGCTGTGGGTGCTGCCGCTTTCGGCCTATCTCATCAGCTTCATCCTCGTCTTTTCCGGGCATGGGGCCTGGCATGCGCGCAACGCCACCTGGCTCGCGCCCTTTGCGCTTCTGCTTTTCGGCGGTCTCGGACTGGTTTCAGTTGGCCAGTCGGCAAGCCTTTACGGGCTTGCCTCCGTCGCCATGCTGCTTGTTGTGGCGACTGCCCTGCATGGGGCGCTTGCAGCCGACAGGCCGGCGCCGGCCCAGCTCACCGATTTCTACCTCTGGATGTCGGCCGGCGGAGTCGTGGGCGGGCTGTTCCCGGCGCTTGTCGCGCCGATGATCTTCGACTGGGTCTATGAGCATCCGATCCTGCTTGTGGCCGCCGCCCTGTTGCTTCCGGCGCGGCCGCTCACCCGCCGCATCGCCGGCCTGTGGCAGGGCAGGGGGGGCGTGGCGCGGATTCTCAGGGTGCTGACGCCGGGGCTGGCGCTGGCGCTTTCCTGGTGGCTGGGCGCAAGCTTCAATCTCGTTTCCACGCCGCCGTCGCAGGTGGCGGTGGTGGCGTTCATGGTGGGGCTTGCCATCCTCGCCATCGGCCGCCCGCTGATGTTCGCCTGGCTTCTCGCCATGCTGATGCTGGGGCTGGGTGGGTGGCAGCAGATCGACATTTCCACCATCGACCGCGCCCGCCAGCGCAGCTTCTTCGGCATCTACACCATCGAGAATGTGCAGAGCATCAGCAGCCGCCGCCTGCTCCATGGCACCACCCTGCACGGCGCCCAGTCGCTCGACCCGGCGCTCTCGCGCGAGCCGCAGACCTATTATGCCCCCGAAAGCGGTGTAGGCCTTGCTCTTCGTGCCGCGCCCGATCTCTTCGGCGAGGCCGCCCGCATCGGTGTCGTGGGCCTCGGAACGGGGACGCTCGCCTGCCACGCCACCCCCCTGCAGGACTGGACCTTCTACGAGATTGACCCGCTGATGGTGGACATCGCAACCGATCCCCGCGTCTTTTCCTATCTCGCCCAGTGCAAGCCCGACGCCCGGATCGTGGTGGGCGACGCCCGCCTGAAACTGGCCGAAGAGCCGGCCGGCCGGTTCGACGTTCTGGCAGTCGATGCCTTTTCTTCCGATGCCATTCCGCTTCATCTTCTCACCCGCGAAGCCTTCGAGACCTACATGACGCGGCTTTCACGCGATGGCCTGCTCGTCGTCCACGTCTCCAACCGCTTCCTCGACCTGGAGCCGGTGGTTGCGGCCATCGCCGAAGGGCAGGGGCTGGCGGCGCGGCAGTTTTATTACATCCCCGAGCCGGAACGGGCAGCCGAGGGCTTCACCTACAATGCTTCCATCTGGATCGTGCTGGCCCGTGACGAAGCGGCAATGAACCGCTTCACCGAGGCCACCGGCCGCAGTGGTGACTGGATCCCGCTTGCAGGGCGCGCGGACGTGCCCGAATGGACCGATGGCTTCGCATCGGCACTTCCGGTCTTGAAGCCATTCTGGAAGCGCCACTAGGAGAGCAGCATGACACGCAAGCTTCGTATCGCCGTCCTCGGGGCCTCGGGCTATACCGGCGCCGACCTTGTCCGCATCGCGCTCACCCACCCCGCGATAGAGATCGCGGCGCTTGCCGCCAACCAGAAGGCCGGGCAGAGCATGGCCGCCATCTGGCCGCATTTCGCCGCCTATCCGCAGCTGCCGGCCCTGGTGAAGGCCGACGCGATCGACTGGGAAAGCGTGGATGTGGTGTTCGGCTGCCTGCCGCATGCGGCGTCCGCCGAGCTTCTGTCCACGCTGAAGGGCGTGCGGATCATCGAG
>CAYMZC010000029.1:0-20092 GCA_964394815.1 uncultured Sandaracinobacter sp. | reverse complement strand
GCATCCGCGATTTCGCGGAGTGTCTGGGAGTTCAGACGTGTGCTCTTCCGATCTGGAATGGTTCATCATCGTCTCGATGGGGCGGATGGTGAGCCCGTTGCCCACGGCCGCGCGCATGTCGACAAGGAAGACCGAAAGCCCGTCCGTCCGCTTCTTCACCTGGTCTCGCGGGGTGGTGCGGGCCAAGAGGATCATCAGGTCGGAATGTTCGGCCCGGCTGGTCCAGATCTTCTGGCCGCTGATGATGTAGTGGTCGCCGTCGCGCCGGGCGACGGTCTTCAGCGACAGCGTGTCGGTGCCCGATGTCGGCTCGGTCACGCCGAAGGCCTGCAGCCGGACTTCACCTGTCGCCACCTTGGGCAGCCACTGCTGCTTCTGCGCCTCGCTGCCGTGCCGCAGGATGGTGCCCATCACATACATCTGGGCATGGCAGGCGCCGCCATTGCCACCCTGGGCCTGGATTTCCTCAAGGATGGCGGCGGCCGCCGAAAGCGGCAGACCGGCGCCGCCATAGGCCTCGGGGATCAGCGCCGAAAGATAGCCGGCTTCGGTCAGCGCCGTCACGAACTCGGTCGGATAGGCGCGCACCCTGTCTTTCTCGCGCCAGTATTCGCCCGGAAACTGCTGGCACAGCTTCGCCACCTCGGCACGGATATCGGCATATGTCTCGGTCATGTCGGTCAGTTTCCTCCAGCCATGCGGCCACGGGCGATCACCTGGGCCTGGATTTCGGCGGCCCCTTCGAAGATGTTCAGGATGCGCGCATCGCAAAGGATGCGGCTGATTTCATATTCCAGCGCATAGCCGTTGCCGCCATGGATCTGCAGCGCGGCATCGGCGTTGGTCCAGGCCGCGCGCGCGGCCAGCAGCTTGGCCATGCCGGCCTCGATATCGCAGCGCTTGCCGCTGTCCTTGGCGCGGGCGGCGGCATAGGTCAGCTCGCGCGCCATCAGCATGTCCACCGCCATCAGGGCGATCTTGTCGGACACGCGCGGGAAATTCACTATGGCCTTGCCGAACTGTTTCCTGTCGGTCGCATAGGAAAGCCCCAGCTCCAGCGCCCGGCGGGCGACACCCACGGCACGCGCCGCCGTCTGGATGCGCGCGCCTTCGAAGGTGCGCATCAGCTGCTTGAAGCCCTGCCCTTCCTCGCCCCCCAGAAGCGCATCGGCGGGGGCGGCCATGCCATCGAACTGCAGCGCATATTCGCGCATGCCGCGATAGCCCAGCACCTCGATCTCGCTGCCGTTCATCCCGTCGGCAGGGAAGGGGTCCGTCTCCGTTCCGCGCGGCTTGGGCACCAGCAGCATGGAAAGCCCGGCATGGCCCTTCACATCGGGCTTCGTGCGGGCCAGCAGAGTCATCAGGTCCGAGCGCGCCGCATGGGTGATCCAGGTCTTGGCGCCATCGATCCGCCAGCTGTCGCCATCGCGCACCGCGCGCGTGCCCAGGCTGCCGAGGTCGGAGCCGACATCCGGCTCGGTGAAGACGGCGGTGGGCAGGATTTCGCCGCTGGCGATGCGCGGCAGCCATTGCGCCTTCTGCCCGTCGGTGCCGCCATGCAGGATCAGCTCACCGGCGATTTCCGAGCGCGTGCCAAGCGAGCCAGCCCCGATCCAGCCGCGCGACAGCTCCTCGGTGACGATGCACATCACCAGCTTGTTCAGCCCGAGGCCGCCGAAGGCTTCGGGAATGCAGACACCGAAAGTGCCCAGCGCCGCCATTTCGGCAATGGTGGCATCCGGAATCAGCGCATTGTCGAGGTGCCACTGGTGGGCGAAGGGCAGGATGCGGTCGTCGGTGAAGCGGCGATACTGGTCGCGGATGGTGTCGAGCAGTTCATCCCCGAAACGGTCGGACAGCGGCTGCCCACCGGCCAGCAGGGCCGTGAGCGCGGCGCGGTTGGTGGCCGTGTTGCCATGGGCGAGGAACCAGGAAACGGCGGGGTCCGCCACCAGCTTCGCGGCGGCATCCGCCGTGCCGAGGTCGGCCGGGCGCACTAGCTCGTTGGGCCCCATGGGCAGGCCGCCGGCCAGCTGCGCCAGCGTCTCGCCAAGGCCGATCAGCAGCGCCAGCCGCTCGCCTTCGCCGGCTTCCCCGCGCGCGGATGCGGCGTCCGCCCAGCCCAGTGTCGCGGCCATGGCGCCGACGGCGGTATCGACCCAGGCATAGCCATGGGCGGCGCGCTGCTCGGCATCAAGGCTGGCCCCGGCCACACGGGCGCGCAGGCTGGAAAGGGCTTCGGCGGCATAGGCTTCGGCAGCGCGCACGGCACCCGCCGCCCGCGCGATCAGACCTGCGTCAATCATGCTGGTGAACGACTCCCCTGTCGATGAGCGCGCCGATCGCGCCACTGTCGAGGCCGAGGCGGGCGGACAGGACCTCGGCCGTGTGCGCGCCCAGAAGCGGCGCGGATGCCGGGGCGCGGCGATCCTGCTGCGGGATTGTGGCAAAGGCGCCGGCAGCCGGATAGGCAAGGCCGCTCGGGTTCGCCACGCCGCCAGCCAGGCTTTCGGAAAAGACGGGGTTGTCCCCCACCAGAACAGGATCGCGGGCTGCCTCCAGCATGGTCTGGTAAGGGCCGTAGCAGCAGCCATGCGCGTCGAATTCGGGCTTCAGTTCGGCATAGGTCCGCAAGGCCAGGCGCGCCTCGACCAGCGGGAAAAGCGCATCGCGATGCTGGAAGCGCAGGCCCTCGTCCTTCGCAAAGGACACCCCGCGCGCGGCTTCGATGGCGGAAACCTCGTCGGCGATGCCCAGCACCTTCACAAGGCCCGTCCACTGGCGCGGCGTGATCGCCATCACCATCAGCCGCGTGCCGTCGGCGGTCAGGAAATCCCGCCCGAAGGCGCCGAAGACGCTGTTGCCGAGGCGCTCGCGGTTGGCGCCGGTCACCAGCACCTCCGCCAGCGACCCGAGGTTCGCGACCGTGCCGATGGCCACATCGGACAGCGGCACCCGTACCTCCTGCCCCTGCCCAGTCGCCGCGCGGTGGCGGATGGCGGCCAGCAGCGCAAAGGCCGCATAGCTGCCCGTCAGCAGGTCCCAGGCGGGCAGCACATGGTTCACCGGCTCGGGGCCGGGGCCGGTCAGGTCCGGGTAGCCCACGGCGGAGTTCACGGTGTAGTCGAGCGCCGGGCCGCCATCGGCCATGCCCATCACCCGCACCGTCACCAGGTCGGGCCGCCGGGCGGCCAGCCTTTCGTGCGACAGGAAGCCCTCGACCGGGAAATTGGTGACGAACTGGCCCGTCGCCACAACCAGCGCCTGCAGCAGTTCGCGCCCCTCGGCCGACCCAAGGTCGATGGCGACCGACTTCTTCGCCCGGTTGAGATTTTCCCAGTAGAGGCTGCGCCCGTTGCCGGCGAGCGGCCAGCGGTTGAAATCCGGGCCGCCGCCGATCTGGTCGACACGGATCACCTCGGCGCCCATCTGCGCCAGATAAAGGCCGGCTGTCGGCGAGGCGACGAAGGACGAGGCTTCGATGACGGACAGGCCGCCGAGGAGATCGTACATGCCCCTCAGCCCCAGATCTGGCCGGTGGTTTCGAATTCGCGGATCATGTGCTTGGCGATTGCCAGCTGCATGATCTGGCTGGTGCCTTCATAGATGCGCAGGATTCGGGCATCGCGGAAGAAGCGCTCGGCCGGATATTCGGCGAGATAGCCTGCGCCGCCATAGACCTGCACGCAGCGGTCCACCACGCGGCCGGCAGTTTCGGTTGCGAAGAGCTTGGCGGCGGCGGCCTTGCGCAGGATCTGCTCGCCACGATCGGCGCGGGCGCAGGCGTCGGCCACCATGCATTCGGCGGCGTAAAGCTCGGCCTCGCTGTCGGCCAGCATGGCCTGGATCAGCTGGAAATTGCCGATCGGCTCGCCAAAGGCCTTGCGCTCGCGCGAATATTGCAGCGCCGTGTCGAGCGCCCGACGGCCGATGCCGATGCCCATGGCGGCCACCGAAAGCCGGCCATTGTCGAGGCTCTGCATCGCGATCCGGAAGCCCTGGCCTTCCTCGCCGCCCACCAGCGCATCCGCCGGCACCCGCACATCCTCGAGGATCACGTCGGCGATGTGGCTGCCCTTCTGGCCCATCTTCCGGTCGGGGCTGCCGATGCTCACGCCCGGCGTATCCATGTCGATGATGAAGGCGCTCACATGCGCGTTCTTGGGCAGGGCCTCGCGCGTGGTGCGGGCCATGATCAGGCCGATCTTCGCCTGGGGCGCGTTGGTGATGTAGCGCTTGGTGCCGTTCAGCACGAAATGGTCGCCGTCGCGCACCGCCATGGTCTGCATGGCGGCGCTGTCCGAACCGCTGCCCGGCTCCGTCAGGCCGAAGCAGGCGATTTCGCCGGCGGCGATGCGCGGCAGCCACCGTTCCTTCTGCGCGGGCGTGCCGAACTTGCGCAGGGCGCTGCCGGTCATGCCGACATTGATCGAGATGGTCGAGCGGTAGGCCGGCGCCGCGTAGGAGATGTGCTTGATCGTCTCGATATACTGGCTGATGTTCAGGCCGGCCCCGCCGAATTCCTCGGGCGTGGTCAGGCCGAAAAGCCCCATGTCCCGCATTTCGGCGAGGATGTCGTCGGGGATGCGGTCCTTCTCGATGACATCATCCTCGGCCGGAATCAGCCGCTCGCGCACATAGCGCTTCAGCTGGGTGAGGAAGCTGTCGAAGGTCTCGGGGTCCATGCCCCCTTGCGAAACGATGTCAGGCATCTTGCAGTCCCACGATGGCGATGGAAGAGACATTCTGGTTCGGCATGCCGCCCAGATTGTGCGAAAGGGCAAACACAGACTGCTGGCTGCGCTGCCGCTCCCCGGCCCGGCCGAGAAGCTGGAGATAGTTTTCGTAGATCATGCGGATGCCCGAGGCTCCGATGGGGTGGCCGAAGCATTTCAGCCCGCCATCGATCTGGCACGGCAGCTTGCCGTCGGCGTCGAAGAAGCCGTCGAGCACGTCCTTCCAGCCCTTGCCCGTCTCCGAGACATGGAGATCCTCCATCGTCACCAGTTCGGTGATGGAGAAGCAGTCATGCACTTCCAGCAGGCTCAGCTGCTCGCGCGGGTTGGTGATTCCGGCTTCCTCATAGGCGCGGGCGGCCGCCACGCGGGTGGTGTGGAAATAGCTGCCGTTCCAGCCCGAACCCTGCAGCTCCCAGCCGTTCGAAGTGGCAAGCTGCAGCGCCTTCACCGTCACCAGATCCTTCTTGCCCAGTGCACGGGCGATCTCGGGTGTCGTCACGATGGCGCAGGCCGCCCCGTCCGACACGCCGCAGCAGTCGAACAGACCGAGCGGCTCGGCGATCATCGGGGCGCCCATCACCTGGTCCATGGTGATGCGGTTCCTGAGGTGGGCCTTGGGGTTTCGGGCGCCATTGTCGTGGCTCTTCACCGAGACATGGGCCATCGCGCGCTTCAGATCCTCGCGCGAAACGCCATGCTCGGTGCGATAGGCGGCCGCCAGCTGGGCGAAATTGCCCGGCGCGGACCCGGTTATGCCGATCATGTCGTGCGTGGTGCCCCGCGTGCGCACGGGAAGGCCGCCATAGCCCGTGTCCTTCAGCTTCTCGGCCCCCATCGCCAGCGCGATGTCGGCCGCGCCCGAGGCCACCGCATAGACGGCGCCGCGGAAGCTTTCCGTGCCGGAAGCGCAGTAATTCTCGACCTTGGTGACACCGATGTCGGGAAGCCGCAGCGCCATGGCGAGCGGAATGCCCGAAGGCCCGATGTTCATCGCGTCGAAGGCAGCGCCCAGCCAGGCCGCGTCGATCTGCGAGGCCTCGATGCCGGCATCGGCCATCGCTTCCTCATAGGCCTCCAGCATCAGCTGGTCCTCGTCCTTGTCCCAGCGTTCGCCGAACTTCGCGCATCCCATGCCGAGGATGGCGACCTTGTCCCTGATGCCCTTTGCCATGGTGGCTCCTCCCGAACGCCCCGCCTCAGTAGGCCGGGGCGGCCTTCCAGAAATAGCGGCGGAATTGCCGCAGCTCGTCGATGGCCTTCACCCGGAACATCATGCGCAGCTCCCGGCCCACTTCCAGCTCGGAGGCCGGAACATCGGTGAATTCGGCCATCATGCGCCCCCCGCCCTCGAACTCGATATTGCCGTAGCAGCTCGGCGGGGCGGGCGAATAGGTAAGGGAATCCGCCGTGAAGGTCAGGATCCGGGCCGGAACCTCGGCCAGCGGATAATCCTCCTGCGTGCCGATGGCATGGTCGTTGGGGTTCACGCTCACCTCGGTCTTCGGGAACTGGATGGTCCCCGTCCGGGTGCAGCGCCCGCCCACCAGCGCCATCACCGCCTTGCGGTTGCGCCACAGCGCCGTCAGCGGCTGCTTCTGGTCATGCTCGGCGCGCATCCCCCGGTCCAGCTGGAGAAGGCCGCGATGGAACAGATATTTCAGGTAATTGTCGTCCGCCATGCGGCGCGCCAGCCAGCCCGAAACGCCAAGGCGCGGGCGGTGTGCGGCAATGGCATCCGTCACCTCGAACAGCAGCACGTCCACGCCCTGCCCGAAGCTCGCCAGCAGGATCGTCTCGCCCGGCTTCGCATCTTCCAGCGCCGCCGCCAGCATCAGCGTCGCATGGGCGGCGCCTGCATGGCCGATGGTGGCCGCCATGGTGTCGGCAACGGCCTCGGCCGGAATGCCGGCGCGCCTGGCCAGCATCTCGGGCACGCCCTTCACCGCCACGGGCACGAGGAAACGCGAAATGGCGCCCCCCTCGACCCCGAAGGCCTTCAGCGCATCGGCGATGGCGGGCGCCATCACCCGCGTGAAACCCTCGTCGCGGATCCAGCGGGCTTCCCAGTCATAGTCATGCGCTTCGCCGGCGCCGCGGAAATGGTCCACGAAATCGACGGTCACGCTGTGCGACCCCAGCAGCCGCGCCACCGGATCGCCCTCGCCCACCAGCATGGCGGCGGCAGCGTCGCCGGCCTGCATTTCCCGCTCGGACGCCGGGCGCGGGGTCGTCCGTTCGGCTGCAAGGTGGAGCGTCACGCCCGGCGCCGTCGATTGCAGGGCCGCGATGAGGGATGAAGTGCCCGCCCGCTGGCTGCCGGCCACGTCGAGCGCGCCGGTCACGTCGGCAAGGTTCAGCGCCTCCTTCACGATTCCGGCATTCTGCCGGTCGGCGAAGGGGTGGGTGGTGGATGCCAGCACGACCGAGGCCACATCGCCACGGTCACGCTCGCCCAGCGCGTCGCGGGCGGCTTCCACCGCCATGGTCACGCTGTCCTCGTCCCAGTTGCCGATCGCCTTTTCGCCCTTTGCCTGCCCCTTCAGGCCCGGCGCGAACCAGGCATGGGCGGCAAGGATGGCCGATCGCTGCAGGCGCCCGATGGGGACATAGGCCCCGAAGCCCAGGATTCCGCGACCCATCTCGTCTCTCTCCCCTTAACCTATTTCGGCAACGCCATTGTCGAGCACGATGACCCCGCGCTCCGGCACCCGCGTGCGGAAATGGAGCCGCCCGTCGGCGCCATCCCAGATTTCGGTCTCCAGCGCTTCGCCCGGATAGACGGGCGCGGTGAAGCGGCAGTCCATCGCCACCAGCCGGGCCGGATCATTGCCGCAGCGCGCCGCCAGCAGCGCGCGCCCGGCAAAGCCGTAGGTCGCTAGCCCGTGCAGGATCGGCCGCTCGAAGCCGGCGGCCTGCGCCACCTTCGGGTCGATGTGCAGCGGGTTCAGATCGCCCGAAAGCCGGTAGAGCACGGCCTGGCCCGGCGCGGTCTGCAGCGTGACGCAGGCATCGGCCGGCCTGTCCGCCGGCACGGCCACGGGCTTTGGCGGCTGGCCTTCGCTGCCACCCGCGCCGCCATTGCCGCGCAGGAAGGTCGTCATCCCGGTTTCAGCGATCAGCTCGCCTGTCGCCGTATCGAAGATCTTCCGCTCGACAAGCGCCAGCGAGCCTTTCTCGGCCCCCTTGTCATGGATGGCGGTGATCCGCGTCTCGCCGCGCACCTCGCCCTTCACCGGCAGCGGCCGGTGAATGCGGGTGCGCTGCTCGGCATGGACGATCTTCTGCCAGTTCACGCCATAGCGCGGGTCGCGCCAGATGAAGCCGGGATAGGCCAGCACCACCGCCATGGTGGGCAGGGCCTTCAGCCCGTCCTCATAGGTGAAGACCAGCTCGTCAGCCCCGACCCCAAGCGCGTAGAGGATGCTGTCCCGCTCCGTGAAGCGGTGCACCGTTTCCAGCGGCGGCAGCGCCAGCAGGGCCTGCGGGTCGAACGCCATCAGATGGGATCCCATCCGAAGATGTCGGCCGAACGGTCATTCTTCGCGAAGCTCGGCCGGAAGGCGGGCAGCAGGTCAGACGCGATGGTCTCGGCCGTCCAGCCATCCGAACGGTGCATCGAACGGATCGGGCGCGGCTTGGAAAAGAGGAAGATCTCGTTCTTGCGAACCGCGAAGATCTGGTTCGACACTTCCTGCGAAGCGTCCGAGGCGAGGAAGGCGACGAGCGGGGCGATCTTGTCGGCCGACATCGACTTCATCCGCTCCAGCCGCAGCTGCTCGGCCTCGTCCTTGGGCGGAATGGTGGCGATCAGGCGCGACCAGGCAAAGGGCGCGATGCAGTTGGAGCGCACGCCGAACCGCTCCATGTCGAGCGCGATCGACTGCGACAGGCCGACGATGCCGAGCTTGGCCGCCGAATAATTGGCCTGGCCGAAATTGCCGATCAGGCCCGAGGTCGAGGTGAAGTGGATGAAGCTGCCCGAGCCCTGGTCTTTGAAATAGGGGGTCGCGGCCTTCGAGACATTGAAGCTGCCGTGCAGGTGCACGTCGATCACGGCGCGCCAGTCCTCGGGGCTCATCTTGTGCCAGATGCGGTCGCGCAGGATGCCGGCATTGTTCACCACCGCGTCGATCCGGCCGAAGGCCTTGACCGCATCCTCGATGATGGTGGCGGCGCCCGCCGGGTCCGCGACATTGGCGAGATTGGCGACGGCCTTGCCGCCGGCTGCCACGATGTCGGCCACCGTTTCCTGCGCCGGGCCCTGGTCCCCGCCCTCGCCCTCGACGGAGCCGCCGAAGTCATTGACGACGACCGCCGCGCCTTCCTTCGCGCACAGAAGCGCGATTTCGCGCCCGATACCGCGGCCGGCGCCGGTGATGGCAACGACCTTTCCTTCAAGCTGTCCCTGGCTCATGCTGGCTCTCCCGATCCTTTGACCAGACTCCCTTGAGTCGTTCGTGCCGGGGTCTGCCACAGGGCCGCCAATTCGGCAAGCGGAATGGACATTCAGCTGGCCGAATGATACCGCCTGTCCATGCCCGCCAGCCCGCCCGATCAAGCCGCATCCGCCGACCTGCGGCCAAGCCCCGCCGTGGCGCATGCCGCCGCGATCCTCCGGCACCTCGGCCGGATCGAGACGGCGGAAGGCGTGACGGCGATCGCCCGTGCCACGGGCCTCTCCCCCAGTTCCGCCTTCGCCATCCTGAAGACGCTGTCGTCCGAGGGACTGGCCCGGTTCGATCCAGCCACCAAGCGCTACGCCCTCGGCCCCGCGGCGCTGGAGCTTGCCGCCCGCGCGCTCGGCCGTGACCCGCTGCTGCGCCGCGCCCAGCCGGTGATGGAGCGCCTGGCCCAGGCACATGACGCAGCCGTCGGCCTGTGGCGGCAGGTGGATGGGGACAGGCTGATGCTGCTGGCTCTGGCCGAAAGCGGCGGCGCAACGCGCATCCACATGGCTGTCGGCCAGCGCCAGCCGCTTGCCGCGGGTGCTGCCGGGCGTGCGCTTCTGGCGATGACGAACCCGCCGGCCGACCGGGTCCGCGCCGGCTTCGATGCCGTGCGCTGGCAGTCGCCCATTGATTTCGAAACCTATCTCGCCGGCATAGAGGATGCCCGCCGCCTCGGCCACGCAACCGACAGGGACCACGCCTTTCGCGGTATCACTACCATCGCCACGGCCTTTGCCCCGCCGGGCCAGCCCGTCCATGTGCTGTCGGCCTCCACCTTCACCGGCCAGAAGGATGAAGCCGCGCAAAGCGCGCTCGGCGGCGCCATTGCGGCGGAAGCCCGGGCGCTGTCCGCCTTGCCCGGCTGAAGGCCGCGCATCTTCTTTACAACATTAAAAAAGGGGCGTCCGGTGGTTCGACCGCCGGACGCCCCGACAGGAGGGCATGATGAAAATCAGGCGGCCTGCAGCGCCCGCTGGCGGCGCATCGCGCCACCCACAAGGCCGAACCCGGCGATCAGCATCGCCCAGGTCGCCGGCTCCGGCACCGCGCCATTGGCGGCGGCGAAGGTGGTGTAGCGTAGCGTGAAGGGACCGCCTTCGAAGCCTTCATCGACCTTCACATGGAAGTTGAGGTTGATGTTGCGCAGGTCTTCGGCAACGTCGCGCACGAAACCAAGGGCGATCAGGTCATTCTCGTCCACCATGGTCGGGGCGATCGGGATGGCGCTCAGCGGATCGTTCGGGTCGATCATCCGCCGTGCTTCCCAGCCCATGCCATTGTACCAGGCCATCAGCAGGGGGTCGGTCGAATCGTCGCCGTCATTGTCCCAGAAATAGCCCTCGGGCACCGAGCTGTCGTTCAGCATCGCCGGGCCGAACAGCGCCGCATAATTGGCGGAAATCGCCCCTGTATTGATCTGGTCTTCCGAATAGGACACGTCAAAACCGGCGCGGTCGGTGCTGAAGAAGCCGTCGATATTGTGGTTCGGGTTTTCCGACGCATCCCCGAACAGTCCGAACGGGAACTGGGTGAAGGCCGCCGCATTATCGGGGCCGAGATCGGCGGCAAGGTCGAAACCGAGGCCATCGCCAAGCCCCGAGGCCACGAAGTTGGCGCCCACACCATAGCCCAGCTCGACCTTGAAGCCGGCAATCCGGTCGGCCGACATGTTGATCAGCCGGTGATAGACCCGGTAGCTGTTGGTGTCGCTGTTCGCCTCGGTATCGAACACCAGGTCGATTGCACCGGTATTCAGGGCCTGGAGCTTCACGCGCTTGTCGGACCGGAAGGGGCCTTCGCACTGGGCGCCGACCACGGCGATGCAGTCCGGAATGGACTGGCCGGGGTTCAGGTCAACGTCATCGTTCAGGACTGTCATGCCCGGCGCGGGCGAATCGATCCACAGGATCTGCGCGTTGGCGATGGCGCCGGCGGTGCCGCCGCTCACGTCGCGGTCATAGACCTTGCTGACGCCCGTGCCCGGAAGGGCCGGGTCGGCGACGAGCTCGACATTGCCGAGGTTCCAGCTGGTGATGGTGGCGGCGGACGCCGCAGCGGACACACTGGCGAGAACCGCCAGTGAGCTGAACTTGAGAAACGCTTTCATTTATAACACCCCTGTTAGGAATCGCCTGCATAGGCAATGCTCATGCTATTGGCCGCGCTGATGTTATCAAGGCTTATTATTAGTTAACAGTCCGATCCCCATCATAAAAACAGGCCGGGCTGCCTGCGCGATCATGGGTGCAGGGCAAACCGCACGAGGGCAGGCCGGCAGGCATGCGGCATTCCTGCCGGGGCACGTCTCAGGCTGGAAACGCGGCGCACTTCTGGCGTAAGGCAGGCGGCATCCGCCCTTGCCCTTCCGTGAAAGGACGCTCCCCATGAAGACCCGTGCCGCCGTCGCCTTCGAAGCCAAACGCCCGCTGGAAATCGTGGAGGTCGACCTCGAAGGCCCGAAGGCGGGCGAGGTGCTGGTCGAGATCAAGGCGACGGGTGTCTGCCACACCGATGCCTACACGCTCGACGGGCTGGACAGCGAGGGCGTCTTTCCCTCCATCCTCGGCCATGAAGGCGCTGGCGTGGTGCTCGAAGTGGGCGCGGGCGTCACCTCGGTGAAGCCAGGGGATCATGTGATCCCGCTCTACACGCCCGAATGCCGGCAGTGCAAAAGCTGCCTTTCGCGCAAGACGAACCTGTGCACCGCCATCCGCGCCACCCAGGGCAAGGGCCTGATGCCAGATGGCACCAGCCGCTTCAGCTACAAGGGGCAGATGATCCATCACTATATGGGCTGCTCCACCTTCGCCAACCACACGGTGCTGCCTGAAATCGCCGTCGCGAAGATCCGCGATGACGCGCCGTTCGACACCAGCTGCTACATCGGCTGCGGCGTGACCACGGGGGTGGGCGCCGTCGTCAACACCGCCAGGGTGACGCCCGGCGCCACCGTCGTCGTCTTCGGGCTGGGCGGCATCGGCCTCAACGTCATCCAGGGCGCGAGGATGGCGGGCGCGTCGCGCATTGTCGGTGTCGACATCAACCCCGACCGCGAAGCCTGGGGCCGCCGCTTCGGCATGACCGATTTCGTCAACCCGAAGGACGTAGCCGACATCGTCGCCCACATCGTGGCGATGACGGATGGCGGCGCCGACTACAGCTTCGACTGCACCGGCAACACCGACGTGATGCGCCAGGCGCTGGAATGCTGCCACCGGGGCTGGGGCGAATCGATCATCATCGGCGTGGCGGAAGCCGGGCGGGAAATCGCCACCCGCCCCTTCCAGCTGGTGACGGGCCGGGTCTGGAAAGGCACGGCCTTCGGCGGCGCGCGCGGCCGCACCGACGTGCCGAAGATCGTGGACTGGTACATGGACGGCCAGATCCAGATCGACCCGATGATCACCCACCGCCTGCCGCTGGAGCGGATCAACGAGGCCTTCGACCTGATGCACCGGGGCGAAAGCATCCGCAGCGTCATCATCTTCTGAAGGCTGGCTCCGCATGACAACCAGGAACGGGGCGCAAGGCCCCGCCTACATCCTCGCCTTCACCTGCGCCGATGCCGTCGGGATCGTCGCCGCCGTTACCGGCACGCTGGCCGAAAACGACGGCTTCATCCTCGACAGCCAGCAATATGCCGACCTTGAAACCGGCCGCTTCTTCATGCGCCTGCTGTTCCAGCCCGCCGGCCCGCGCTTTCCCGCCGATCTCGCCGGCCTGTCCGCCCTGCTCGCGCCCATCGCCGCACGCTTCGGGATGGACTGGCAGCTGGCGCACGCCAACCGCCGGCCGAAGCTGCTGGTGGCTGCCTCGAAGCAGTTGCACTGCCTGCACGACCTTCTCTACCGGCGGCAGTCGGGCCAGCTTCCGGCGGACATCGTCGGCATCACCGCCAACCACCCCGATGCCGAGGCGCTGGCCCGCCAGCATGGCCTGCCCTTCCACCTTCTGCCCACGGCAAAGGAGGACAAGGCCGGCCGCGAGGCGGCGCTGGAGCGGCTGATGGCGCAAACGCAAGCGGAATTCCTCATCCTCGCCCGCTACATGCAGATATTGTCGCCGGACTTCGTCGGGCGCATGCCGGGGCGCATCATCAACATCCACCACAGCTTCCTGCCCGGCTTCATCGGCGCGCGCCCCTATCACCGGGCGCATGCGCGCGGCGTCAAGCTGATCGGCGCGACGGCCCATTTCGTGACCGAGGATCTCGACGAAGGCCCGATCATCGAACAGGCGGTCGAGCGGGTCGATCACCGCGCCTCCGTCGCCGACCTCATCGCCATCGGCGCCGACATCGAATCCCAGGTTCTCACGCGCGCCGTCACCTGGGTCTGCGAGCGCCGCGTGCTGCTGAACGACGGGCGCACGGTGGTGTTCCGATGAGCATCGAGACGATTTCCAGCGTCAGGGCGCATGGGGGCACGCAGCTGGTGCTGCGCCACGAAAGCCGCGCCACCGGCACGCCGATGACCTTCGCGCTCTTCCTGCCGCCACAGGCGGAAACGGGGCCGGTGCCGCTTCTGACCTACCTGTCGGGCCTCACCTGCACCCATGCCAATGTGATGGAAAAGGGCGAATACCGCCGCGCCTGCGCCGAGCATGGAATCGCCTTCCTCGCGCCCGACACCTCGCCGCGCGGCGACGGCGTGGCCGATGCGGATGGCTATGACCTGGGCCAGGGCGCCGGCTTTTACGTCGATGCCACCGAAAGCCCCTTCGCGCCGCACTATGCCATGTGGGCTTATGTGACAGCGGAACTGCCTGCCCTCGTCGCGGCCCACTTCCCGCTGGCGATGGACCGGCAGGGCATCACCGGCCATTCCATGGGCGGCCATGGCGCGCTGACCGTGGCGCTGCGCCACCCGGGCCGCTTTCGCGCCGTATCGGCCTTCGCGCCGATCGTCGCCCCGTCGCAGGTGCCATGGGGGGAGAAGGCGTTCACCGCCTATCTCGGGCCGGATCGCGCCGCATGGGCGCGCCATGATGCCTTCGCCCTCATCGAAGGCGGCGCGCGCCTGCCCGATCTGCTCGTCGATCAGGGCGATGCCGACACTTTCCTCGCGGAACAGCTGAAACCTGAGCTGCTGGAAGCCGCCTGCCGCGCCGCCGGACAGCCGCTCACCCTCAGGATGCAGCCGGGCTACGACCACAGCTATTATTTCATCTCGACCTTCATGGCCGATCACATCGCCTGGCACGCCGCCCGGCTGGCCTCTGGCTGAGGCCCGCCGGGCGCGGCCGTATCAGGCCAGACTCATCAGGCCGGGATCTGGTTGAAGGGCACACCCTTGTCCGGCCGGTGATCCTGCGGCAGGCCGAGGATCTTCTCGGCGATGGTGTTCAGCAGCATCTCGTCCGCCCCGCCGGCAATCCGGCCAGTCGGCGCGTTGATCCAGCTCGAACCCCAGTCGTCCTTCTGCGAGGCATGCGGGTCGAAGTGCAGCCCGTCCGTCCCGGCAAGGTCGATCGCCAGTTCGGACAGCTTCTGCCGGCTGCGCACGGCCACCAGCTTGTTGAGCGAGCCTTCCGGCCCCGGCTCCATGCCGGCCTGCATCATCAGCATGGCGCGCGTGGTGATGGATTCGAGGCCGGCGCGCATGGCGTGGTTGCGTGCGATCGCCGAACGGATGCGCCCGTCCTTCAGCGCCGGGCGGCCGTTCACCGCCAGCCCGCGCGCATGCTCGACGAAGAGGTCGAGATGCGGGCCGAAGCCGCCGCTGTCGGTCGCGACATAGCGCTCGATCATCAGCGTCGCCATGGCGACACCGAAGCCGCCGCCCACCGGGCTCATGCGCTGCGAATCCTCGACGCGCACGTCATCGAAGAACACCTCGTTCACATGGCTGTCACCACCCGCCAGCTTGATCGGGCGGACGGTGACCCCCGGCGCCTTCATGTCCACCCAGTAATAGGTGAGGCCCTGATGCTTGGGCACATTCGGGTCGGTCCGCGCGACGATGACGCCATAGTCGCAATATTGCGCCCAGCTGGTCCAGACCTTCTGGCCGTTGATGCGCCAGCCATTGCCATCCTGCTCGGCGCGGGTGCGAAGCCCGGCGAGGTCGGAGCCACCCGCCGGCTCGGAAAAGAGCTGGCACCACATCTCTTCGCCGCGCAGCGCCTTGCGCACCCGTTCGCGCACCCAGTCGCGATCCTCGCAGTAGCGGATGATGATCGGCACCGGCATGCCGAGCGAGATGCCGAAATAGCCGACGGGCATTCCGAAGGCCATTTCCTCGGTGTCGAAGATCACCTTCTCGATGTGGCTCAGGCCCTGCCCGCCCACGTCGACCGGCCAGTTGATCCCGGCAAAGCCGGCATCGTGGCGCGCGGCGAGATAGCGCCGGCCCAGCGCCAGCCCCTCTTCCTCGCTCAGGCCCTGGCGGGCGTCCTTGCCGAATTCCCCGGCCACGGATTGCAGCCAGGCCCGTGCCCGGCCGCGGAAGGCCTCATAGTCGCTCATGCCGCCACTCCCGTCAGCTGTTCCACAAGAAGATCCTCCCAGAACAGCATGTTGCCCTGTTCGATGGCGAGGCTGCGCGCACGGCGCATGTGAAGATGAAGCCCGGCTTCCCAGGTCACGCCGATGCCACCATGGATCTGCACGGCATCGCGCGCCGCCGTATCATAGGCTTCCGTCGCCGAAAGCCGCGCATCGGCCGCCGCGACCAGGAAGCCCGGCTTGCCGGCCATCGCCCCGGCATGGATGCAATTGGCCCGCGCGATCTCGACCAGACCGTAAAGCTCGGCGATGCGGTGCTTCACCGACTGGAAGGCCCCGATCGGCTGGCCGAAGGCCTTGCGGGTCAGAGCATAGTCGCGCGCGGTGTGCAGCAGCGCCTCGGCCCCGCCCGTCTGCTCATGGGCCGTCACCACCGCCATGCGGGCCAGAACGTCGAGCGCCAGCGCGCGCGCGGCATCGCCCTCGGCCAGCAGCGTGGCGGGCGTGTCGGCGAAGGCGATGTCGGCATGAAGGCGGCTGTTGTCGAAGCTGTCGATGGCGGTCCGCTTCGTTCCGCCCAGCTCCGTCAGCACCAACACCGGCGCGCCGTCGCGGCTGGCCCAGACAATGGCCGCATCGGCGGCGAGGCCGGCCGTCACGCCGGGCTTCACACCCGAAAGCCGGCCGCCGGCAAAGGTGACCGCAGGCTGCGGCGGCAGCGCGGACGCGCCTTCGGCGAGGGCGACCGTCATCGTCGCCTCGCCGGCGGCAAGGCGCGGCAGCCAGGCGGATGCCAGCGCGGCATCGCCGGCTGCGGCAATCGCCTCGCCAGCCCCGTAGCCGACAGTCAGGAACGGCGCGCCGGATGTGGCGGCGCCGGCAGCCTGCGCTACCAGCCCCAGTTCCCCAAGGCCAAGGCCAAGGCCGCCATGGGCTTCGGCAATGGCAAGCGCGGTCCAGCCCTGCTCGACAGCGGTGCGCCAGAAAATCTCGTCATGGTCGCCGGTGCGCTCCAGCAGGCCGAGCAGCCGGTCCTTGCTGGCCCGGGCTTCCAGCACGCGGCGCGATTCTGTCGCGATCGCCTGCTGTCCTTCATCGTACAGGATTGACATTCCCAATATCCCTCAGCAAAAAGCTCGTTCAGTTATATAACTAGGTAATATATATCAAGGGCTGGACATGCCCCCGAAAAAGAAGGGGCAGCCCGGCAGCGGGGAGAGCGGATGCCACAGCCGACGGCGCCCGGGCAATGACAGCCGCCAGTGCATCAGCGCGGCGGGACGCGGCCCTCCTCCGCCAGCTTGCGGCGCAGCTCGGCCTTCTGCACCTTGCCGGATGGCGTGCGGGGGAAATCCTCCACCAGCAGCAACGCCTCGGGCGTCTTCTGGCGTGCCGCGCCGATCGCCCGGAAGGCCGCGTCGATCGAACCGATGCTGACCGTCGCCGTCCCGTCCGGCACGATCACGGCGCAGATGCGCTCGCCAAGCCGCGCATCGGGCAGGCCGATGGCTGCCGCCTCCCGCACGCCGGGCACGGTCAGCAGCAGTTCCTCCACCTCGCGCGACGAGATATTCTCCCCGCCGCGGATGATGATGTCCTTCTTGCGGTCGGTGATGGCGAGAAAGCCGTCCGCATCCAGCCGGCCGATGTCGCCGGTCAGGAACCAGCCGCCGGGCAGGAAGCTTTCGGCTTCGAGCAGCGCGTCGGTATAGCCGAGGAACCGCTCCGGCCCGCGCACCACCACTTCGCCCTCCGCGCCGGCCGCCACGTCCCGGCCCATGTCGTCCACGATCCGCACCTCGACGCCGGGGTTGGGGCGGCCGTCGGTGCTCAGCCGCTTTTCGAGCGGGTCGTCCGGCTCGCACTGCGAGACCGTCGGCATTTCGGTGGAGCCATAACAGCGGCAGCAGCGGATGCCCGCCGCTTCGCTCGCGGCGACAAGGGCGGGCGGCACCGTCGTCGCGCCGATCAGGAACTGCTCGAAGCTGGAAATGTCCCGCCCATCGCGCGCGGCGGCGTCCATCAGGCCCGAAAGATGCACCGGCGCGCCCGACATCTGCCGTACGCCGAAACGCTCGACCAGTTCGGCGGCAAGCGCCGCATCCCAGGCTTCAAGGATGATGGTGGGGCGGCCCAGAAGCGCATGGCCCATCACTGCGAGTGTTCCGGCGATATGCCCCGAAGGCCAGGGGGAAAGCGCATAATCCTCCGCCCGGCCGGTCTGGCGGCGGGCGTTCAGCTCGGCCAGCAGGCTGCGGGCGCTGTGTCGCACGCCCTTGGGCGCAGCCGTCGTCCCCGAGGTGTAGAGCAGAAGCGCCAGCGCGTCCGGGTCGGTCTCGATTTCCGGCAGGGCGCCTTCGGGCAGGTCGGCATAGGCGATGGCGCCTTCGGGCACGCTGTCGCCCAGCACGATCCGGTGGGCAAGCGCCGGCAGCGCTGGCAGGCGGGCCAGCCGGTCGAGATAGTCGAAATTGCGCCAGCGGTCGGGCAGGATCAGCGCCTTCGCGCCGCTGTCGCGCAGGATGTGCGCCAGTTCGTGCGGGCCATAGATGTGCACGATGGGCAGCATGGTGCAGCCCAGCGCCGCCGCCGCCTGGAACAGCACTGCATTTTCAAGGCCGTTGGGAAGCTGCATGGCGATCACGTCGCCGGGCCGCAGGCCCAGGGCATGGAATGCGCCCGCCAGCTTCAGCCCATCGGCATGGATCGCGCCCAGGCTGGTCCTGCGCGTGCCACCTGCGCCGAAAAAATGCAGCGGCGCGTCCGGGTGGGTCGCCGCCGCCTGCGCCATGGCCTCGCCCAGGGACAGATCCCGCCACAGCCCGGTCTCGCGCCAGCCCGCCTCCAGCGCCGGCGGCATCCGGCCGTTGTGCGCATCCATGTCCCGCTCCCTTCACATGCCTGTGCGCGCGATGCTTGGGCGGTGGGGCGCCACCCGTCAATCCCGGAGAAATAGCCGATGGACACAGGATTCAGCCCTGCCGAACAGCAGTTTCGCGCCGAATGCCGGGAATGGCTTGCCGCCCATGTCCCGAAGGAACGGCGGCCGATGCATGCCGCCGATGCGATCGGCTACGACAAGGCCTGGCAACGCCAGCTGTTCGATGCCGGCTGGGCCGGGATCAACTGGCCCGGGGCCTATGGCGGGCGCGGCCTGTCGCTTGTGGAACAGGTGATCTGGCTTGAGGAATATGCCCGCGCCGACGCCCCCTGGATCGGGGCGAATTTCGTCGGCATCAACCATGGCGGGCCAACGCTGATCCTGAACGCCAGCGAGGACCAGAAGGCCTTTCACCTGCCCCGCATCCTGAAGGGGGAGGCGATCTGGTGCCAGGGCTTTTCCGAGCCGGGCGCCGGCTCCGACCTTGCCGGAATCCGCTCGCGCGGCAGGGTCGAGGGCGATAAACTGGTGGTCAACGGCTCCAAGATCTGGACCAGCTTCGCCCATGTCGCGGACTGGCAGGAACTCGTCATCCGCACGGAGGAAGGATCGGAGCGGCATCGCGGCCTGTCCTGGGTGATCTGCGACATGCACGCGCCGGGCATCAGCATCCGCCCCATCGCCAAGATGTCGGGGCAGGTGGAATTCGCCCAGGTCTTCTACGATGATGTGCGCATCCCGCTTGCCAATGTCGTCGGCGGGCTGGGCAATGGCTGGAAGGTCGCCATGTCCACCCTCGGCTTCGAGCGCGGCACCGGCTTCATCGCCGACCAGGTGAAACAGGCGCGCGAGGTGGAAGAGCTGCTCGAACGGGCGCGGGCGAGCGGCGCGATCCGCGATGACCGCATCGCCGGCGAACTCGCGCGGATGCGGGCCGAAGTCGCCGCCCTGCGCGCCATGACCTACCGCAACATCTCTGAAGTCGTCCGAACCGGCCAGCCGGGCGCCGAGGCATCGGTCATCCGCCTCTTCTCCGCCGAACTGGGCCAGAGGCTCGAGCGCATGGCGCTTCTTCTCGAAGGCGAGGCCATCCTCGACTTCCGCTACGGCGATGACAGCCTGGTAACCGATTACCTGCGCGGCTTTGCTGCCACCATCGCCGGCGGCACCGCCCAGATCCAGCGCGACATCATCGGCGAGCGCCTGCTCGGCCTGCCGAAATCAAGGTAACAGCCATGGACCTCACCCCCGACACCGAACAACAGGCCCTCGTCGCGGCAACAGCCGAGTGGTGCCGCGCGAAGATGCCGCTGGAAGAGGCCCGCAGCCGCCCGGCCAGCCTGTGGCCGATGCTGGAAGAGATGGGCTGGACGGGCATGACCGCGCCGGCCATGGGCCTCGGCCACGCAACGGAAGCGCTCGTCTTCGCCGAGCTTGGCCGCCACCTCGCCCCCGTCGGCCTCATCGCCAGCGCAGTCGCCAGCCGCTGGTCACCGGAAGGCAGGGCCGAGAACGAAAACGGCGGCGGCCGCGGCGGGGATGGCCGCGCTGCGCTGGCCCTCATCGGCAAGGCAGG
>CAYMZC010000028.1:0-20281 GCA_964394815.1 uncultured Sandaracinobacter sp. | reverse complement strand
CTGAGTGGTGGCCTCAACATCGGGTGGAGCCTGCTGTTCTTCCGGCTGCATCGGCCGGACTGGGCCTTTGCCGAACTGCTGGTCCTGTGGGTGGTGCTGCTGGCGCTGATGCTGGAAAGCAGAAAGCACGCGCGGCTCGCGCCATGGCTTCTGCTGCCCTATATCGCCTGGGTCAGTTTTGCCGGGCTGCTGAACTATCGAATCGTGGCGCTGAACGGCCCCTTCGGCTGAGCAGCCGGCCCGGGCGGCGATGCCTGCCCGGGCCTTGCCGTTCCCTCAGGCTCAGATCTGACCGTTGACCTTCAGAAAGGCGATGAGATCCGCGCGCTTCTGCGGATCCTTCAGGCCGGCATAGGCCATGGTGGTTCCGGGAACCATCTTCCGCGGGTTTTCGAGATAGGTGAACAGGGTTTCCTCGCTCCAGACGAGGTGGCTGTTCCTGTTGGCCGGGGAATAGCGGAAATCGTCCACCGAACCGGCCTCGCGGCCGATGAGGTCATGCAGCGACGGGCCGACACGGTTCTTGCCGGCTTCCAGCGTATGGCAGGACTGGCACTGGATGAAGACGACACGGCCCTTGGCGGCATCGCCGGTGTAGTTCGCAAAACCCGAACCGGTGCTGGCCGGAACGACGGCGGCAGCGACAGGCGCAGCAGCGGCGGTTTCAGCGGCAGGCGCAGCCGCCGCTGCGGCTTCGGAAGGTGTATCCGCCGCAGGCGCCGCAGCGGCATCTGCTGCCGGCGCTGCCTCGGGGGCGCCTTCGGGCATGGTCGCGTCAGCGGCTTCGGCGGAGGCTTCCGGCGCCACGGCCTCGTCCTGTGCCACGGGCGACGGACCGCAGGCTGCAAGAAGCGCCAGCGACGCAACGGTTCCGAACATCAACAGACGACTGTAGTGCATGCGATCCTGCCTTTCCGATAAATCCTGCCCGTCACCGGGCGCGGAATGGCCATTACACCCCGAAATGCCCTTGCGGCAATGCGACAGCTTTGCGGCGTCAAGCGACCAAGGATCAAAAGCAACGTTCCGGCGACACCGGCCCTCGCAGTAGCCAGCATTCCCACTTGCCCCGGCAGCGTGCAGGCAGCATGCAGCGGCAATGGCGGCCCTGCTCGAAATCCACAATCTCGGCTTCTCGCGCGGGGGGCGGCCGATCCTGTCCGGGTTCGACATGCGCGTGGACGTGGGGGAGCATCTCCTGCTGCTGGGCGCATCGGGCAGTGGCAAGACCAGCCTTCTGAACCTCGTCGCCGGGCTTCTCACCCCGGATGAAGGCAGCATCCGCATTGCCGGCACCGACATGCCCCGCCAGCCTGCCGCGCGGGACGCGCTGCGGCGCCGTCACATCGGCATCATCTTCCAGACGCTCCGGCTCGTGTCCGCCCTCAGCCTGCGCGGCAATCTGCAGCTTGCCGCCCGCCTCGCCGGACGCCCGGCCGATGACATCCCCGCCCTTCTCGACCGCCTGGGCATTGCCCACCGCGCCGATGCCCTGCCCAGGCAACTGAGCCATGGCGAGGCCCAGCGCGCAGCCATCGCCCGCGCGCTCATCGCACGCCCGGCCCTGCTGCTGGCCGACGAGCCGACATCCGCCCTCGATGACGGCAATGCCCGTGAAGCCGCCCGCCTGCTGCTGGACATGGCCGAAAGCCATGGCAGCACGCTCCTCATCGCCACGCATGACAGCCGGCTGAAGCCTTTTTTCGCCCGCACGCTTGCACTGGGGGCCGCCTGATGCCGTCGCTTGCCCTGGCCTATCTGCGCGAACGCGGGGCCGTCACCCTGTTCAGCATGCTGCTGATCGCACTGGGGGTGGCGACGCTGGCAATCCTGCTGCTTGTCTCGACCCGCATCGAGGAACGGTTCGCCAGCGATTCCCGCGGTATCGACCTCGTCGTCGGGGCCAAGGGCTCGCCGCTGCAACTGGTGCTGTCATCCGTCTATCACATCGATACGCCCACCGGAAACATACCTGCCGAAAGCCTTGCCCTCCTGCGCTCAGACCCGTTCGTGTCGTGGGCCGTTCCCCTTGCCCTGGGCGACAGCTTCCGGGGCATGCGGATCGTTGGAACGGACCCCGGCTTTCTGGACATCCACGGCGCGCAGATCGCACAGGGCCGGATGTTCGTGGCGGATGGCGAAGCCGTGATCGGCGCGGAAGCGGCGCGCCGAACGGGTCTTGCGCCCGGCATCCGCTTTGCGGGGTCGCACGGGCTGGGCGGCGACGGCCACGCCCATGAAGCGCGCCCCATCAGCGTGACAGGCGTGCTTGCCCCCACAGGCACCGTCACCGACAGGCTGATCCTCACCAGCATCGGCACCATCTGGGCCATGCATGGCATCGCCCCGCCCACCGGGCAGCCAGACCATGGGAACGTGGCGCACGCCCATGACCATGGGGACACCCCGGTCCTCGAACGGCGCGAAGGCCCGGCGCCCGACATCACGGCTGTCCTCGTCAGCTACCGTTCGGCGATTGCGGCCGTTCGCCTGCCGGCGGCCATCAACCGGCAGACAGCCCTACAGGCGGCAAGCCCCGCCACGGAAACCGCCCGCCTTCTCACCCTGTTCGGCTCGGCCCTCGATGGCGCACGGCTGTTCGCCTGGCTGGTGGCGGTCACAGGGGCGCTGTCGGTCTTCGTGATCCTGCTGTCGGCGGCGCGCGGCCGCGAAGGCGACATGGCGCTCCTCAGGGTAATGGGGGCAAGCCGGATGCAGGCGGCGGGAACCATCCTTCTGGAAGGGCTTGCGATCGCCCTTGCCGGGGCCATCATGGGGCTGGCCGGCGCCCATGGCCTGCTGTGGCTGGCGGCGCGGGCCTTTCCCACCCTTGCCGCCGTCGGCATCGGCCCCGGCATAGTCCACCCCGGCGAGCTGGCGATCCTTGTCGCGGTAATCGGCCTTGGCGTGCTGGCGGCAGCCTTCCCGGCCATCCGCGTCTACCGCGCGGACTTGGCAGAAACGCTCGCACGGGCCACAGGGGGGGCATGATACGCGCGCTCGCCCTTTCCGCCCTGGCGCTGGTGGCACCCGTTGCTCTTGCCGCCCCGGCCATGGCGCAGACGCGCCCGGCACAGCCCGCCATCGATGATGTCTGGCAGCCAGCGGCAACGCCCAGGGGCGGCGTCAGCTGGAAACTGCTTGAATCCACCCGCGAAGTCAGCCGCCGCGGCAAGGATGGGCATATCCGCTCCCGGCCCCTGTTCCCGGCAGCGGTGCTCGCGCTCGATGGCCGCCGGGTGAAGGTGGCCGGTTACATGATGCCGCTGGAAAATGCCTCGCGGCAACGGCATTTCGTGCTGATGGCCTATCCGCCGGGATGCCCGTTCCACACCCATGCCATGCCCTACCAGTTCATCGAGGTGCTGGCCGACACGCCCTTCCCGGTGGAAATCGAACAGGCAACCGTGGTGGAAGGCATATTGGAACTGAGCGGCCGTGACGAAAGCGGCGTCTTCTACAAGCTGAAGTCAGCCCGGCCCGGCTGACGGCCATTTCCATCACAAACCGCGTTCATTAACTATAACAGGAGGTGCCCGTCATGGACCTTGCCAAGCTCGAGATCAGGGATTCGATCGCCATCCTCACCCTTGCAAGGCCCGATGCCGGCAATGCCCTCAACCGGGCCCTGGTCGACAGTTTCGCCAGTCAGGCAGAGCGCATCGCGGCAAGCGGCGTACGCGCCATCCTGCTGCGCGCCGAAGGCCGGGCCTTTTGCGTCGGCGGGGACATTCGCGAATTCGCCGCAGCCGAAGACAGGGCGACATTCATCGGCAATCTTGCCGAACGGCTGCATCAGGGCCTCCGGCACCTGACGGGACAACCCGCGCCCATCGTGGTTGCTGTCCATGGCGCGGCGGCCGGCGCCGGGCTCAGCCTGGCGGCAGCGGGCGACATCGTGATCGCGGCCCGCTCGGCCAGCTTTTCCATGGCCTATACGGGCATCGGCCTTTCCCCCGATGGCGGCGCCACCTGGACCCTGCCACGCCTGATCGGCCTGCGCCGCGCACAGGAAATGGCGCTGACCAACCGGCGGCTCGATGCCGCGGAAGCGCAGGACTGGGGCCTTGTTACCCGGGTGGTGGATGATGAAGCGCTGGCAGAGGAAGCCCTCGCCATGGCCCGGACACTCGCCGCCGGGCCGACCATGGCCTATGGCCGCATCCGTCGGCAACTTGCCGAAACCGAAGCGAACAGCTTCGAAGACCAGCTTGATATCGAAAGAAGCGACATCGCGGCATCCATGGCCACGAAAGACGCGCAGGAAGGGGTCGATGCCTTCATCGCGCGCCGCAAGCCGCACTTCACGGGCGGCTGAAGGGACAGGCGAAACCGCCCCCTTCAGCCATTTCCCGGACAAGCGGCCTCAGGCTTAGCGCCCAAGCCTTGAAGCCATGCCCAATATATCGTCGAGCGGGTTTCCATCGCCGTCGAAATCGAGAAGCGAGGCAAGCCCGCCTGCAGGCCCGGCCTGGGAGGGCGCGGTTTTGCCGCCCCCCATGATGCCGCCAAGAACCTGCCCCACCATGCCGCCCAGTCCACCGGATTGCGGGGCTGCCTGCGCCGCACCCGCCTTCTGGCTTGCCAGATAGCCCGTCACGGCCATGGCGAGCATCGGCAGCATCTTCTTCAGCAGGTTGCTGTCGATGCCGCTTGTCTGCGATGCCTGGCCTGCAACGGCCCGGCTCACATCCTTCGAACCGAAGATCTGGCCGAGGATGTCATTGCCCGGCTGAACTGGCGTGGGCGACGCCCCGGTGACCGCATCGAGCAGGGATCCGCCGCCCTGCCCCGCAAGCTGTCCGATCAGGCCCTCCAGCCCGCCCGGCGCCGGCTGCGCCTGCTTCCTGAAACCGCCGAGAATGGCCGGGAGAAGCGCTGCGGCCCCGGCCTGCGCGGTGGCGCCATCGACCCCGAGTTCACGCGCCATGGAATCAAGCGCACCCGCCTGTTTCAGAATGTCGGCAATGTTCATCATCATCTCCCTGGCAAAAACGCCTGACCCGCAAACTACCGGTGGGCATGGATGTTCAATGTTACACGCCATATGCCATTCACCCAAATGCTCGCGTCCCGCAGGGGCAGAAGCGCCGCTGACCGGCTGCAAATATCCTCTGCCTTGGCAACAGCGCCCAACTGCCGCATGAGAATGTTTCGCAAGGGGGAAACGGGGATTGGAACAGGAAAGGAAGCAGGCGATCCTGACCGCGGACAGCCTCTGGGAAGACGTAATGCGCCTGGCAGGCGAGGTGCGCGAAGCCGGGGCCGCGCTGGGCCTTCCCCATGTCGCGGCGCAAAGCGATCTCGGCGACCCGGAGCCCATGCGCGACCGCGAGGGCACGCCCTTCGCCGCCGGCTTCTTCACATGGATCGACAGCAATGCCGCCTACTGGCGCAACCGCAAGCTGGCGCTGGAATCCCCTTTCCTGCACGCAGCCCGGCTGCTTTCCGAGCCGATATGCTACCATGGCGACCGGCTGGAGACATGGCGGCGGACAAGGTTGCTTGAAGATGTGGTGGTGGATGACATCGTGAAGAATGACGGCATTGGCGCAGCCTTCATCGCGCCTGTTCACATGCCGCTCGGCCAGGTGGGCGCAGTGGTCTGGGCGTCGGAAGAGCGGATCGACATGAAAGGGCTTTTCGAAGCCCATGCCGATCGCCTGCTTGCGCTTGCCATCCGCTTCCTCGCCACCCACGCAGAGGCGAGCCGGCGTCGGGTGCAGCCCGCGCGGCTCGATGCGCTGACCCGCCGTGAGGTCCAGTGCCTGCGCTGGGCGGCGGCGGGCAAGACCAATGCCGAAATCGGCATCATCCTGTCGCTCTCCGTCTCGACCGTCCGGTTCCACCTCAGGAACGCAGCCGAAAAGCTTGGCGCGACATCGCGCGCCCAGGCCATCCACATCGCCACCGGCCATGGCTTCGTCGGCAACCGCTGAAGGGCCAGGCGAGAAACCCCTGCCGCACCTGTCCGACCTGCCAGTTGGACACTGTGGCCGCAGCGTGCGATTTCTGTGCAATGGACGCCCTTCTCACCTCCGAAGACCGCGCCTTCCGTGAGGAAGTCCGCGCCTTTCTCGCCGAAAAGCTGACCCCGGAACTGGCCCGCGCCGCGCGCCGGTCCACCAGCGTGTTCCACCATCCCGACGTGTCGCAGCCCTGGCAGAAAATCCTGCACGAAAAGGGCTGGGTCGCGCCTGACTGGCCGGTCCAGTTCGGCGGCACGGGCTGGTCCGACATGCAGCGCTACATATTCGCCCGCGAATGCGCGCTCGCCAACGCGCCGAGCCTGGCGCCGCAGGGCCTCAAGATGGTTGCGCCGGTGATCATGCATTATGGCACGCCGGAGCAGCAGGCCTATTATCTACCACGCATCCTGTCCGGCGAGGATTACTGGTGCCAGGGCTTTTCCGAGCCGGGCGCCGGTTCCGACCTTGCGTCCCTGAAACTGCGTGCGGACAGCGACGGCGACCATTATGTGCTGAACGGCTCCAAGATCTGGACCACGCACGCCCAGTTCGCCAACCGCATGTTCGCGCTTGTCCGCACTTCGAGCGAAGGCAAGCCGCAGGCCGGCATCACCTTCCTCCTGCTCGACATGGATACGCCCGGCCTGACGGTGAAGCCCATCTACACCATTCCGGGCGACCATGATTTCAACCAGGTCTTCTTCGACAATGTGCGTGTGCCCAAGGCCAACCGCCTCGGCGAGGAAAATGACGGCTGGTCGGTGGCGAAATATCTGCTCACCTTCGAGCGCGGCGGCAAATATTCGCCGGGCCTGACCGCCCATCTGTCCATGCTGAAGAAGGCCGCCGCCCGCACCGGCTGGGACCAGCTGCCCGGCAATGCGGAACGAATCGCAGCCGAGGAAATCGGCATCCAGGCGCTGATGGCGATGGAGATGAAATCCATGCGCGAACCGAGCCAGGGCCCGGCTGCCGCAACGCGCGCCTCGATGCTGAAGATTCTCGGCACGGAAGCCTCGCAGCGGCTCGATCTCCTCGCCCTAGACATTGCCGGCGGCGAAGCCGGGCTGGAAACGGAAGACGGGCTGGAAGATCTGCTGGCGACCGCCCTGCCCCGCTATCTCAACAACCGTGCGTCCAGTATCTATGCCGGCTCCAACGAAATCCAGCGCGATATCCTGGCGAAGGCCATCATCGACATGCGCTGACCTTTCCGGGACTTTCACGGCCCTCCGGATGAAGAGACCGCCCGCCTTCCAGGCCGGGCGGTTTTTTCATGTCGGCAGCCCATTCCGTCAAAGTGGAAAAAGACAAAGCCTCCGGCGCCTTGCGGTCCGGAGGCTTGTTCATTCCTTGCAGACTATGGCCCGAAAACGGGCCAGCGCGGCTCAGGCGGCGGCGTAGCGCCGCAGATGCGCGGCAGTGCCACCCGATGCCTGGATGAGCAGTCGGGCACGGCGGAAATAATTGCCGACGCGAAGCTCCTGCGTCACGCCCATGCCGCCATGGATCTGGACAGCCCCCTCGCCCACGATACGGGCCGCCTCGTCGCCCAGATGCTTGGCCGCGCTCACCATGCGGGCGCGGTCGGCAGCGTCCCCGCCAAGCGTTTCGAGCGCATTCTCGACCACGCCCTCGGCCCGGTCGAGCGCCATCTGCATGTCCACCATGCGGTGCCGCAGCACCTGAAAGGTGCCGATGGCGACACCGAATTGCCTGCGGGTGCGGGCATAATCCACCGTATCCGCCATCATTGTCTGGCAAAGCCCGATGGCTTCGGCCGCCCGGCCGGCAACGATGGCATCGGTGGCCCACTGGATCAGGGCATCCGCCGCGTCAGCACCGGCAATCACAGGGGCCGAGGTGTCGGCGACCGCATCGAGCCGGATGTCGGCGGCATCGCTTCCATCCACGAGGCGGCGGACGGTGCGCGTGACACCGGCCGCATCCGCCGCAACAAGACGGATGGACAGGCCATCTGCACCTTCGGCCGGAATGAGCAGATGCGTGGCGGACGCAGCACCTGCCACCATCGCAAGTTCACCCGAAACCGCGCCACCGGCACCGGCGCGGAAGGCAGCGCCGGCAAAGGGAATGGCTGCCGCCAGCGCAAGCCGGGCCGCGCCCGAAGTCACCGCCTGGAGCAACGCCTCGGGGCCGTTGGCGCGGGCAAGCAGCCCGGCAGCGGCCCAGTTCTCGATCCAGGGAACGACGACATGCGCCCGGCCAAGCGCCATCATGACGACACCTGCATCGATCGCACCACCGCCAAGGCCGCCCTTGTCCTCGGGAATGCCCAGGCCCATCAGGCCGAGGGTTTCCGCCATGTCGCGCCAGGGTGCATCACCCGCCGCGCCCGGCCCGTGCTTTTCAAGCAGCCGCGCCAGGGCATCGTTCAGCATCTGCTGTTCTTCGGTAAGCATCATGGCCATGGCGGTCTCTTTCTGTGGATTTTTAGTTGGTGCGCAGGGGCTTCAGTTCACGCGACGCTCGCGGCCTTCCCAATAAGGCTCGCGAAGCTGGCGGCGCAGGATCTTTCCCGAGGGGTTGCGCGGCAGTTCAGCGATGAAATCGATGGATTTCGGGCATTTGAAGCCCGCAATCTTCGAGCGCGCATGAGCGATGATCGAGTCGGCGTCCGGCTTGGCGCCGGGCTTCAGGACAACGCAGGCCTTGACGGCCTCGCCCCACTTCTCGTCCGGCACGCCGATCACGGCGACATCGGCGACATCCGGGTGACCGTAGATCGCGCTTTCCACCTCGGCCGGATAGACATTCTCGGCGCCGGTGATGATCATGTCCTTGATACGGTCCTGGATGAAGAGATAGCCCTCTTCATCGAGCAGCCCGGCATCGCCCGTGCGCAGCCAGCCATCGCCGATGAGCGTGCGGGCCGTGTCTTCCGGACGGTTCCAATAGCCCTTCATGACGGACGGGCCGCGAATGGCGACTTCACCCACGGTGTTGGGCGGCAGATCCTTGCCCTCTTCATCGAGGATGCGGATCTCGACTCCGGGAAGCGCCTTGCCGGCCGACGACATCACCCGCAGCCTGTCCGGCCCATGATCCTCGGGCGGCAGGGCGACGACAGTGCCCCATGTCTCGGTCATGCCGTACATCTGCACGAAGCCGCACTTCAGGACCGAAATGCCCTGCTTCAGAAGTTCGAGCGGAATCGGGCTGGCGCCGTAGGACAAGGTCTTGATGGAGGAGAAATCCGTGTTGGCGGCACGCGGATGCTCCAGCAGGATCTTGATCGCGGCCGGCACGATGAACAGGCGGCGGATGCGAAATTTCTCGATCGTGTCGAGCACCGCGCCCGGCTCGAACTCGGACAGGATGATCATTTCCTGCCCGGCATGCACCGCCAGCAGGGTGCCGCCCACACCGGCGATATGGCCATAGGGCATGGCGAGCATGATGCTCTCGCCCTTTTCCGAGTTCATCCAGGGCAGCTCGGCCTTCTGGAGAACGGCGCGGAAGCGGGTGCCATTGGCATGGGTGAGCATGGCGCCCTTGGGGAAGCCGGTGGTGCCGGAGGTGTAGAGCTGGAGGACGACATCCTCGGGCACGACCTCGACCTGCGGTTCGCTGTCGGGCGCTGCGTCGCGCCAGGCGGTGAAACGCGGCCACGACGGGTCGCCGCCTTCCTCGCCCATCAGCACGATGGGCACGCCCTTTTCGCCGGCATGGCGCACGCGATCAGCAAACTCCGGCTCCACGAAGATCATCGCGGCGCCGCAGTCATTGACGATATAGTCGATCTCAGGCTCGGCAAGCCGCCAGATGATCGGCACGAACACGACGCCGGCCTTGGCGGCGCCCATCACCAGTTCGACGGCATGATCGCTGTTCTTGCCCAGATAGGCGATGCGCGCGTCCTTGCCGATTCCGGCGGCGATCAGCGCGTTCGCCACCTGGTTCGCATGGGCATTGAATTCGCGGTAGGTCGATACCCTGTCACGGAAGCGCAGGGCAACGGCATCGGGCTGGGTCCGCGCATGCTCAGCAAGAGCGCCACCAAAGGTGTCCATCACGTCAGTCATTCATCCCTCCCCAGGGTCAGGTTCAATTCTCTCTTAGGAAGCCCTGGCCACCTGTTCCAAGCTGGAGGCTCGCCAGTTACCGCATTTTCACGGACAAAGCCCGGATAGCCTTCCGCGGCCTCGCGATCGATGCGCTTCTTGTAGCCTTCACCCACATAGGGAAGGAAAACCCGCGGCTTGCCCGGGACATTGGCGCCCATGTACCAGGATGCAGCACGCGGAAAGAGCGTCTTTTCCGCTTCCGCGTTGCAATGGGCCACCCAGTCATCCTGCGCGTCGGGCCGTGCCTCGATCAGCGTGACACCTTCGGCGCGCGCCCGGCTCAGGGCGTCGAAGATGAAGTCCACATGATGTTCGGCCGCCGTGATCACGTTCATCAGCACCGAGGGGCTGCCCGGCCCCGTGACGGTGAACATGTTGGGGAAACCGTTGATCGCCATGCCGAGGTAGGTGCCCGGGCCGGCTTTCCAGCGATCGCGCAGAAGCTCGCCGCCACGGCCGCGGATGTCGATCCGGGTGAGAGCGCCCGTCATCGCGTCGAAGCCGAGGGCATAGACGATGATGTCGGCCTCATGCACGCCGGCCGAGGTCTTCACGCCCGTTTCCGTGATCTCGATGATCGGCGTTTCGTTCAGGTCGATCAGGTCGACATTGTCGCGATTATAGGTCTCGTAATAGTCGGTATCGACGCAGGCGCGCTTGGTGGCGATGGGGAAGCCGCGCGGGGTCAGCTTGTCGGCCAGCACCGGGTCCTTGACGATTTCGCGGATCTTGCCGCGCACGAAATCGGAAGCGGCGTCATTGATCCGCTCGCTGCGCGTCAGGTTCGGAATCTGCACCGTTGAAACAAGCCCGCCGCCATTCCACAGCAGTTGCACCAGTTGCTGCAGTTCATCATCCGTCGGCTCCCAGTCGGCGGGGGGAAGCTCGATGCCGGGGTCTCCGCTCAGCAGCGCCTGGCGATAGGCCGGGAAGGCCTCGCGGAACATCTGCACTTCCTCGTCCGTCAGCGGGCAGTTGAGGGCCGGAAGGCTGAAGTTGGGCGTGCGCTGGAACACCAGCACCTTTTCGGCATCCTTCGCGATCAGCGGGATCGACTGGATAGCGGACGAGCCGGTGCCGATGACGGCAACGCGCTTGCCCTTGAAATCCACCGGCTCATGCGGCCATTCGCCAGTGACGAGGCTGAGGCCCCTGAAGCGGTCGGAGCCGGGAAGATCCGCCCCGCGCGGAACGGAAAGGCAGCCGGTGGCCATCACCAGCCAGCGGGCGCGGAAGATTTGCCCCCTGTCTGTCTCGACGCGCCAGTCCCCGCTTGCCTCGTCGAAGGTCGCGGCCGTCACCACCGTGTCAAACTGGTAGGAGCGGCGCAGGTCGAAACGGTCAGCCACGAATTCCGCATAGGCGAGGATTTCCGGCTGGGTGGCGTATTTCTCGCTCCAGCGCCATTCGCGCTGCAGCTCTTCCGACCAGCTGTAGCAATACATCAGGCTTGGGATGTCGCAGCGGGCGCCCGGATAGCGGTTCCAGTACCAGGTGCCGCCAACATCGCCCGCGCGGTCGATGCCCTGCACGCTGAAGCCGGCCTCGCGCAGGCGGTGGATCATGTAGAGGCCGCCGAAGCCGGCGCCCACCACAAGCGCATCGACGCGCACTTCATCGGAATTGCGGGCCGTGCCCGCGACGTTGCTGCCTGTCATCCCTGTCTCTCCCCGGACATGATTACAGCTGACATGAAAAAGGGCCCGGCGCCATTCGCATGGCGCCGGGCCCCTTGCACCCATCAGAAGCGGAAGGTTCCCGTGAGACCCATGGTGCGGGTCCGGCCCGGGAAGCGGACCAGCGTGTTGGCGTTCGACGTCGCGGCGCTCCAGTAGTAGCGGTCGAACAGGTTGCGGGCCCAGAAGTTCACGGCCCAGCTTGCGTCATCGGCACGCAGGCCGATGCTGGCGTTCACCAGGGCATAGGCCGGGATGCGATACCCTTCCAGATCCTCGAAGATGGTGTTCGAGCTGCTCTGGTGGCGCACGTTACCCATGGCCGTGAAGTTGATGCCCTCGGTCAGCGGCACATCGACAAGGGCAGTCACCGTGCCCTGGAACTTCGGGCTGTAGATGAAGCCGGCGCCGTCGAAATTCTGGGTCTGGCCGGCGGCGTTGGTGCCGATGTAGCCATTGATCTTCGTTTCCAGCCAAAGCGCCGTCGCCGAGACCGTCAGGCCGTCGATCAGCTGCGCGGTCACATCGGCTTCGAAGCCATAGGCATGGCTGTCGGGCACGTTGTCGAGGCGCGACAGGGCCGTGTAGATCGGATCCGCGAAGTAGGTGCTGATCTGCTTGTCGCTATAGTCGTAGTAGAAGAAGGCGGCGTTGGTCTGGACGCGACGATCCAGCAGCGAAAGCTTGGTGCCGACTTCATAGGCGGTCAGCTTTTCCTGTGTCACCGGCGCATTCTGCTCGGCCTTGCTGGCCGCGTTCACCGGCGTCGCGCCCGACTTGAAGCCGCGCGAGACCGACGCATAGAGAAGCGCCGTATCGTTGGGCTGCCAGTTCATCGCAAGGCGCCAGGCGACATTGTTTTCATCAAGCGTCGACTGGACGGCGCCGAAGCTGCCGTTTTCCACGCTGAAGGTGTTGCACTGGTTGGCTTCGATCGGGTCGGCGAGAACGCCATAGACCTGGAAGAAGAGCGCCCGGTTGAAGACGTTGACGTTGGGCAGCATGCTGCCGTTGATGTCACGCGAGCAGCCCGTGTAGCGCTGGAGATCCTCGGTGTAGCGGACGCCGGCGGTTGCCTTCAGGGTCGGCGTCAGCTCGACGTCGGCATTGGCGAAGACACTCCAGGTCTTGGTCTTGAAGTTGCCGATATCCTCATACTGGCGGAAGGCATAGCTGAGGTCGGCGAGCGTGTAGCCGCCGGTGTTGAACGGCGTGTTCAGAAGGCCGGCCGTTCCGGCACGGACCAGTGCGACGTTGGCGTTGTCACCAAGCTGGGTCTTGTTGCTGTCGACGATGGTGTCGACGGCATAATAGCCACCGACGAGCCAGGTCACGGGGCCGTTTTCACCTTCGACGCGGGCTTCCTGGGCAAAGGATTCAATCTTGCCCGCCGCATCCTGCGCCAGAATGTTGTAGGGAGCGCCCGACCAGTCGAAAACGGCGTCGCGGCGGAACTCATTATAGCCGGTAAGCGCGACGAAGCGCGTCGTATCACCGATTTCCTGCTCGATACGCAGCTTCAGGCCAAGGAACCAGTTATCTTCCTGCAGCGGTCCCTTGATGCCCTGGGTGACGCCGATGTCCTGCTCACGCTCGGCGCGGGGCTGCCAGTCCGCCTGGTTGCCGCGGGTCGGGAAATTGCTGGCGATATATTCGGGAAGGCCCGGCGCGTTGAAGAGGCTTGCCGTGCTGCCCGAACCCGGCGTCGTCGCCGGGGTGAAGCCGATGCCCTGGGCCGCAACGGTGTCGGACTTGTTGATCCAGTAGGTCGCGGAGGCATCGATGTTGGTGGTGTCGGTCGGCTGGAAGGCGACGGAGCCGCGCAGGCCGTATTTGGAAACCTTGCCCAGCTTCTGGCCGGTCGTGTTGCTCTTCTGCCAGCCTTCGCTGCTGGTGTCGGCGCGGAACGCCAGGCGGACCTGCAGGCGATCGGCGAGCGGGCCGGTGATGTAGCCGCCGACATTCACCGTCTCATAGTCGCCCACTTCGAGCGTGACCATGCCCTCGACGACGTCCTTGGGCTTGCCGGTGACGAAGTTGATGAGGCCGGCGGTGGTGTTGCGGCCATAGAGCGTGCCCTGCGGCCCCTTCAGAACCTCGACGCGCTCGATGTCTATCATCGGGCCGGTGTTCATGATCGGATAGGCGTAGGCGACTTCATCCGTATAGGTGCCGACAGTGGAGGTGGCCGACAGGTTGATCGTGTTGAAGCCGATGCCGCGCATCGTGTAGGTCGGCACGCCCTGATAGCTCTGGTTGACGCCGAAGCTCGGAACCATGGCCGTGAGGTCCTTGACGTCGGTGACGCGCATTGCCTCGAGGCTTTCGGAGCCGAAGGCCTGGATCGACATCGGAACGTCGTTGATCGATTCCGCGCGGCGCTGCGCCGTGACGACAATGTCACCGATTCCGACCTGGGCATCCTGGGCGAAAGCGGCAGGCGCGGACGTGAGCGCGATGGTGGACGCACCAAGCGCCAGAATGGCGCGTGCAGACGAAATCGACATGTAACCTCCCAAGGACAAAAGCATTCGAATTCCGGGCACGGGCCGTCGTGAAGACCGCTTGCGAAACCGGCGGACTTTGAGCCCGGTGGTTTCCTGCCCGACCCACCGAAATTTACGGACGGGTATTTGCGCGCCGCTCTAAAGGCTGCACCCTCCCGCGAAACCTGACACCCGTGTCAGGTGGGAAAGAAGGCCCGGAAGCGTTGCAAGATAGATACAGTGACGCGCGACCGTATGAGCCGCCCGGGGGCCGGAACAGGCAACATGGTCAGCGTCCGGTGGCGCGAAGGCAGGCGATGGCGGCTCCGAGCAGGCCCGGCTCCGGATGGGTGAGCCTGAACAGCGGCAAGCTGGCGAGATGATCGGAAAACCGCCCCTTGTCGGCAAGGCGTCGCGAAAAGCCCGAGCCGGCAACAAGATGGGCCGCGCGCGCCGCAAGACCGCCGGCCAGCACCAGCGCCTGCGACCCGTGGGCTAGCAGCAGATCGCCGGCAACACTGCCCAGCATCTGCAGCCAGCGGTCGAGCGCCGCGCGTGCCGGGCCGCCCTCATCCCCGATGGCGGCCGCCCAGAGTTCGGCATCGGACATCCCCAGCCATTCCGTTCCGGCATCATGTGCCAGTTGCCGGGCGATCGCCGCGAGGCCGGGACCGGAGACGACACGCTCGACCGAAACGCGGCCGATGTCTTCCCTGAGTGACGCGAGCAGCCTGTCCTCGAAGGTGTCATGCGGGGCGAAGCCGATGTGACCCGCTTCTGTCGCCTGCACAATCGGCATGGTGCCCGTGCGCAACAGCGCGACGCCCAGCCCGGTGCCGGGACCGATCACCGTCACCCAGCCATCTGCCGGAAGGCCGGGCCGCAGGGGCGCGCCCGTATCGCCGAGCGGTTCGCCGAGCGGTTCGAGCGCATCCTTGCCGCAAACGGAAACGGCATGGGCGACCGCTGCAAAGTCATTCACCAGGACCACGCGCCCAAGGCCGAGCTGGCCAGCGAGACTGGCGGGCCGGACTATCCATGGGTTGTTGGCGAAGCGCAGTTCCGCCCCTTCCACCGGCCCTGCAATGGCAATGCCCGCAACATCGGGAAGCGGGCCGTCGACAGCATCGGCAAAGGCGCGGAAAGCCGCTTCGAGACTGTCATGCGCGGCCACTTCGAGACGGACGATATCGGACAGCCCGATGCTGCCGTCTTCGCCTTGCCGCGCGATGGCAAATCGGGCGCGGGTGCCGCCGATGTCGGCGCAGATCACCCCCGCCCTGGCCTGCACCGCGCGTGTCAGCCCGTCCATCGCCAGATCCCCGGCTTCAGGGGGCCCAGTGGATGTCGATGGCCTGGTCGGCATCCGCCAGAATCCGGCCGATCGGATGCCTGGATCCCGCCCCGTCCTCGAGGGCGGCCTCGAGCAGGTCGCGCGCCTTCTGGCCACGGCAGGAAATCAGCATGGCCCGGGAGGACAGGATCGCCGAGCGGGTCAGCGTCACCCGGGCATGGGGCGCATCGGCAGGCAGCGGATCCGGCGTGAGACCGATGGCGCGGTGCGGCGCCGTGATCGCCGCCTCGAAGTCCGGTCCGGGGGCGATTCCGGCGGCATGGCCATGCTCGTTCACGTCCAGCCAGACAACGTCAGGCGGCCAGTGGATGGCCTGCAGGCGGGCATCGGCTGCCCGGCCGGCATCGCCGACAGCCAGATTTCCGCCGGTCAGCGGCAGAACCCGCGCGCCCAGCGGCAGGAATCGTTCCGCCAGCACCCGCACGCGCGACAGCGGGCTGTCCACCGGAACAAGCAGATCATCCGTCGGGACGATCGTGACATCCTTCCATTTCAGCCGCGCGCTTTTCAGCTTGTCGAGAATGCCGGCAACGGAAGCGCTGCCGGGAAGCGCGGCCACGGCATCGCCGCGCGCATCGAGCGCCGATTCGATCAGGAACTGCGCATCGCCCGCAACCGCCTCGGCCATCTCGGCCGCGTCGTCATAGTCCCACCATTCGGCTTCAACCATCTTGAACCTGTCTCCACTGTCTGAAGCAGCCTCCTAATGCCTCGCGCGCCGCTTGTCGCCCTTTTCACGGCCAGTTGCGGCAGGCCCGCCCCCTCTGTATCAGGGCCAACCAGTTCCGATTTCATCCAGCTCGAAGGGGCTCCCAGACGTGGCCACCGCCGTTTCCGCAACCGCCCTCGCCCCGCGCGAGGCAATGATCGAAAGCCAGCTGAAGCCCTGTGGCATCGTGACGCCACGCGTCGTTGCCGCCTTCTTCGCCGTTCCGCGTGAAGACTATGTGCTGCCCGATCGCCGGGGCCTTGCCTATGTGGATGCACCGCAGCCGGTCGGCAGCGGCCGCGAACTGCTGTCGCCACTTTCGCTCGGCCGCCTGATCGAGGAGGCGATGCCTGAAGAGGATGACCGCGTTCTCGTGATCGGCGCTGCAACCGGCTATTCCGCCGCCGTGCTTTCCGGGCTTGCAGGCCATGTGACGGCGCTGGAAAGCGATGCCGCGCTCGCGGCACGGGCGCGCGAGCAACTGCGCGGTAACACCAATGTGGCGGTTGTCGAAGGCCCGCTCGAATCCGGCTGGGCGGATGGCGCCCCCTATACCCTCATCCTGGTCGACGGCGCCGTGGAAAAGCTGCCCGACGACCTTGCCGCCCAGCTGGCCGAGGGGGGTCGGCTTTTCACCATCCTCGTCGGACCAGACGGGGTGGCTCGCGCCGCACGCGGTCGGAAGCAGTCGGGACTGCTGCACCTCGATCCCTTTGCGGAAACATCCGGCAGCCTGCTGCCCGGTTTCCGGAGGCCCCCGGCCTTCACATTCTGAAAGCCCCTCATGCGCCCAATCCTTCTTGCCACGGTTCCGGCAGCGCTTGTCGCTGTATCGCCCGTTTCCGCCGAAACCCTTCAGGATGCGATTGCCGCTGCCTATTCGGGTAACCCGCAGGTGGCTGCGGCACGTGCCCAGTTGCGGCAGATCGATGAAAGCGTGCCGCTGATCGCATCGGGAACACGGCCGAGCGCTGCCCTGAGCGGCAGCTTCACGCAGAACATGACCGAGAATTTCGGCGATCTTGGCCAGACCTGGCGCGCCGGCATCACCCTCAATCAGGCCATCTGGGAGGGCGGGCGCATCCGCTCCGACCTTTCCGCCGCGGAAGCCCGGATCGAGGCGGCTCGCGCCCGGCTGCTGTCGGTCGAATATCAGGTCATCGTCGATACGGTGACAGCCTATGCCGACGTGCTGCGCGCCCGTGAATTCGTGCGCCTCAACGAAAATCAGGTGAAGGTGCTGCAACAGCAGCTGCAGGCCTCGCGCGACAGGTTCGAAGTCGGCGATCTTACCCGCACCGATGTCGCCCAGTCGGAAGCGCGCCTGGCATCCGCACAGGCCGGGCTGATTTCGGCGCGCGGCCAGCTGGTGCAGGCGGAACAGGCCTATGAGCGCCTTGTCGGCCGCGCACCGGGCGCGCTAGCCCCCCTGCCGCCTTTGCCGCCGGTTCCGGCTTCAGCGCAACAGGCGCGGGACATGGCGCTTGAAACCAACCCCCTGCTGGCTGCCTCCAAACTGGATGAACAGGCCGCCAGGTCCGATGTGCTCACGGCCAAGCGCGAGCGCCTGCCTACTGTCGGGGTCCAGGCGACGGGCGCCTACACCAAGGCAACCGGCCCCTTCTTCGGCATTTCCGGCTTCGTGCCCCAGGTGGGTGTCACGGCCAGCATGCCGCTGCTGACCGGCGGCCTTGCCTCGGCGCGGGTGCGGCAGGCGCAGGCGCGGCAGAGCGAGCAGCTGGAAACCATCACCCAGACCCAGCGTCTGGTAAGCGAAGCCGCGACCGCCAACTGGACCATTCTGAAGACCGCTGAGGCGATCATCGAAAGCTCCAGGGCGCAGGTGGACGCCAGCAGCCTTGCCGCCGAAGGCGTGAAGCAGGAAAACACCGTCGGAAGCCGCGACATCCTCGACGTTCTGAACGCCGAGCAGGAACTTCTGAACGCCCGCGTTTCGCTGGTGCAGGCCGAGCGTGACCGCCATGTCGCGATCTACAGGCTGCTCGAAACCATCGGACGGCTTGAACCGGTGCTGGATGGAATAGCCGTTGCGCGCTATGATCCGGAGGCCAATGCCCGCCGCGTGCGTGGCAAGGGCTGGAGCGAGTTCGGATATGATCCTGACCCGCGCACCGACACGGACCGCAACCGCGCCGCCTCGACCATGGGCCCGCAACCATGAGGCAGATGGCAAGATGAGCAAGCCCCTCGATCCCAATCTCGCCTCCATCCTCGAATCGATCCGCGCGACGGTTGGGGGGGAGGCGCCACCGCCATCGGCGCGTGCGGCCCAGCGCCCGGCAAGGCCGGCCGAGGCCCCCGCGGAATCCATGGCGGACGATGCGGCGGCGGATGTTGAAATGCCGTCAGCCGGCACCGTCGATGCCGATCCGCAGGATGAGGCGCCGGAAAGCCTGTCTTCCGCTCAGCCGCTCACGCCTGCGGCCATCACGGAAGCGCTGCTTGCCCGCGTCGCCCATGCCGAACACGCCGCCTTGCCGGTTCCCGGCATGCAGCGGACGGTCGAGGAATTCCTCGCCGAAATGATCCGGCCGCAGGTGCAGGCATGGCTGAAGGCCCATCTTCCGGAAATCGTCCAGAAGATGGCCGCCGAGGAAATCGCCCGCCTGACCGGCCGCAACTGACGGCAGGGAAAGGGAAGCCGGGGATTGGGCGCTTTTCAGATGCGCCCCGGGCGGCTAATCCGCCCCCATGTCCGAAACAGCCCAAACACCCCGCCTCGACAAGACCTTCGACCCGGCCGCCATCGAGGCGCGCTGGTATCCGCACTGGGAACAGGCGGGCGCCTTCCGCCCGGAACGGCCCGGCGCCACGCCTTTCACCATCGTGCTGCCGCCACCCAATGTCACGGGCGTGCTGCACATCGGCCATGCGCTGAACCAGACCCTGCAGGACATCCTCATCCGCTGGCAGCGGCTGAAGGGCAAGGATGCGCGCTGGATCGTGGGCACCGACCATGCCGGCATCGCCACCCAGATGGTGGTAGAACGCACGCTGGCCGATGAAGGGCTGACCCGGCAGGGCATGGGCCGCGAGGCCTTTCTGAAGCGGGTCTGGGCCTGGAAGGCGGAATCGGGCGGCGCCATCACCCGCCAGATGCGCCGGCTGGGCGCCAGCTGCGACTGGGCGAACGAACGCTTCACCATGGACGAGGGCTTCACGGCCGCCGTCACCCATGTGTTCGTCACCCTGCACGCGCGCGGCCTCATCTATCGAGACAAGCGGCTGGTGAACTGGGATCCGAAGTTCCAGACCGCCATTTCCGACCTCGAAGTCGAAACCCGCGAGGTGCAGGGTCATTTCTGGCACCTGCGCTACCCGCTCGCCGATGGCTCGGGCCATCTCGTTGTCGCCACCACCCGGCCGGAAACGATGCTGGGCGACACGGCCGTGGCCGTGAACCCGGCGGACGCGCGCTACGCCCACCTCATCGGCCGGATGATCGCCCATCCGCTGACGGGCCGGCAGATCCCCGTGATCGGGGACGAATGGGCGGACCCGGAGCTCGGCTCGGGCTGCGTGAAGATCACGCCGGCCCATGATTTCAACGACTGGGCCGTCTATGAGCGCCACCGCGACATCGGCTGGATCAACATCCTCGATGCCGATGCCCGCATCCTCGATGACGCCTCCATCCCGGAAGCCTATCGCGGCCTCGACCGCTTCGAGGCCCGCAAGCGCATCGTCGCCGATCTCGATGCGCTCGGCCTGCTGGAACAGGTGGAGGACAAGGTCATCCAGGTGCCGCACGGCGACCGATCGGGCGTGGTGATCGAGCCCTGGCTCACCGACCAATGGTATGTCGATGCCGGCAAGCTTGCCGAAGAGGCGCGCGCAGCGGTGATCGACGGCCGCACGGCCTTTGTGCCGAAGAACTGGGAAAAGACCTATTTCAACTGGATGGACAATATCCAGCCATGGTGCATTTCGCGCCAGCTGTGGTGGGGCCACCGGATTCCTGCCTGGTATACGCCCGAC
>CAYMZC010000027.1:0-22769 GCA_964394815.1 uncultured Sandaracinobacter sp. | reverse complement strand
TCCGCATGTCGCTGTGGCCGCAGTGGGTCGGGTTCCACTTTTCCACGGGCGGCAGCCGCTTTTCGGCCACTGCCTTCGCAATGTCGGCCAGGCTCGCGCCCGACAGATCGAGGGCGGCAGGCCGGATGGGTTCCGCTGTTGATTCCATGCCTTGGGAAATGGGCCTGCCTGCCGCAGAGGTCAAGCTGCGTGGCAGGACTGGTCCGGCGGGAGCAGAACGGCATGGCCGGCATAGAGTGTGGCATCCCGCGCGCGCAGTAGAAGGCGATCACGGTCGACCGGGCCGGGCAGCAGCCACTGGCCGGTGGCGGCCGCTGAAAAGCCCCAGCGCCCGTAATAGGGCGCGTCACCGATCAGCATGACAGGCAGACCCAGCTGGTCAAGCGCGGCCATGGCCTTGTCCATCAGCTTCACGCCGATCTGTTCGCCCCGGCGCGCGGGGTGGCTGATCAGCGGGCCAAGAAGCGCCATCGGCCGGACTGTCCTGCCCAGCTGCCAGGCCAGCCGATGGCTTTCCACGCTGCCGACGAGGCGGCCGTCGTCCATGGCGATGAAGCTGGCTTCGGGAATGAGCGGCGCACCCCGGCGCAGAAGCGAAGCAGTGCGGCGCTGGCGGCCGGGCCCGAAGCAGAGATCGAGCAGTTGCTCGAGTTCATCGGGATCGGCGGCGGTGCGGGGCAGGATCTCCACGGTCGTTCCTTGGCGCTTGCGGGGCGCTCCCTTTCGGGAAGCCATCGGGGATGTGCAGGGGGAAGAGGGGAGCCGTACTCCCGCCGGATGGCCGCCAGCCACCCGCCCGCCGCGCATCCCGGAACGAAGCCGGGCGCGCGGCGGTCAGCCGCGTCGCAACGCCGGCGCGCGGCCCATGGGCCGGCCCGCGCAAGGAGGGGCCATGAAAAAGAGGCTGTGCCGCATGGGATGGGGCCTATACTGTCAGCCCGGAGGGAAGGAAAGAGCCGATGCGACTTGATGACATGCGTCTTTACGACATGAAGATGGCCCCGAATCCGCGCCGGGTGCGGATGTTCCTGGCTGAAAAGGGGCTGGCGGTTCCGCTGGTGGAGGTGGACATCCAGGCGGGCGCCAATCTTTCGCCAGAATATCTGGCCGTCAACCCGCGTGGTGTGGTGCCGACGCTGGTGCTGGCAGACGGGCGGGTGCTGGATGAATCCATCGCCATCTGCCGCTATGTCGAGGCCCTCCGCCCCGAGCCCAATCTCTTCGGCCGGGACGCCTTCGAAATCGGCGAGATCGAGCAATGGCAGCGGCGCATGGAGTTTGACGGCATGTTCAACATTGCCGCCGCCTTCCGCAACAGCGCGCCGGCCTATGCCAGCAGGGGGGCGCCCGGAAGCGGGCCGGAAACCCCCGCCATCCCGGCCCTTGCCGAACGCGGGCAGCTGCTTGGCCGCCAGTGGCTCGACAGGCTGGAAGAAGCGCTGGCGACACGTGAATGGCTGGCAGCGGGGCGTTTCACGGTCGCCGACATCACGGCCTTCATCTGCCTTGATTTCGCGAAATGGGTCGGCCTGAGGGCCGGGCCGGATCATCCGAACGTCACGGCCTATCATGCCCGCATCAAGGCACGCCCCTCGGCCGCGGCCTGAGGAGCAGGCCGCCCGGGGCAGCAAGGCCGGGCCGGGCAGATGGTCTTCAGCCGGCTGCGCCGTCTTCCGGGCGGTTGATCCAGCGTGCGCCATGGTCTTCGGCGATTGCTGCTACCTTCATGGCATCTTCTGTCTGCTCGAAGCGGATTCGGTCGACGCCTTCATCGCGGAGCCGCCAGTCCAGCCAGACATGGGGCGTGGTGAAGGACACTTCCGCCGGCCCGGCCTCCATCTGCGCGCCGAACAGCATGGCCTCGCCGACGATCCTGTCGCCCAGCCAGATCAGCGCGCGGCGGTTGGTGAGCATGTAGCGCGCCCGCGCCCGCGCACTCGAACGCAGCCAGACGGGCAGGGCGATGATGAGCATCATGCCCACCACCATCGCCAGTATCAGCGGAAGGGCGCTGGCATCCGGCGTGCCGGCAAAGCCCGAACCCGCGAAGTGCGGGCGTATGAGTTCCATGGCAAGCCAGGTGAGAAGCCCGAGGAGAATGAGAAAGCCGAGCAGTTCGACCAGCCGGCGCCCCGCCATGGCCGGGCGTCCCTGCCAGAGCACGGTTTCGCCGTCAGCGGGGGCCTGTGGCCGCAGCGCGCGAGCGCGCGGCATTCCCGCCGCCGAGTCCGCTGCCGATTCGCCCGCCGCCATTGTCTGCTGCTCCCTTGCCTGTCCGCCGGCGCTCTCGTTTCCGAGCGTGCTGGCGGCGCAGTCTCTAGCCCGTGCGAAGCCAGTTTGAAAGCGCGGCCCATGTTTCATCGGGCGCCCGGCTTCCAACCACCATGCCGACATGGCCCGCCGCGACATCGATCCGCCTGATGCGCTCATCATGGGCATGGGGGCGCGCCGGGGCGGGCACCAGATGATCCCGTGTGGCGCCGAGGTCGAGAATGGGAGCCGATATGCAATCCGGCGTGATGATCCTGCCACCCACGCGCCACAGGCCGCGCCCGGTCCGGTTCTGCGCATAGCCATGCTCGAAAAGGTCGCGCGCCGATGCCAGGGAAAGCGGCGCGCCGCTGTTTGCCCAGTCCTCGACGGCGGCGAACCATGAACTGTGCGGATCGCCTTCGGGTCGGCGGGCAAGGGCTTCGAACTTGGCGATGACGCCGGCTTCATCAAGGCTCCAGAACAGTGGATTCAAAAGTGAAACGGGCACGGCCCCCAATGTCCGGCCAAGCGGACGGATCGCGTGCCATGTCGAAAGGGCGGCCTTTCGCGCATCATCCGAATAGCCCGAGAAATGCCAGGGCGTCGCCAGCAGGGCGAGCCTTTCGAGCCTTGGCCCCAGATGGCAGGCCGCCGCCATCGCCAGCGTGCCGCCGAGGCAATAGCCGATGAGGGAAAGCCGGCCATCAAGGCCACGCAGAAGCGGCAACAGCCGCGCCGAGACAAGGCCCGCCAGCCCCAGGCGCCGCTCGGCAGGGCCGGTCGGCCCCCAATCAACCATGAAGGTGCGAAAGCCTGCTTCGGCCATGTGCCGCACCAGCGATCGCCCCGGCGCCAGATCGAGGACGGCAGGAGCGTTGATGAGCGAAGGCAAGAACACAAGCATCCTGCCACCGGCCGGGCCGCCGAAGTCGAGCAGCCGCACCCCGCCGCGGCTTGCGACGACAGCAGGTCCGGGCATGGGCGGCGGCAGGGGGGCCGACTGATAGCGACGCAACCCCTCGAGAAGATTGGCCATGCGCGCCCTGTCATGGCCAACGACACGTAAGGCGAGAGACAGGAAAAGGGGCAGGGGGTGCGGGCCGCGCCCCGAAACCGGGAATGATTGCGGTGCCTGGCCTGGTTGTTCATCCATTCGGCGTGGCCTTCTGGAATTTCCGGGGGAAGCCATGGAATTGCCGGCTCATGCTGCGCATGCTAAATCCTGAAGACAACATAATCCCGATGGTCGTGGCCCGGTTATCAAGCCATTGCCGAAGGGGCGAGCAGAACGGACGGACATTCGGATGGCAAGCACCAGGGCCACCGATGATGAGCGCAAGCCGGTCATCATCAAGAAATACGCCAACCGGCGCCTCTATGACACCGAAAGCTCCAGCTACATCACGCTCGAGCATCTTTCGCACATGACGCGGGCCGGGCGCGACTTCAAGGTTGTGGACGCGCGCAGCGGCGACGACATTACCCACAGCGTGCTGACCCAGATCATCGTAGAAGAGGAAAACCGCGGCGCCACGCTTCTGCCGGTCAATTTCCTGCGCCAGCTGATTTCCATGTACGGCGACCAGATGCAGGCGATGGTGCCGCATTATCTCGAAGCCTCTATGGAAGCCTTCCGGCGCAACCAGGAACAGGTTCGTTCCACCATGATGGGCATGATGGCGGGCGGGTCGAACCCGTTCGAGGCGCTGGCCCGGCAGAATATGGCCATGATGAAGGCGGCGACCGACATGTGGTCTGGTGGCGCGCCGAAGTCGCAGGCCGGGGAAAGCGCCGAACCGGCAAAGCGCCCCGACGAAGCGGCCACGCCTGCCACGCCTGCCACGGATGACGAGGTGCAGGCCCTGAAGGCCGAACTGAAGGCGCTGAAGGCGAAGATCGACCGGTTCGTCAAGGAGTGAGCGCGCCGGTTGCCAATGCTCTGGTTGCCAATGCACTGGTGGAAGCGCTGGGCGCGGATCTCGTCCGCACCGCGCCCGGGGATCTTGCGCCGCACCTGACCGACTGGCGCGGCCAGAAGACGGGCCATGCCGATGCGCTGCTGCTGCCACGGTCGACATCCGATGTCGAACGCATCGTCCGCACCTGCGGCGAGGCTGGAATTGCGCTGGTGCCGCAGGGCGGTAATACCGGCCTTGTTGGCGGCAGCGTGCCCGAGCCCGAACCGGCAGGCCCGGTTGCCATCCTGTCGCTCAGGCGGATGAACCGGGTGCTGTCCACGGATCTGGCGGGCCTAAGCATGGTGGTGGAGGCTGGCGCAATCCTCGCCGATGTGCATGCCGCAGCCGAGGCCGCTGGCTGCCGCTTTCCGCTTTCCCTCGGCTCCCGCGGCAGCGCCACCATCGGCGGGCTGGTATCCACCAATGCCGGTGGCGTTCAGGTGCTGCGGCATGGCACCATGCGTGCGCTGGTTCTTGGCCTTGAAGCCGTGCTGCCCGATGGCAGCCGGCTCGACCAGCTGACGGCGCTTCGCAAGGACAATACGGGTTATGACCTCAAGCAATTGCTGATCGGGGCGGAAGGCACGCTCGGCGTCGTCACCCGCGTGGCCCTGAAGCTGGCCCCGCCGCTTTCGGCCCGGGCAACTGCATGGGCAGGCGTAACGGGTGCGTCGGCCGCTCTGGCGCTTCTTGCAAGGCTGCGGCGCGCGGCCGGCGAGCGGGTGGAAAGCTTCGAGCTGATTTCGGCCGAAGCGCTCGATCTGGTGCTCGAAAGGATCGCCGGCGCCCGCCAGCCCCTGGCAGACCGGCACCCCATGAACGTGCTGATCGATCTCGAAGGCTCGGCCGATCTGCTGGAAACCCTGCTTTCCGAAGCCCATGCGGCAGGCGAAATCCTCGATGCGACCGTGGCCACCAGCGTTTCCCGGGCCGAGGCCCTGTGGCGCCTGCGCGAAGACATTCCCATCGCCGAAAAGCAGGAGGGCGGGGCGGTCAAGAATGATGTCTCGGTCGCCGTGTCCGACGTGCCCGCCTTCCACGAGGCGGCGACCGAGCTTTTCGCGCGCATCCTTCCCGGAAGCCGCCCGCTGGTCTTCGGTCATCTGGGCGATGGCAATCTGCACTGGAACCTGAGGCCGCCCCCGGGCGAGGCGCCCGGGCCATGGCTTGCAGCCCATGGTGAAACCGCCCGGCGCGCCCTGCATGATCTCATCGCCTCTCACAATGGCTCCATCTCGGCAGAGCATGGCATCGGCACATTGAAGGCAGCCGAACTTGCCCGTCTGGGCCAGCCCGCCCGCCTGAAGGCGATGCGCGCCGTGAAGGCCGCGCTCGACCCGGCGGGATTGATGAACCCCGGCAAGCTTCTTTCCTGAAAGCAAAGGCCTGCGGGCCTTGCTTGCGCGCGGCACGGCCCCGCGCTAGACCCCCGGCCGATCCGGTTTCCGGAAGTTGGCCAGTCCAGCTGACGGGGGCTATCTTCAACCGACGACCTGCATTCGGGGACACGACATCATGGCCAGCCAACCCGCCGCTCAGCTTCCGCTTTTCTACCGGAACCTCATTCCCCTCACGACAGACCTGCACCTCGGCCATGGCCTGGCAGAGCGCAGCGAACTGGGCTTTGCGCGGGAAACCCACGCCATCCCGATCACGGTCGATGAATTCGTGATGGCGCAGCGCCACTATCCTATCGTCTTTTCTGACGGCGCCGATGGCGTGCCGCTGGCGCTGGTTGGCCTGAAGGAAGGCGAAAATCTCTTCGTCGATGCCGAAGGAAAGTGGAAGGAAGGCACCTATGTGCCGGCCTACATCCGCCGCCATCCCTTCATGCTTGCCCGCCTGACGCCCGAAGCCGAAGTGCTCAGCCTTGTGTTTGATGACAGCTGGAACATCGTCACCGAAGATGCCGAAAACAAGCTTTTCGACGCCGAGAAGCAGCCCACCCAGACGACGAAGAACATCCTTCAGTTCTGCGAGCAGTTCGAGCAGGCGATCGCCCGCACCAAGAGCTTCATGGACGAGCTGAACAAGCTTGGCCTGCTGATGGAGGGCCAGGCCCAGATTCAGGTGCCCGGAATGGACCAGCCCGCAACCTTTGCCGGTTTCCGCATGATCGACGAAAAGAAGCTGCAGAACATCCGTGGCGACCAGGCCCGCAAGATGGTGCAGAACGGCATGCTGGGCCTTGTCTATGCGCATCTTTTCTCACTGTCCCAGATGCGCGAACTGTTCGCCGTCATGAACCCGGATCTGCCCCGGCCCTGATCGCGGTTGCGGTGCTATGGCCGGCAGGGCGCGGTTTTCCGCCCCTGCCGCCAGCCCGCTCCTTGCCGCATGGGTGCGGCCCGTCTAACCTCCTCATCCGGAATCATGATGCGGAGGAGAGACGGATGTACACAGGTCTTAGGATGATCGCTGCAGCGGGTGCGCTGCTTGCTGCGTCGCCGCTTCTGGCCCAGGCGGCCCCCATCGATGCGCCGGCCGGCGAATATGAACTGGAAAAGACCCACGCCAGCCTCACCTGGCAGGTGAAGCACCTTGGTCTTTCCAATTATACGGCGCGCTTCGCGAGCTACGACGCCACCATCAACCTCGATCCCAAGGCGCCGACCAACTCGACCGTTTCGGTCAGCATCGACCCGCGCAGCGTGCGCACCGACTTCCCCTTCCCCGAGAAGGAGGATTTCGACAAGGTGATCGCCGAGCGTTTCCTGAAGGCCGCTGAGCATCCGGCCATCACCTTCAAGTCGACGGGCCTCGTCGCGACCGGTGCAACGACGGGCAAGCTCAGCGGCGACCTCACCATGATGGGCGTGACGAAGCCGGTCACGCTCGATGTCACGCTGAATGGTGCGATGCCGCATCCGATGCGCAAGGTCCATGCGCTCGGCTTCTCCGCCAAGGGAAGCTTCAAGCGCTCCGAGTTCGGATCGACCGATCTTCTTGGCCCCATCGGCGATGACGTGCAGCTCATCATCGAGGCGGAGTTCCTGAAGAAATGAGCGCCGCGGGCCGCAGCGGCTACAGCAGCCTGGCGATCTTTCTGCACTGGCTGATCGCCCTGATGCTCATCGGCAATTTCACCGGCGGCCTCCTCATGGAGGGGCTGTTCGCTTCGCCAGACCCCACGCAGCGCCAGCTGGGCTTCACGGTGGCACAGCTGCACAAGAGCATGGGGCTGACGATCCTTGCCCTCAGCCTGCTGCGGCTTGCAGCCCGGTTCACGCAAGGGGTGCCGCCGCTTCCGGGCCACATGACATCCTTTGAGCGGTTGCTGGCCAGGGTCACGCATGTCGGCCTTTATGCCGTCATGATCCTTGTGCCGCTGTCGGGCTGGGTGATGGTTTCGGCCAGCCCCCTTGGCCTGCCAACCATGTGGTTCGGGCTGTTCGAATGGCCGCATCTGCCTTTCGCCACCAGCCGCGAAACATCGGGTGCTGCCAGCGAAGCCCATGAAATCATGGCCTTCCTTGGCGTCGCCCTGTTCCTCCTGCATGTCGGCGGGGCGCTGAAGCATCACTTCTTCGACAAGGATGACGTGCTTGCCCGGATGCTTCCCTTCCTGAGGCGCGGCACCCGGTGATCCTGCCTGGCATGGTACGTCAGGGTCCTGGGCACTCTCTGGGCGCGGCTTTCCTCCTGCTGCTGGCGGCACCCGTTGCCGCCAGCCAGTGGGTGGTCTTGCCGGAACGCTCCAGCCTTGGCTTCACCGCCGAATGGAACGGCCGCGCGATTGCCGGCAATTTTCCCCGCTTTCAGGCCGATATCCGGTTCGATCCCGCAAATCTGGAGCAGGCCCGCGTGGTGGCGACCATAGACCTTGCCGCCGCGACAGCCGACGACAGCACCGTCAAGGCAAGCCTTTCCGGGCCTGACTGGTTCGACGTGAAGAAGGCCAGCGTCGCACGTTTCCAGTCTTCCGACATCCGCGCGGTGAAGCCGGGCCATTATGTGGCACGCGGGCAGCTGCTTCTGCGTGGCAGATCGGTGCCTGTAAGCCTGCCGTTCACCCTTTCCATCACGGGCGACATGGCGGTCATGGATGGGCGCGTCACGCTTGATCGCAGGCAATTCGGCATCGGCATGGAAAGCGACCCGTCCGCCACATGGGTCGGCCATGGCGTGCCGGTGCGCGTGCGCATCCACGCCCGGCGCGAACCTTGAACGACCATGTTTCCATGATCATGTTTAACTGAAACATTCCGCTCCCTTTTTTCTGGCAGGCCAATGCGTTACGATCATCCCGTTCCCTTCGACACGGCCTTCACCCCCCATTGGATGCCCGATCTGCTTCTCGATGCCGTGAAGCGGCATCCCGATGCGCCGATGATCGATTTTCTCGGCCGGCAATTCACCTATGGCGAGATCGCCGACCTTGCCGCGCGCGCGGCCTCGGGTTTCCGGGCCATTGGCGCCGGGCCGGGTGTGTCGGTGGGCCTGTTCCTGCCCAATACACCCCATTATGTGATCGCGGCCTTCGGGGCGTGGATGGCCGGCGCCCGCGTGGTGAACTTCTCACCGCTCTACACGGTCGAGGAGCTTCGCCAGCAGGTCGAGGACAGCGAAACCGACATCATGGTCACGCTGGACGTGAAAGCCCTTCTGCCCACCATCGATGCGGTGCTCGAACAGAGCCGCCTCAGGGCTGTCGTCGTCGGCAATGTGGCCGAGATGCTGCCCGGCCCCAAGTCCATCCTCTACCGGCTGTTCAAGGGGCGCGAACGCGCGCCGGTGAAACGGGATGAGCGCCATGTTTCCCATGCGCGCCTCGTCGGCCATGAGCCAGTCGACATCGCAAGCACGCGCCAGGCCCCCGACGAGATCGCACTGCTGCAATATACCGGCGGCACGACCGGCAGCCCGAAGGGCGCCATGCTGAGCCATGCGAACCTGTCGATGAACGCACAGCAGGTGAACGCGATCGACGACGAGCAGTCCGCGCCTGACCGGATCCTCGGCGGCCTGCCGCTGTTCCACATCTTCGCCCATACCTGCATCATGAACCGCACCATCGTGCGCGGGGGCGAGATGATCCTCATTCCCCGTTTCGAAGTGAAGGCGGCGCTCGAGGCGATCGCCCGCAGGAAGGTGACGGCGCTGCCCGGCGTGCCCACCATGTATCGCGCCATGCTCGACCATCCGGACCTGAAGCGCCACGACCTGTCTTCGATCCGCGTCTGCATCTCGGGCGGGGCGCCCATGCCGGAGCCGCTGAAACAGGAGTTCATGGCCGCCACGGGGGCAAAGCTGGTGGAAGGCTATGGGCTGACCGAAAGCTCGGGTGTCGTCAGCGTCAACCCCTATGCAAGCGGCGGCAAGCCGGGCACGATCGGCCAGCCCCTGCCGGGCACGCACATCCGCCTTCTCGACCAGGATGACCCCACGCAGACGGTGCCCGACGGCGAGCCGGGGGAACTCGCCTTTCGTGGCCCGCAGATGATGCAGGGTTATTGGAAGCGGGACAATTCCGGTGTGTTTGCAGAGGGGTTCATGCGGACCGGCGATGTCGCCGTGGTCGACACGGATGGTTATTACCGCATTGTCGACAGGCTGAAGGACATGGTCATCGTCGGCGGCTTCAAGGTCTATCCCAGCGTGGTGGAGGAGATGCTCTACAGCCACGGCGGGGTGAAGGAAGCCCTCGTGATCGGCGTGCCCGACCCTTATCTGGGCGAGCGGCCCAAGGCCTTTGTCGCCCTGGAAGCCGATGCCGGCGTCGATGGCCCTTCGCTGCTGGAATGGCTGAACGCCCGCGTGGGCAAGCATGAGCGCCTGGTGGACCTTGAGGTGCGCGAGAGCCTGCCACGCACGATGATCGGCAAGCTGTCCCGCAAGGAACTGGTCGCCGAGGAAAAGGCGGGGGCCGCGAAGGCCAAGGTGGCTTGACCGCCTTACGCGCCCCGTCCAAATGGCCCCAAGCAGGGAGAGACAATGACCACGGAAACCGACATCTCGGCACTGAGCTTCGAGGCTGCCCTGCAGCGGCTCGAAGCGATCGTTCGGGATCTTGAATCCGGTGATGCCTCGCTCGAGGCATCCATCGGTCTTTACGAGGAAGCGCAGAAACTGAAGGCCCATTGCGAGGCGAAACTGTCTTCTGCCGAAGCGCGGATCGCCCAGCTTCAGCTGGACGGCGAGGGGCGCCCCGTTGGCGAGACCGGCTTTGGCGGCTGACCCCAACATCATGTCTCCGGTCACGGACAGGCTGAAGCCGGCGCTGGATGCCATCGGCGAAGCCGTGGACGCCCGGTTCGACCGGCTCCTTGGTGTGCCCGAAGATGCCCGCGCACCTCTTTACAAGGCGATGCGCCATGCGGTGCTGGGTGGCGGCAAGCGCATGCGGCCCCTGCTTGTCGTCGCCTCCTGTGATCTCTTCAACGTTGATCGCGAACGGGCCTTGCGCGTGGCGCTCGCGATCGAGGCGGTGCATTGCTACAGCCTTGTCCACGATGATCTGCCCTGCATGGACGATGACGACATGCGCCGGGGCAAGCCGACGGTTCACAAGGCCTATGACGAGGCGACCGCCGTACTGACGGGGGACAGCCTCTTTGCCGTCGCCTTCGAACTGCTGGCGGACGAGGCAACCCACGAAGACCCCTTCGTGCGCTCGGAACTGGTTCTGGAACTTGCCCGCGCATCGGGCCCGGCCGGCATGGCTGGCGGGCAGATGATGGATATCGCCGCCGAGAAAAGCCGCTTCGACCTCCCGACCACAACCCGGCTGCAACAGCTGAAGACAGGCGCCCTCATCGGCTATTCGGTGGAAGCGGGCGCCATCATGGGCAAGGTGGGCGCGGCAACGCGGCTGAAGCTCAAGGGCTATGCGCGCGACCTCGGCCTTGCCTTCCAGATCGCGGACGATCTCCTCGATGTCGAGGGGGATCCGGAGGCCACCGGAAAGGCGCTGCGCAAGGATGCGGGGGCCGGCAAGTCCACCTTTGTGTCCCTGCTCGGGGTCAAGCGCGCGCGGTCACAGGCCGAACTGCTGATCGACCAGGCCATCAACCACCTCCAGGGCTTCGGAGCCGAGGCCGACCTCCTGCGGGCCATCGCCCGCTTTGCAATCGAACGGGACCATTGAGCCATGCGCATCGGAGTTTACCCCGGCACATTCGACCCCATCACCCTCGGCCACATGGACATCATCGCGCGGGGGGCGAAGCTGGTGGACAAGCTGGTCATCGGTGTTTCGACCAATCCCTCCAAGTCGCCCCTGTTCACCCTTGACGAGAGGGTGGGGCAGGTCCGCCGGGAAACTGCCGGCATAACCAATGTCGAGGTTGTCCCCTTCGATGCCCTGCTGATGCATTTCGCCGAGGAACAGGGCGCCTCGGTGATCGTGCGCGGCCTGAGGGCCGTTGCCGATTTTGAGTATGAATTCCAGATGGCCGGGATGAACCAGCAGCTGAACGACGATATCGAGACCGTCTTCCTGATGGCCGATGTGGCGCTGCAGCCGATCGCTTCCCGCCTTGTCAAGGAAATCGCCAGCTATGGCGGCGCGATCGACAAATTCGTCTCCCCGGCCATGGCCTCGGAAGTGCGCGCCCGGATCGCGGCCAATGCCGCCAGCTGACCCGCGCGACGTTGAAGACAGGCTTTTCCGTTTCCGATGCGCCCCGTTCAGCCTTCGGCAAGCCAGAATCCGCATGAGGCCCTGATGACTTTCCGCATCCTTCTGGCAGCGGCCGGCCTTTTCATGGCGGCCCCGGCTTCAGCACAGCTCCCCTTCGAATCGGCCCAGCCCGCCGGCCCGTCGAAGGAACAGGCCCCGGCCGCGCCCGCCACATCCTATGCCGCGCAAATGATCGCGGCAGCCGATCCTGAAAACATCCTGCATCTTGATCTTTCGACGGGCGGGCGTGTTTCCATCATCATGCGCCCGGATGCGGCGCCGGCGCATGTCGAGCGCATACGCCTGCTCACCCGGCGCGGGTTCTATGATGGCCTGCTGTTTCACCGCGTCATCGAAGGCTTCATGGCCCAGACCGGCGATCCGCGCGGCACAGGGCAGGGCGGGTCAGAGCTTCCTGACCTGAAGGCGGAATTCAACGATCTGCCGCATGTGCGCGGCGCCGTTTCCATGGCCCGGACAAGCGATCCGGATTCCGCCAACAGCCAGTTCTTCATCATGTTCATGCCGATGCTGCGTCTTGACCGGCAATATACGGTTTTCGGCCGGGTGGTGGATGGCATGCGCTTCGTGGATGCGATCGAGCGGGGGGAGCCGCCGGCCAATCCCAGCCGCATCCTCCAGGCGTCGATCGGAGCGGACAACAAGGCGCCGCCGGCCTTCCCCGCCCGGCTGACGCCCGCCGAGGATGCGCTGGCAGCGGAAGCCGCAAAGCTGCTTCAGGCGCAGCCTCAGGCACAGCCAGAAGCCGGACCCCAGATGCAGCCCCGGCCCTGAGCGGGCGCGATATCCACGACAGCCAATGCGCGTAGACGCCTTTGATTTCATCCTGCCCGAGGACAGGATTGCTCTGCGGCCGGCGGAACCGCGCGATTCCGCTCGTCTTCTGAAGGTGACGCCGGATACGCTTTCCGACCATGTCGTGCGCGATCTGCCCGCGCTCCTGCGCCGCGGCGACATTCTGGTTCTGAATGACACACGCGTCATCCCGGCGCAGCTTGCGGGCCGCAAGGGCGAAGCCACGATCGACGTGACGCTGCACATGCGCCTCGGGGCCGTGGAGTGGCTGGCCTTCGTTCGCAACGCCCGCCGCCTGAAGGCCGGAGACAGGGTGGATTTCGGCGCCGGGCTGCACGGACTTGTGGTGGAAAAGGGCGAGGGTGGCGAAGTTCACTGGCGCTTCGAAAGTGAAGATCCGCTGGAAGTGGCGCTGGAGCGGGCAGGGCAGATGCCGCTGCCGCCCTATATTGCCCGCAAGCGCGGCATCGATCCGCGCGACAAGGCCGATTACCAGACCATCTATGCGCGTGCGGAAGGCGCGGTCGCGGCGCCAACTGCCGGCCTCCATTTCACGCCGCAACTCTTCGATGCGCTCGATGCCGCCGGCATTGGCCGTGAAACGGTGACGCTCCATGTCGGGGCGGGCACCTTCCTGCCAGTCAAGGCCGAGCGCACGGAAGAGCATCGCATGCATGCCGAATGGGGCCATGTGCCGGCGGATGTGTCGGCCCGGCTGAAAGCGGCCAAAGCGGAAGGGCGGCGCATCCTGGCGGTCGGCACCACATCCCTGCGGCTGCTCGAATCCTCAGGGCTGGAGCCCTTCACCGGCACGACGGACATCTTCATCACCCCCGGCTACCGCTTCCGCGCCATCGACGGTCTGATGACGAACTTCCACCTGCCGAAATCGACGCTGTTCATGCTGGTCAGCGCACTGATGGGGCTGGAGCGCATGCAGTCGGCATATGCCCATGCGATCCGCGAGGGCTATCGCTTCTACAGCTACGGGGATTCGAGCCTGCTTCTGCCGGAAGGCTGAGGACAATGGCCCGCACGGCTCATTGCGGCCTGTTCCCGCGCGGCCACTTTGCTATGGCAGCCCGATGACAGGCTTTTCCTTCCACATCCACGCAACCGATGGGCGCGCCCGCACCGGTGAAATCAGGCTGGCGCGCGGCACCATCCGCACGCCTGCTTTCATGCCGGTGGGCACTGCCGCCACCGTCAAGGCGATGAAGCCCGGCGATGTGCGCGCCGCCGGTGCGGACATCATCCTCGGCAACACCTATCACCTGATGCTTCGTCCCGGCGCCGAGCGGATGGCGCGGCTTGGCGGGCTTCACCGCTTCATGAACTGGGAGCGCCCGATCCTGACGGACAGCGGCGGCTATCAGGTGATGAGCCTGGGCGCGCTGGTGAAGATGCGGGAGGAAGGGGTTTCCTTCCAGAGCCATGTCGACGGGTCGAAGCATTTCGTCAGCCCCGAGCGCTCCATCGAGATCCAGCGGCTGCTCGACTCGGATATCGTCATGGCCTTTGATGAATGCACGCCACATCCGGCAAGCCATGAACGCGCAGCACAATCCATGCGGCTGTCCATGCGCTGGGCGCGGCGGTCGCGCGATGCCTTTCTGAAGGACCCGGCGCCCGCGCTCTTCGGCATCCAGCAGGGCTCGCTCTATCCCGACCTCCGGCGCGAATCCGCCGAGCGGCTCACCGAGATCGGCTTCGAGGGCTATGCCATCGGCGGCCTTGCCGTGGGCGAGGGGCAGGATGCCATGTTCGAGGTTCTGGATTATGCCCCCGGCCTGCTGCCGGCCGACCGCCCGCGCTATCTGATGGGGGTTGGCAAGCCGTCTGACATCATCGGCGCAGTGCTGCGCGGGGTGGACATGTTCGATTGTGTTCTGCCCACACGCTCGGGCCGCACGGCCCAGGCCTTCACGCTGGATGGCACGCTGAACCTGCGCAACGCCCGCCATGCCGAAGACATGAACCCGCTGGATGCCGATTGTTCCTGCCCGGTGTGCGGCCATTACAGCCGCGCCTATCTCCACCATCTGTTCAAGGCCGGCGAAATTCTCGGCGCCATGCTGCTGACGGAACATAATATCTGGCACTATCAGTTACTCATGGCCGGCCTGCGCGCGGCCATTGCCGATGGCACGGCGGAGAGCTTCGCCCGGGCTCGGCTCGACCGCATGGCAGGGGCTGGCTAGGTCGCCGGCCTTTCCGGCGGCGCCTTCAGAAAGTCGGCCACGTCCGCGGCGGTGCGGTCGGCGGTTTCTTCATGCGGCAGATGGCCGATGCCGGGATAGACGATAAGGCGTGCGCCGGGCAGGGCCGCATGGAACCAGCGCGCCGCCGCCACCGGTATCAGCGAATCCTCTTCCCCCCAGAGGATGAGGGTGGGGATGCTGCCGAGGGGCGCAAGACCGGCCAGTGTGAACGGGGTGCGGGGCGGTGAGGCCATGGCCCTGCAGGTCGAGGCTGATCAGCCGGTGGGCGCCGCCAAGACGTGCGACCCATGGCTCCCAGCTGTGCAGCGAAGCGCCCGAGCCATGCACCAGTATGAGCGGCGGGCCGTCTCGAAGCCCCTCATCCCGAAGGTGAACGACAAGGCCGGGCTTTACCGCGACAAAACGCGAGGCAGGCGTTGCGTGGCGTGTCCGGAGTTCATCGGCCGGAATGTCGGCTGTGCGAAGCGCGAGGAAGCCAGCCGCAAGCAGCAAGCTGAGGAAAAGAAGCGCCGCCAGTGCCGGAAACCGGTGGCGGCGCTTCCCCGGCATGTCAGCGGGCCGCCATGGTGACCGGCAGGCCGTCCTTCGGGCGCGGAATGGGAACCATCCGGAATTCGCCTTCATAGCCTTCGGGCAGCACGATCCGCCGCTCGGCCAGCAGATAATAGAAGAAGGCCTTCGCCTGCATGTAGGCGAAGTGAAGGCCAAGGCACATGTGCGCGCCGCCACCGAAGGGCACCCAGGCATATTTATGCCGGTTTGCCGAAAGCTGGGTGGTGAAGCGCATCGGGTCGAACTTTTCCGGCTCCGGCCAGTGTTCGGGCATATAGTGGGTGTAGAGCGGGTTGACGCCGACACCCGAACCGGCCGGGATGCGATGGCCCATGAATTCGAAATCGCGGATGGCGCGGCGCGGGATCATCGGCACCGGCGGAATCATCCGGAGCGATTCCTTGAAGGCCATCTCGACCAGCTCCAGTTCCCCGAGCGCCTCATAGGGCAGGGCGCCACCGTGACGGGCGCGCACCTGGTCCACCTCCTCGCGCAGTTTTTCCTGCCATTCCGGGTATTTGCCCAGGAAATAGACCATGGAGGTAATGGATGATGTCAGCGTGTCGTGCGCTGCCATCATCAGGAAGTTCATGTGATCGATGATTTCCTGGTCGGTCAGCAGGTTGCCGTCATCGTCGGTCGCGTTGCAGAACTGGGTGAAGAAATCATCGCCATCCTTGCCGCGCCGGTTCGGAATCTCGCGCGCGAAAAAGGCGCTCATGTAGGCACGGCCCCGGACGCCACGGCGCATCTGGGTGAAGGGCAGGGGCTTCCTGACGATGGCGATGGAGGCGAGCACCATGTCGGTGAAGGCCTTGTTGATCTTTTCCGCTTCGGGTCCCCAGGGAAGGCCTAGGAAGGATCCGGCCGCCAGATCGAGGGTGAGGTCCTTGATGGCCGGGTAGAATTTGAACTGTTCCGTCTTGCTCCAGCGGGCGACCTGACGGGCGATTCCCTCGTTCAGGCTGGAAAGATAGGCCTTCATCGGGCCTGGCTTGAAGGCGACGGACAGCGTCTTCCGGTCCTTGCGATGATGGTCGAAATCCATCATCATCAGGCCGTTGGGGAAGACCTGGTCGAGGATGGGGTCCCAGCCGAGCTTGGACGAGAAGATCTTGTCCTTGTTGAACAGGACCAGCTCATTGGCCTCCGGCCCCAGAAGCGTGACGCCCCAGCCCATGAAATCCTGCCGGCGGAACACCGGGCCGAATTCGGCGGCGGATTCGGCGATCGCCTTCTTGGGGTCGGCGAGGAACTTGATGGTCTTGATGGTCCGGAAGCGGGCCGGCAGCGGGCCGGGCACATGCTTCAGATCCTCGAAACCCATGGGTCGCAGATCGGCGGGGTAGAGGTCTTTCGGATTTACCGGCGCGTTCATCGGGCACTCCCTCGGAAATTTTGCGTAATGGATATACGCACAACTGCCGGGGACGGCAATGTGAGTTGTGCAAATGCGACAGAAACGCACCACGCACGAATGCCAAGGGCCATTCCCCGCGACTGGCGGGAAATGGCCCTTTTTCGGACAAGTCCTATAAATGCAGATGTTCCGGAGCGGCTGCCGCTCAGGCGGCCTGCTGCAGCCTCCTGCGATCCGCCGCCAGTTCCTCGGCGATCAGGAAGGCGAGTTCCAGCGACTGCGATGCGTTGAGGCGCGGGTCGCAGTGGGTGTGGTAGCGGTCCGCAAGGCCTTCATCCGTCACGCAGATGGCGCCGCCGGTGCACTCGGTCACGTTCTGGCCGGTCATCTCGATGTGGATGCCGCCGGCGTGGCTGCCTTCGGCCCGGTGCACCGCGAACACCTGGCGCACTTCCGCGAGAATGCGGTCGAACGGCCGGGTCTTGTAGCCGGACGAGGATTTTACCGTGTTGCCGTGCATGGGGTCGCATGACCAGATGACATGCCGGCCCTCGCGCTGGACGGCACGGACAAGGGCCGGAAGATGCGCTTCCACATTGTCGGCCCCGAAGCGGCTGATGAGGGTGAGGCGCCCGGCTTCGTTGCCGGGGTTCAGTTCGTCGATCAGCCGCAGGAGGTCATCCGCCTTGAGGGACGGCCCGCACTTCACGCCGATCGGGTTCATCACCCCGCGCAGGAACTCGACATGCGCCGAACCGGGGAAGCGCGTGCGGTCACCGATCCAGAGCATGTGTGCGGAGGTGTCCACCCAGTCTCCGGTCAGGCTGTCCTGCCGGGTCATGGCTTCCTCATAGCCCAGGAGCAGCGCTTCGTGGCTGGTGTAGAATTGCGTGCCCTTGAGTTGCGGCACGGTTTCCGGGGAAATGCCGCAGGCTTCCATGAAGGACAGGGCCTCGCCGATGCGGCTTGCGACTTCGGCATAGCGCTCAGCCCAGGGGGAGCGGGCCACGAAATCGAGGTTCCACTTGTGCACCTGGTGCAGGTTCGCATAGCCGCCCGTTGCAAAGGCGCGGAGCAGGTTCAGCGTGGCGGCCGCCTGCATGTAGGCGCGCTTCTGGCGCTCCGGGTCCGGCATGCGGGCCGCCGCCTCGAAGTTGATGTCGTTCACGATGTCGCCGCGATAGCTGGGCAGCGACACGCCGCCCATTTCCTCAACATCGGAAGAGCGGGGCTTGGCGAACTGGCCGGCCATGCGGCCGACCTTCACCACCGGCATGTGGCTGGCGAAGGTGAGGGTGACAGCCATCTGCAGTAACACGCGGAAGGTGTCGCGGATGTTGTTCGGATGGAATTCGGCGAAGCTTTCGGCGCAGTCTCCGCCCTGGAGCAGGAAGGCGCGCCCGAAGACAACCTCGGACAGCTGGGATTTGAGTTCCCGCGCCTCTCCGGCAAAGACCAGCGGCGGAAAGCTCTTCATCTCGGCTTCGACGGCGGCCGCCTTTGCGGCATCCGGCCATGCGGGCATCTGCCGCGCTTCGGCCTGTCTCCAGCTGTCGGGTGTCCAGTTCTTCATCGCATCAAGACCAGTTCTTCGGACATGGTGGGATGCAGGGCGACCGTCTGGTCGATCTGCGCTTTGGTGAGGCCCGCCTTAACCGCAATTGCCAGCGCCTGCAAAATTTCGGGCGCGTCAGGGCCGATCATGTGCGCGCCAACGACCTGATCGGTAGCGCCATCCACCACCAATTTGTAAAGCGCGCGCTCGTTCCGGCCGGCGAGCACATTTTTCATCGGCCTGAAATCGCTGGTGAAAACCCGCACACTGCCAAGCCGTGTGCGGGCCTCGCTTTCGCTCAGGCCGACACTGGCGAGCGGCGGGTGGCTGAAGACCGCCGCCGGCACGAGATCATGATCCACCCGCCACACCGGGCCGCCGAACAGCCTGTCGGCCAGGGCATGGCCTTCGCGGATGGCGATGGGTGTCAGCTGCAGCCTGTCGGTCACGTCACCCACGGCGTGCAGCCAGGGAAGGGTGGTGGAGCTGTCGGCATCTACCGGAATCGCGCCATTGGGCTTCAGTGCCAGCCCGAGTTCCTCAAGCCCCAGGCCCCGGCTGTTGGGCGTGCGGCCGATCGCCCACAGGATGAGGTCCGCATCGAGGGCCTTGCCGTTGGTGCAGTGCATCCTCAGGCTTCCATCCTCCAGCTTCTCCACCGAGGCGGGTTCGTGGTGGAAGCGGAACTGGATGCCCTTTTCCGTGGATATCGCGACCAGCCTGTCGGCAAGCGAATTGTCCCAGCCGCGCAGCAGCGTGCCCGACCGCACCGCCAGCGTCACCTCGACGCCGAGCTGGTTCAGGATGCCGGCGAATTCATTGGCGATGAAGCCGGCGCCGACGATCAGCGCCCGTTTCGGCAGGGCGTCGAGGTGGAACATCTCGTTCGAGCTGATCCCGAGGTCCGCGCCCGGAATGTCGGGGATGGAGGGGGTTGCGCCGGTTGCCACGAGGATGTTCGCGGCGGTCACATCCCGGTCACCCACGCGCACCCTGTTGGGGCCGGTGATCGTCGCGCGGTCGAGGAAGGTCTCGACGCCATGGCTGTCGAGCGTGGTCTGATAGGCGCTGTTCAGCCGGTCGACGTCGGCCAGCACATTGTCCCTCAGCGTCTGCCAGTCGAAGTTCTTGCTGTCGATGGTCCAGCCGTAACGGCGGGCATCTTCCAGATCCTCGGCGAAATGGGCGCCGATGACCAGCAGCTTCTTCGGAACGCAGCCGCGGATGACACAAGTGCCACCCACCCGATATTCCTCGGCGATCGCAACACGTGCGCCATGGCCTGCGGCAATGCGGGAGGATCGCACCCCGCCCGAGCCAGCGCCGATCACGAAATAATCATAGTCGAACGTCATCGCTGCCTGCCTTTCGAAGCGGCCTCTTAGGGCCGATGGACCGGCCCTGCCAATGCTCCATTCCGATGGGCGCGGGCCGTGGCCCGCCATCTCATTCCACCGTGACGGATTTCGCGAGGTTTCGGGGCTGGTCCACATCGGTGCCCTTCAGCACCGCCACATGATAGGCCAGAAGCTGGATGGGCACTGCATAGACCAGCGGGGCGATGAGCGGATGGACGCCTGGCATGCTGATCGTCGCCATGCAGCCTTCGCCGGCTTCGGCGACACCTTCGGCATCGGAAATCAGGATCACCTTGCCGCCGCGCGCGCGCACCTCCTGCATGTTCGAGACGGTCTTTTCGAACAGGGGGCCGGACGGCGCCAGCACGATGACCGGCACCTGGTCGTCGATGAGGGCGATGGGGCCATGCTTCATTTCACCAGCGGCATAGGCCTCGGCGTGGATATAGCTGATTTCCTTCAGCTTCAGCGCGCCTTCCATGGCCATCGGGAAATCCGGCCCGCGGCCGAGGTAAAGGACATCGCGCGCCGGCGCGATGAGCGGCGCGATGGCGGCCACGGCCTGCTCCAGATCGAGTGCGGCATTGAGCGCCGCCGGCGCCTCGGCCAGATGCTTCACGATCTCCTGCTCTTCAGTGGGGGAGAGCTTGCCGCGCGCTCGGGCGAGATTGGCGGCAAAGGCCGCAAGCACGGCCAGCTGGCAGGTGAAGGCCTTGGTGGAGGCAACGCCGATCTCGACGCCGGCATGGGTCGGCAGCAAAAGGTCGGCCTCGCGCGCCATCGAGCTTGTCGGAACATTGACCACGCAGGCGATCTTCTGCCCTTCGGCGCGGGCATGGCGCAACGCCGCGAGCGTGTCCGCCGTCTCTCCGGACTGGCTGATGAACAGGGCGAGCCCACCCGGCTTCAGCACCGGATCGCGGTAGCGGAATTCGGATGCGAAATCGATGTCGACGGCCACGCGCGCGAAACGCTCGATCCAGTAGCGGGCGACCATGCCGGCATAATAGCTGGTGCCGCAGGCGACGATCTGCACCCGGTCGATGCCGGCGAAATCGAAATCGGGAATGGGCAGGGCAACCTGGCCCTGCAGCGGCTTCAGATAGGATTGCAGCGTCTGGGCAACGACGAGCGGCTGCTCATAGATCTCCTTCAGCATGTAGTGGCGGTAATTGCCCTTGTCCGTCAGCTGGGCCGAAACGCCCGATTCCACCGCGGGCCGCAGGACCGGCCTGTTCTCGCGGTCGAAGATCTCGACGGAATCCCGACGCAGGACAGCCCAGTCCCCTTCATCCAGATAGGCGATGCGGCGGGTGAGGCCGGCGAGTGCGAGAGCATCGGAGCCAAGATAATTCTCGCCATCCCCGTAGCCGACTGTCAGCGGCGCGCCCAGCCGGGCGCCGATCAGGAGGTCCGGATCCTTGCGGAAGATGAGGGCAAGCGCGAAGGCGCCGTGCAGCATGGGCAGCACGGTGCGTACTGCCTCGACAGGCGTGGCGCCACCTTCCAGTTCGCGCGACACGAGATGGGCGACGACTTCGCTGTCCGTCTGGGAGAGGAAGGTGCGGCCCTCGGCCTGCAGCATGTCGCGCAGGGGTTTGAAATTCTCGATAATGCCATTGTGCACCACGGCCACATCGCCCGCGATATGGGGGTGGGCATTGTCTTCGGTGGGGGCGCCGTGGGTTGCCCAGCGGGTGTGGGCAATACCCACCCGGCCTGGCAGCGGGTCGGCTTCCAGTTTCTGCGCCAGGTTGCGCAGCTTTCCTTCGGCCCGGCGGCGGGCGAAATGCCCGTCCTGAACGGTGCAGACGCCGGCGCTGTCATAGCCGCGATATTCCAGCCGCTGCAGCCCTTCGACAAGCGCGCCGGCAACGTCAGACTTGCCGAGAATTCCAACAATGCCGCACATGGTTAGCGCCTGTCCTTTCTGGCTTTCATCCTGTCGCGGAAACGCGCCGCCCAGCCTTCGCGCCGGGACTGGTCCGCACGGGTGACTTCGAGGGCATCATCCGGCACGTCGCGCGTGATGGCGCTGCCGGCGCCCACGATCGCGCCCGCGCCGATGGTCACCGGCGCCACGAGCGAGCTGTTGGAGCCGATGAAGGCGCCTTCGCCGATGATGGTGCGATATTTGAAGAAGCCGTCATAGTTGCAGGTGATGGTGCCTGCGCCGATGTTGGCGTTGGCGCCAACCTCGGCATCGCCAAGATAGGTCAGATGGTTGGCCTTGGCGCCCGGCCCGAGCACGGCCTTCTTCGTTTCCACGAAATTGCCGACCCTGGCGCCAGCGCCGAGCACCGTTCCCGGACGCAGCCGGGCAAAGGGGCCGACTTCGCAACCATCGCCGATATCGGCTCCCTCGATATGCGAATGGGCGCGGATCAGGACATTTTCGCCCGCCTTCACCCCGGGGCCGAACACCACGTTCGGCTCGACGAGGCAATCGCGCCCGAGTTGGGTGTCATGCGAGAGGAAGACGGTTTCGGGCGCAACCATGGTGACGCCGGCGGCCATGAGTTCGCCCCGGCGGCGCTGCTGGAAGAGCGCTTCGGCCGCGGCAAGTTCGGCCCGGCTGTTGACGCCGATCATCTCGTCGGCGGAGCCTTCGAGGACGGTGGCGCGCAGCCCGGCCGCACGCGCCAGCATCACGATGTCGGGCAGATAATATTCGCCGGCCGCATTGGCATTGCCGACCTTTTTCAGAAGATCGAACAGATGCCCGGAGCGGACTGCCATCAGGCCGGAATTGCACAGCGTCACCGCCAGTTCGGCATCCGTCGCGTCCTTTGCCTCCACCATCTTCAGGATGGCGCCCTGATCGTCCGCGATCACGCGGCCATAGGCGCCCGGCTCGTCCGGGCGGAAGGCCAGAACGGCGATGGCGGGTGCTTCCGGCCCTTCCAGGGCCTGCACGAGCCTTTCCATGGTGGCGGCTGTAAGAAGCGGCACATCGCCGAAGAGAATGAGGACAATGCCCGAAAAGCCCGAAAGCGCGTCTTCCGCCTGTAGGACGGCATGGCCAGTGCCCAGCTGCGGCGATTGCACGGCGACCGCCACGTCCTGCCCCTCGA